>DKJA01000156.1:57624-93581 GCA_002454505.1 Oxalobacteraceae bacterium UBA6704
CATCGGCTTCTCGCAGCTGGCGCTGCCCGTGGCTCGGCTGTTTTCGACCGAACTGCTGGAGATCGGCGAGTGGCGCGGCCTGTATTTCTTCGAGCTGGGCATGTGCCTCGTGTCGCTGGGCTGCGTGCTGCTGCTGAAACTCCCGCCGGGCGACCGCATCCGCGCGTTTGAAAAACTGGACTTCGTCACCTTCGGCCTGTTCGCGCCCGGCGTGGCGCTGCTGTGCGCCGTGCTGGCGCTGGGCCGTACCGTGTGGTGGTTCGAGGCGCCCTGGCTGGGCTGGTGCCTGGCCGGCTCGATCGTGCTGACGACGGCCGCCATCGCCATCGAGCACAATCGCCGCAATCCGCTGCTGAACATCCGCTGGCTGACGACGGCCAACATGGTGCGCCTCGCCCTGGCCGTGCTGCTGATCCGCATCGTGCAATCCGAGGCGACGGGCACCGTCGGTTTCCTCAACGCGCTGGGCCTGCAGAACGACCAGATGCGCGAGCTGTGGCTCGTCACGCTGGTGGCCAGCGTGGCCGGCATGGCGGCCAGCGCGCTGACGATCACCCCCACGCGCATCCAGCAGTCGCTGCTGTTCTCGCTGGTGCTGATGGCCCTCGGCGCCTACATGGATTCGCATGCGACGAACCTCACGCGGCCGGCGCAGATGTACCTGAGCCAGGGCCTGCTGGCGTTTGCCGGCGTGTTCTTCATCGGCCCCGTGTTCGTGTCCGGCTTCGGCGCCATCATCGCGCAGCCGAAGAACCTGATCAGCTTTTCGCTGATGTTCTCGATGACGCAGAACCTGGGCGGCCTGCTTGGTTCGGCGATCGTCGGCACCGTGCAGGTGATGCGCGAAAAATACCATTCCAGCCAGCTGGTCGAACACCTGACACTGCTCGATCCTTTAGTCGCTGCGCGCGTGCAGTCCGGCGGCGGTTCGCTGGCCGGCACGCTGGCCGATCCCGCACTGCGCAGCGCGGAAGGCGTGGCGCTGCTGGGCGCCGCCGCCACGCGCGAAGCCAATATCCTCGCCTACAACGATGTCTTCCTGTTGATCAGCATCGTTGCCGTCGCCACGTTCGTGTGGATGCTGGCGGTGCATCTGTGGCAGACCTGCACTGCCCGCCGGCCGGCGACGCCCGCCGTCGCACAGAATGCGCAGACAGGCCTGGCCAATGTTTCCCTGACCAACTCCGGATCACGATGAGTACAAACGAATCCAATACCGCTCCTCCCGTCACCGCGCCTGCCGCGGCGCCACCACCACCGCCGGCCGCGCCGGGCCAGCCCGACGTGCCGCACCAGTGGGGCGCCGCCATCGGCTTCGCGCTGATCGCCATCATCGGCGTGCTGGTGGTGCTGTATGCCTGGCGGCTGCCGCCGTTCACGAGCCCCATCGTGTCGACGGAGAACGCGCTGGTGCGCGGGCAGGTGACGGTGATCGGCACGCAGCTGTCCGGCTACGTGACGCAGGTGCACGTGCAGGATTTCCAGCTCGTCAAGAAAGGCGAGCTGCTGGTGGAGATCGACCGCCGCATCTACGAGCAGCGCGTCGACCAGGCCAGGGCCCAGCTGGCGGCGCAGAAAGCCGCGCTGGCGAACTGGGAGCAGTCGCGCCGCAGTGCGGCCGCCACAATTTCGCTGCAGGAAGCAGCGCTGGCCAACGCCCGTGCCCAGTCCACGCGGGCCAATGCGGACCTGGGCCGCGTCGAACAGCTGGTGCAGGATGGCTCATTGTCGCAGCGCGAGTTCGATGCGCAGCGGGCGGCGCGGGCGCAGGCTTCCGCAGCCGTGGCGCAGGCGCAGGCCAATGTGGAAATCTCGCGGCAGCAGTCGCAGTCGGTGACCGTCAACCGCGCGTCGCTGGAAGCGGCCGTGGCCAACGCCCAAGCCGCGCTGAAGGCCGCGCAGGTGGACCTGGACAACACGCGCATCGAGGCGCCGGCCGACGGCCAGCTGGGCCAGGTCACGGTGCGGCGCGGCGCGTTCGTCAATTCGGGCGCGCAACTGATGGGGCTCGTGCCGCGCCACATGTGGATCATCGCGAACCTGAAGGAGACGCAGATGAACGGCGTGCGCGTGGGGCAGGGCGCCACGTTCAAGGTCGATGCGCTGAACGGCGCCGAACTGACGGGCCAGGTGGAGCGCATTTCGCCGGCCACCGGTTCCGAGTTCTCCGTGCTGCCGGCCGATAACGCCACCGGCAATTACGTCAAGATTGCGCAGCGCATCCCGGTGCGCATCCGCATCGATGCGGGCCAGAAGCTGGCCGAGCGGCTGCGGCCGGGCATGTCGGTGATCGTCAGCATCGACACGTCGGCGGAGTTGAACGATGCCGGGACCAACCCCGCGCCGGCAGGAGCGACGCGATGAGGCTGTGCGTATTGCCTGGCTTGCTGGCGGCCGCTTTGCTGGCCGGCTGTGCCGCAAAGGTGGCCGCGCCGCCTGCTTCCACCCTGCAGATGCCCGAGCAATGGCGCGCGCCGCTGCCCGATGGCGCCGCGGCGCAACCGGTCAATGCGGCGTGGTGGCAGGGCTTCAACGATCCCGCGCTGACGGCGCTGGTGACGCAGGCGCTGGCCAATAATGGCGACCTGCGCATCGCCCGCGAACGCGTGCTCGATTACCGGGCGCGCGTGCGGGCGGCGGGCGCCGCGCAGAATCCCACGCTGTCGTTCGATACGGCGCCGGCGCGCACGCGCACGCTGTCGGCCGTCACCGGCCAGCCTTACATCACCAATGTGTTTGCCGCCGAATTCCAGGCCGCCTACGAGGTCGACGTGTGGGGCCGCCTGGCCAATGCCACCGAGGCGGCGGCGGCCACCGCGCGGGCCGAAGAAGCGAACCTGGATGCGGCCGCGCTGTCCGTCGCCGGCAATGTGGCCAGCGGCTACCTGAACCTGCGCGGCCTCGATGCGCAGCTGGAGCTGGCGCAGGCAACTCTGGAACTGCGCGCCCGTTCGCGCGACCTGGCGCGCCGCCAGTTCGACGTGGGCTACAGCTCGCGGCTGGAATCGCTGCAGGCGCAGGCCGAATACGATGCGGCGGCCGAACAGATTCCGCAGCTGCAGCGGCAGATCTTCGAGCAGGAGAATGCGTTGGCGCTGCTGGCCGGCGGCGTGCCGGGTGCGATCGCGCGCGGCACCACATTGGCCGACTTGGCGCCGCCGCCGGTACCGGCCGGGCTGCCGTCCGAACTGCTGCGGCGCCGTCCCGACATCGCCCGCGCCGAGCAGACCATCGCCGCCGCCAACGCGCAGCTGGCGGCCACGCGCGACCAGTTGCTGCCGTCGTTCCGGCTGACGGCATCGGGCGGCATCCAGTCCGCCGACTTCAGCGACTTCCTGCACGGGACGGCGGGGCTGTGGCGCATCGGCGGCTCGCTGGTCGCACCGATCTTCGACGGCGGCCGCGTGCAGGCCGCCACCGATTCCGCGGCCGCCCAGCGTAATCAGGCGCTGATCACGTACGAGAACACGGTGCGCCAGGCATTTGCCGAAACGGAGAACGGCCTCGATGCCATCACGCGGCTGCGCGAGCAGGTGGTGCAGAACGACGCGCGCCGCGCCACGGCCGCCGAAACGCTGCGCATCGCGCACAACCGCTACACCAATGGCTACGCGGCCTACCTGGAAGAGCTCGATGCGCAGCGCAACCTGTACGCGGCGGATGTCACGCGGCTGCAGCTGCGTGCGCGGCTGCTGACGGCTTCGGTCGATCTGTATCGGGCGCTGGGGGGAGGGTGGGAGGCCGGGCGGTGAGTGGATTCCTGCGGGCACGAATCGTGCGCTGTCACTTTTGCAAGAAAGATACACTGCGACAAGAAGCTTACTGCTCAGGTAACACGGCAGTAAGTCCCGCCGCCTCCTCACCCTCGCGCGGCCGCAAACACAACAAGGAGAACATCTTGCGCAATCCATTCATCAAACTGGGCGCCCTGTGCGCTGTCGCAGCACTCGCCACCGGTTGCCAGACGATGTCCGGCGGCTCCCGGCAATCGGACGAACCGGCACCGGCGGCCAATCCCGGCTACGCAGCCGAAATGAACAAGTTCAACGCGCAGTTCCCCAACCCTGCCGCGATGAAGTACGAAGACGAATCGCTGGCCTGGAACAACGCCAAGAAACTGGACGAGAAAGGCAACTGCCACGACATCACCAAATGGCCGGTGACGATCATCCTGACGCTGGACGCCACCGGCAAGGTCGTCGACAGCACGACCGACGTGCAGGGCAAGAAAGCCGAGTGCTTCCGCACCAACTACGCATCGGCCCAGTTCCCGAAACCGCCATTCGCCCCTTACCGCAAGCCGATCAAGCTGCGTTAAGCGCTACGGCCGAGGCCGTGTCCACCTTGGTGTCAGACACCGACATGGACACGAACTCGGCCGCAGCCTCCAATACTCGAGCTCGTGTCTGCGTCGGTGTCTGACACCAAGGTGGGGAAAGTGGACACGAGCTGGGCCGTTAAGCTGCCCGCAGCAGCTGCGTGCCGTGCTCTTCCAGCTGGAAGGTGTTGACGACGCCCGCCAGCTGATCCGCCTGCGTGGCCAGCGATGCGGCCGCGGCGGCGGCTTCTTCCACCAGTGCTGCGTTCTGCAGCGTCATTTCATCCAGTTGCACGATTGCCGCATCGACCGACTCGATGTCGCCCGTCTGCGTCTGCGTCACCTCGGAGATCTGGCCAATGATGGTCGTCACGCGGGCGATGCCGTCGACGACGTTCTGCATCGTCTGGCCGGCGGCGCCCACCATTGCGGTGCCTGCGCCGACCTTGCTGACGGAATCCTCGATCAGCGCTTTCACTTCCTTCGCCGCGGCGGCCGAGCGGTGCGCCAGGTTGCGTACTTCGGATGCCACGACCGCAAAGCCGCGCCCCTGTTCGCCGGCCCGTGCCGCTTCCACCGCGGCGTTCAGCGCCAGGATATTCGTCTGGAACGCGATGCCGTCGATGACGGCGATGATGTCGACGATCTTTTTCGACGATTCGTCGATCAGGTTCATCGTGCGCACCACGCCGTCCACCGCCTCGCCACCTTCACGCGACACGCTCGTCGCATGTTCCGACAGCCGCGTCGCTTCCGCCGCATAGCCGGCATTCGTGTGCACCGACGCGATCAGGTGCTTCATCGACGCGGCCACCTGGGCCAGCGCGGCCGACTGGTGTTCCGTGCGGTTGGACAGGTCCTGGTTGCCGTGGGCGATTTCGGCCGATGCGGCAGTAATCGAATCAGTACCGCTGCGCACATTGGTGACGATGCGGGACAGGCCATCGCGCATCGTGCGCATCGCCGCCAGCAGGCTGTCCGATGCGGCGCGGCCCGTGTCGACCGGGCGGTGCAGCTCGCCCTGCGCGATGGCGCGCGCCACGCTGGCCGCATAGGCCGGCTCGCCGCCCAGCTGGCGCAGCAGGCCGCGCACGATCAGCATGCCGATGGTGATGCACAGCACGGCGCTGACGATGGCCAGCGCGGCGATCCAGAAGCGCGCGCCGTCCGCCTGGTCGGATGCGGCCTGCGTCGCTACCGAATCGGCCCGCTTCAGGTCCTGCAGCAGCACGTCCATGTCGGCGACGATGCGGCGGCGCAGCGGGCTGCATTCCTCGACGAGGAACTTGCCGTACGCGGTCTGGTCGCCGGCTGCACGGTATTTGCGGGGCCGTTCCAGTTCCTGCGCCATCTGCAACAGGCCCGCCTTCACCTTGACGAAATCGGGGTTCGCGCCCAGCAGCGGATCGAGTTTTACCACCGTGGCGAGGTACAGCGCCTTCTGCTTGTCGAGAATATCGAGCTCGCGCAGCGATGCCGTGTCGTTATCGAAGATGTAGGCGTTGCGCGCCGCGATGCCCGTCTGGTCGAGCGCTTCGCGCGCTTCGTACAGCGGGTCCAGCTGGGTGGCGCGCAGTTCGTCGCCCCGGTCGAGCGCGCCGTCGATCAGGTCGACGCGGGAAATGGCGAAGACAGCGAGCATCACCGTGAACAGCAGCACGAGTGCGAACGCCGAATACAGCTTGGTGGCGATGGAGGCATTGCGATAGGCGTTCATGAGGCGGTTCCGTGTGACTGGCGGTAATGACCGAGGGATTTCGACAAAGCAGAGCAGATGATGCCTCATATGTTTAGGACAGGCAACTTAAATTGATGAATTTGCTGAATTTGTTGCTACTTTCCGTCAAATTCATCAATTGTCTCGCTTGCACTGGTATACTGCGCCCATGAATGATTCATCGAATTTGCAGGTTATCGACCAGGGCGATCCCATCCTCACCACCACGGCGGCGGCCCGCCTGCTTGGCGTGGCCACCAGCACGGTGCAGCTGTGGATGGAGAGCGGTGCCATCGAGTCGTGGAAGACGCCCGGCGGCCACCGCCGCACGCGGCTGTCCCATATCGCCCGGCTGATGGAAGGCACGCCGGCCCATCCGGCCGCCACCGTCGGCCAGGCGGTCGAGGCGGCGCTGTCCCCCACTTCGCTGGCCGAGTTCAGGCAGGCGAGGGCGCCCGACTACCCGATCGGCCGCGAAGAGGCCACGCGGCTGGTGGCGCTGTCCGCCTCCGGCCTGATCGATACGCCGCCGGAAGCGCGCTTCGACCGCATCGTGCGGCTGGCGTCGATGGTGACCGGCTCGCCGATCGCACTGATCTCGCTGCTGACATCGACCCGCCAATGGTTCAAGGCGCGCGTGGGGCTGGAAGCACAGGAAACGCCGCGCGAATGGGCCTTCTGCTCGCACGCGGTGCTGAACGACGACGTGTTCGTTGTCGAGGATGCGATGGTGGACGCGCGCTTCCGCGACAACCCGCTGGTGCAGGGCGATCCCCGCATCCGCTTCTACGCCGGCGTGCCGGTACGCGACAAGTCCGGCCAGGCCCTCGGCACGCTGTGCGTGATCGACCGCGAACCGCGCAAGCTGCGCGCCGCCGAGCTGCAGGCGCTGCGCGACCTCGCCGAAATCGCTTCCGGCGAGGTGCGCCTGCCTGCCGGGAATTAGGCACAAGAAAACCGGTGACAGGCACCATTTATTTGGAAATATTTCCAAATAGATGGTGCCTGTCACCGGTTTATTTTTATGCGGCGCGGCGCGAGGCGGAGCGACTGCCGCGCTGGTCGATGCTGTAGGCGCCGGCGCCGAAGGCCACCACCTGCAGCAGGCCGCCGGCCATCGCGAAGTTCTTCATCAGGTTGATGAACTGGTTCTGGTCGCCGATGGCGCTGTGGAATGCCAGCGCGGTCACGATCGAGAACGCGGCGAGTACGGCAGCGACGATGCGGGTTTTGTAGCCGATGGCGAGCAGGATGCCGCCGCCCAGCTCCACCGCCACGGCGATGGCAAAGGCCACGGTGGCGAACGGCAGGCCGGCCGATTCGATGTAGCCGATCGTGCCGGCTGGCGCGGCAAGCTTGCCGAAGCCGCTGATGACGAAGATCGCCGCCAGCAGCACGCGGCCGATGGCGGGGATCACGGAGGTAGTGGTTTGCGTGGTGTTCATGATGGTTCCTTCGATTTGTCGTTGTCCGCTGTGGAGCGGGAATGACGCAATCTTAGGCTTCATGGACCCGGTGCGAAAGGTGGTTTAAATCGATGGTTATCATCTGTGGGGTCGATGGTAACCAATGCAGGTCAACCCCGGGGACAGTCCCTGTTCAGGGACAGTCCCCAGCCAACTTAGTGCTGGGTTTCGCCTACCGGCGCGTGCGCCGGATGCTTGCGGAACTTGCGCACGATCCGCCCCAGCAGGTGTTCCGCGTCGTCGATATAGGTGAACACGGCCGGCACCACCAGCAGGCTCAGAAGCGTCGACGTAATCAGTCCGCCAATCACCGTGATCGCCATCGGCGCGCGGAAGCTTGGGTCAGCGCCCAGGCCCAGCGCCAGCGGCATCATGCCGGCGCCCATCGCGATGGTCGTCATCAAGATCGGGCGGCTCCGCTTGTGGCAGGCATCGACCAGCGCATCGAAGCGGCTCATGCCGGCCTGCCGCGCGAGGATCGCGTAATCGACCAGCAGGATCGAGTTCTTCGTCACGATCCCCATCAGCATGATCAGGCCGATCATCGACGGCATCGACAGCGCATTGCCGGTCACCAGCAGCAGCACGATGGCGCCGCCGATGGACAGCGGCAGCGCGGCGAGGATGGTCACCGGCTGCATGAAGTCCTTGAACAGCAGCACCAGCACGCCGTAGATGCACAGCACGCCGATGGCCATCGCGATGCCGAAGCTGGCGAACAGCGACGCCATCTCCTGCGCATCGCCCAGTTCCGCGATGTGCACGTTCGGCGGCAGGTTGCGGAACGACGGCAGCGCGCGCGCTTCCGTGTTCAGTTCACCCAACGAGCGCGAACCCAGTTCCACGTCCAGCGTCACGTTGCGGCTGCGGTTCAGCCGGTCGATCTGCGCCGGACCCGATTCCATCGTGATGGTCGCCACGTTCGCCAGCAGCACCGGGCCGTTGCGGCCCGGTACCGTGAGCCGCCCGATCGCATCGAGGTCGGCGCGCACGGCATCCGGCAGCTTGACGCGGATCGGCACCTGGCGCTCCGGCAGGTTCATCTTCGTCATGTCGAAGTCGTAGTCGCCGGCCGTGGCCACGCGCACCGTTTCGCCGATCGAGTTGGCCGTCACGCCCAGGTCCGCCGCGCGGGCGAAGTCGGGCCGCACGATGATCTCCGGCCGCACCAGCGAAGCGGACGACGTCACGCCGCCGATGCCATGCAGCGTGCGCAGTTCGCGTTCGGCCTGGCGGGCAGCCGCGTTCAGCGCCACCGGGTCTTCCGACTGCAGCACCAGCTGCATCTTGACGCCCGTATCCGGCGGGCCCACGGTGAAGCGCGCGCCGGCCACATTGGCCAATTGCTTGCGCAAGGCGCCGTCGATCTCCGCCATCGTTTCATGACGGTCGGTGCGGTGGACGGTGGTAATTGTCAGCACCGCGCGGCGCGCTTCAGCCGCGGCGCCCGGTGCGAATGCATCGCCGGACGAGCCGCCACCGACGGAGCTGAACACGCCCGTGATGCCGGGCACGCGCATCGCCGCCAGGCGCGCCTGTTCGGATGCCGCGAGCGTCTGCGCCAGCGTGGAGCCGGGCGGCAGTTCCAGGTTGATCTGCGTCTGCGCGCGGTCGGCCGGCGGCACGAAGCCCGTCGGCAGCAGGCCCACCAGCATGATCGAGCACACGAAGAACACGGCCGATGCCAGCACGGTGACGATGCGGTGGTTCAGGCACCACTTCATCGTGCGCATGTAGCGCGTCATCAGCCAGCCATCCGTCTCGTCCTTCGGCTTGGGCGCCTTCAGGATGTAGGCCGCCATCATCGGCGTCAGCAGCCGGGCCACGACCAGCGAGGCCAGCACCGCCAGCACGGCCGTCCAGCCGAACTGCTTGAAGAACTTGCCGGGAATGCCGCCCATGAAGGCCGTCGGCAGGAACACGGCCACCAGCGCGAACGTGGTGGCGATCACCGCCATGCCGATTTCATCGGCCGCTTCCAGCGCCGCCTGCATCGGCGTCTTGCCCATGTGGAGGTGGCGCTCGATGTTCTCGATCTCGACGATCGCATCGTCCACCAGCACGCCGACGACGAGCGCCAGCGACAGCAGCGTCACCGTGTTCAGCGTATAGCCGAACCAGTAGATGCCGAGGAAGGCCGGCAGCACGGACAGCGGCAGCGCGGCGGCGGCCACCAGCGTGGCGCACCAGTCGCGCAGGAACCAGAACACGACGACGACGGCCAGGATGGCGCCTTCGTACAGCAGTTCCATCGAGCCTTCGAAGTTTTCCTCGACAGGGAAGGCATTGTCGATCGACTGTTTCAGTTCGATGTTCGGCGTGGCCTTCTGCAGCTCGGCCACGGCGGCGCGCACGCCTTCGGCCACGGCTGTTTCGCTGGCGCCCTTGGTGCGGAAGATTTCAAAGGCGACGATCGGCTTCCCGTCCTGCATCGCAATGGCACGCGGCTCGGCGATCGAGTCGGTGACGGTGGCCACCTGGTCGAGGCGCACATGGCGGCCGTCGCCCAGCGGGATGTCCATCACGGCCAGTTCCTGCGCCGACTGCACGGTGGCGATGGTGCGCACGGACTGCTCGGCGCCGGACACGTCGCCGCGCCCGCCCGGTGCTTCCTTCTGCACCAGGCGCAGCTGGCGCGATACGTCCAGCGCGGAGACGCGCAGCGCCGCCATGCGGGCATCGTCCAGCTCGACGCGGATCTCGCGGTCCACGCCGCCCAGGCGGTTGACGGAGCCGACACCCGGCACCGTCAGCAGCTTCTTGGCCACCGTGTTGTCGACGTACCAGGACAGGTCGGCGGCATCCACCTTCGTGCCGCTGTTGGCGCGGTTCTCGGCGACGAAGGTGAGGATCACGCGGCCCGCCGTCGACACCTTGCTGACGACCGGTTCGCGCAGTTCGGCCGGCATGTCGGCGCGCACCTGCGAGACGGCGTCGCGCACTTCATTGACGCCGTCCGAGATGTTCTTCTCGAGGATGAATTCAACGGTGATCGTGGCCACGCCGTCGAGCACCTTGGTGTAGATGTTCTTCACGCCTTGCAGCGTGGCGACGGAGTCCTCGATCTTGCGGGCGACTTCCGTTTCCAGCTGCGCCGGCGCGGCACCGGGCAGCGTGGCGCTGACCGTGACGATGGGCAGCTCGATGTCCGGGAAGTCCTGCACCGGATTGAATTTGTAGGCCATCAGGCCGGCCAGCGTCAGCAGCACGAACAGCATGATCGCCGGGATGGGGTTCCTGATCGACAGGGCGGAGAAATTCATCGTCGGTCCTTATTTCGCCGCGGTGGCGGTGTTGGACACCCGCACCAGGTCGCCGTCGTTCAGGAAGCCGGCGCCGGACATGGCCACCGTCATTTCCGCCGGCACGCCGTTCACTTCGATGCGGTCGCCCACGCGGCGGCCTGTCTGCACCTTGACCTGGCTGACGCGCGAATCGGCGTTCAGGCGGAACACGTAAGAGAAGCCGTCGCGCACGACGATGGCCGGCTGCTGCAGCGTCAGCGCGCCGGACGTGCCCAGTTCGAAGTGGCCGCTGGCGAACATGCCGGCCTTGAACGGCGCGTTGCTGCGCGTGTCCGGCGGCAGGTCGACGTAGACCAGCGCAGAACGCGTCTGCGAATCGACGGTCGGCGCGATCATCCGCACCTTGCCCGTCAACTCGCTGCCGTTGGCGGCTTTCACCGTGGCGGTGGTGCCGATCTTCAGGTTCTTCAGTTCCGCCGCCGTCACTTCGGCGCGCCATTCCAGGCGGCCCTGGCGGATCATGCGGAACAGTTCCGTGCCGGCGCCGACCACCGAACCGACGGTGGCGGTGCGCGCCGAGATCACGCCGGCATCCGGTGCGACCACCTGCGTGTAGCGCAGCCGCAGCTGCTGCGACGCCAGCGCGGCGCGGGCAGATTCGATGCGCGCATTGGCCGTCTGTTCGGCCGTCAGGTATTGCGTCACCTGCTGTTCGGACAGCGCGCCGCTGGCCTGCACGGCACGCGCCCGCTTCGCATTGGCCTGCGCTTCGGCGGCATTCGCCTGCGCCTCCGCCAGCGCGGCTTTCGACTGCGCCACGTCGGCATTGACGGTATCGGCGGAGAACACGGCCAGCACTTCGCCTTTCTTTACCACGTCGCCCACGTTGACGCGCACTTCGGTCAGGCGCAAGCCGTTCGATTCGCTGCCCAGCGAAGCTTCCTGCCACGCGGCGACGTTGCCGTTGGCGGTCAGGCGCAGCGGCAGCGTGGCCGTTTGCGGGCGCGTGGTGGTGATCGTCAGGGCCGGCGTCACAGCCGGCTTCTTTTCGTCGGCGGCGGTGGAGGCGGGGCTGTACATCACCAGGCCGGCGGTGGACAGCGCGAATGCTGCCAGCAGGGCCAGTGCCACTGGCTTGTGGGTAAGCTTGGTCATCAGTTCGTTCATGGTGTGGTCAGTTCGATGAGGTGTTGCGGTTCCAGCCGCCGCCGGCGGCGCGGTACAGGGCGATCCAGGCGGCGCTGCGTTCGCGCTGCACGCCGACCATCGCGTTCTCCGCGGCCAGGCGGGTGCGGCGCGAGTCTTCCAGTTCGAACAGCGAGGCCATGCCGTTCTTGTAGCGCACGTCGGCCGCGGCAAACGAAGCGCGATAGCCATCCAGCGCCGTCTGCGCATCGGCGGTGCGGCGGTCCGCGCTCTGCAGGTTGACCAGCGCCTCCTCGACTTCGCGCACGGCCTGGCGCACGCTGCCCCGGTACGAGATCACGGCTGCTTCATAGCGCTCCTGCGCGGCATCGACGGATGCGCGGCGGCGGCCCGCATCGAAGATCGGCAGCGTCATCTGCACCGGGCCGATGTTCCACGTATTCGCCGTGACGCTCTCGCCGGCAGCGCGAACGTTGCCGCGGCCGACCGAGCCGGTCAGCGTCAGGCGCGGGTAGCGCTGCGCGCGGGCACCGGCCACTTCGAAGCTTGAAGCGGCCACTTCGCGCTCGGCATTGAACACGTCCGGCCGCTGCGCCAGCGTTTGTGCCGGCAGCGTATCGACCGGCACACCCTGCGCCGGCGACATCGTCGCGGCCGCGCCGGCCAGCAGCGCGCGCAGTTCGGGTTCGGCGATGGCCGTCAGCGCCACCAGCGTCTTCACGCCCACGTCGCACTGGGCCTGCTGCGCGATGGCGCGGCTGCTGCCGTCGGCGGCGCTCGCGCGGGCCAGTGCCAGGTTGGCGGGCGACTCGAAGCCCGCTTCGGCGGACAGCTGCGTCACGCGGGCCGTGTCGGTGCGGGAGGCGGCATCCTGCTGTGCCACGTCGAGCAGCTGCTCGCAGGCGCGCTGCTGGTAATAGGCGTTGGCCGTTTCGGCAGCCACCGACACGCGCGCGTCGTGCCAGCCGGCCTGCGCGCCCTGGTAGCGGGCCTCGGCCGCATCGCGCACGGCGCGGTTGGCGCCGAAGATGTCCACTTCCCACGAAGCCTGCAGCAGCGCCTGCGACGTGGTGTTCGTCGGCACGCTGGCGCTTTGCTGGCTGGCGCGCTGCGACACGAGGGCGGCATCCAGCGTCGGCGCGAGGGCGGCACCGGCGGCCACGCGCTGTTCGCGCGCCGTGGCGATGCGGGTGCGGGCCGACGCGATGGTCGGGCTGACTTCCTGCGCCGCATCGACGAGGCGGGCCAGTACAGGATCGCCCTGGCCGCGCCACCAGCCCGTGAGTTCGGCGGTGTCGCCATGGTGGGGCAACGGCGCCTGCCACTGCACGGGGGCTTGCGCGTCCACCGCCGGTGCCGGACCGGAGACGGCGCAAGCCGAGAGTAGAAGCGCGCAGGCGATGGCCAGCGCGCAGCGGGGGTAATTCATGCTGCTCCTTTCGTTTTCATTTTTATCTGTTTTATCTGTTCGGCATTGACGATGGCCTCGGCGTAGTCCACCAGCCGGACGATCCACTGCTGCAGCGCGTCCGGCTGCGCCAGCAGTTGCGGCGTGACGGCGGCCACGATGTCGCGCGAGATCATCAGGTGCGCGCCCAGTGCGGCGATGGCGTGCACGAGGCGGTGGATCTCGTCGTCCACCGGCACCTGCATGTGGCGCGCCAGCACCACGGCCAACGCTTCGAATTCGGGGCGGATGCCGTTGTCGATCTCGTTCTGCCAGATGCCGGTGGGTTCCAGCAGCTCGCGCAGCCACATGCGCAGGCGCAGCTCGGCCGATTCGCCTTCCATCATCGGCGCCAGCATCTGCATGTAATACCCCTCCAGCATCTGCCGCAGCGTGAAGCCGGGCTGGTCGAAGACGGCGATATTGACTTCCGGCGGCGGCATGAAGTCGGTCAGCGCGGCGCGGTACAGGCCGGCCTTGTCGCCGAAGTAGTAGCTGATGGCGGCCACGTTGGCGCCGGCCGCCAGCGCGATCTCGCGGGTGGACGTCCGGACGAAACCCTGCGTGGCGAAAAGCTGCATCGCCGCCAGCAGCAGGCGCTCGCGCGACTGTTCGCCGTCCGAGCGGGTTTTCCGGTGGGGAGGTTTTTCGGTCATCGCAGGATTACAACACAGAATTCAAACAATTGATATAACTCAATCGATCGTTTGAAGTATTGTGTAGGCAAATGCGTCACACGGCGTTACAGCCCGATACAAAACCGGCTTTGGCATGACGGCCGGCAAGGCGTATAAAGCCATCAGGAGGATCGCCGATGAACTATCTGTGCTGGCTGGCCTTTGCGCTGAGCGCGCTGGCCCCCGTCCACGCCGCGCCGCTGCAGGGCGATGCCGCGGCGGCCCATGTGCTGAACCGGCTCGCCTACGGTCCCCGCCCCGGCGACATCGCGCGCGTGTCCGCAATCGGCGTGCAAGCTTATATCGACGAACAGCTCGATCCCGCTGCGCTGCCGTTGCCGGTGGCGCTGGAAGAACGTCTGGCGGTGCTGGCGACGTTGCAGGAGCCGGCCGGTGCGGCCTTGCAGCGCCTCTTTGCTGCGCGCGATGCGCCCGGCGACGAGCGCATGCGGCGCCAGCGCGAAGTGAGTGCCCAATTGCGCGACGAAGCGTCGCAGGCGCGGCTGCTGCGGGCGGTGGACAGCCCGCGCCAGCTGGAAGAAGTGATGGTGGATTTCTGGTTCAACCATTTCAACGTCTATGCCGGCAAGGGCGATGTGCGCGCGCTGGCCACAAGCTTCGAGCGCGATGCGATACGTCCCCATGCGTTCGGCCGCTTCCGCGACCTGCTGGGCGCCACGGCGCACCATCCGGCGATGCTGTATTACCTGGACAACCGGGTGTCGAAGGCGGGCGGCATCAACGAGAACTACGCGCGCGAGCTGATGGAGCTGCACACGCTGGGCGTCGATGGCGGCTACACGCAGCACGACGTGACGGAACTGGCGCGCATGCTCACGGGATGGACGTACCGGCCGAAGCAGCTGATCGGGCAGGGGGAAACGTTCTATTTCGATCCGAAGCGGCACGACCGCGGCGCGAAGACATGGCTGGGCCGCAGCGTCGAACCGCGCGGCGTGCGCGAAGGCGAGATGGCGCTGGACGTCCTGGCGATGCATCCCGCCACCGCGCGCCACGTCAGCATGAAGCTGGCGCAGTACTTCGTCGCCGACGTGCCGCCGCAGGCGCTGGTGGAGCGGATGACGCGCACGTGGATGCTGAACGACGGCGATATCCGCGCCGTGCTGCGCACGCTGTTCGCCAGCGCCGAATTCATGGACGACAGCGCGGCCGGTGCCAAGTTCAAGACGCCGTACCAGTACGTGGTCTCCGCCGCACGCGCCAGCGCCGCCGCACCGGACACGAAGCAGATGGCCGGTGCGCTGTCCCGCCTCGGCATGCCGGTGTATGGCTGCCAGACGCCGGACGGCTACAGGAATACCCGCGACGCGTGGCTGAACGCCGACGCGCTGGGCACCCGCATCGGCCTCGCCGCCGCGCTGGGCAGGAATGCCGATGCCGGCGCGGTTGGCGCGGCACTGGGGCCGGCGTTGTCGCCGCGGACCCGCGAACTGGCCGCCGCCGGGCCGGACAGGCTGCGCGCCGCGCTGCTGCTCGGCAGCCCCGATTTCATGCAGCGTTAGGAGGATTCATGGACCGCCGCTCGTTGCTGCAGACGCTTGCCGCCGGCCTGGCATTGCCGGTGGCGCCGAATATCTGGGCAGCTTCTGCCGCGCAGCCGACGCGCAAGAAGCTGGTCGTCGTCATGCTGCGCGGCGCCGTCGATGGCCTGAACGTCGTCGCACCGGTCGCCGATCCCGAGTATGCCCGGCTGCGGGCGACCATTGCGCTGGCATCGCCCGGCAGCGCGAACGGCGCACTCGACCTCGACGGCTACTTCGGCCTGCATCCGGCGCTCGCGCCTTTGCTGCCGCTGTGGCAGCAGAAGAAGCTGGGCTTCGTGCACGCCAGCGGTTCGCCGGACGCCACCCGTTCCCACTTCGATGCGCAGGACTACATGGAATCGGCGACGCCGGGCGTCAAGCGCACGCCCGACGGCTGGCTGAACCGCCTCGTGCTGGCGCTGCCGGGCGACTCGGCGCCGACGCGCGCGCTGGGTATCGGCCCGACCATCCCGCGCATCCTGACCGGCCGGGCGGCGACGGTGAACCTGCCGAACGGTGCCGCCGCCGTCAAGCCGGCCGCGGCGGATGCGCCCGCGCTGGCCGCCGCATTCGACCGGATGTACGAGGACGACGAGCGCTTTGCGCGCGTCTACAAGGCCGGTCGCGATGCCCGGCGCGAAGTGCGCGATGCGGCCGCCTCGCCGCAGGCGGCGCGGATGCTGGCCGAGATGAACCTGGCCAACAATGGCGCGCCGCTGCCGAACGGCTTCCCGGACGACGCCGCCCGGCTGGCCACGCTGCTGCGCAACGACCCGAACATGCAGCTGGCCTTCGTCGCGCTGGGCGGCTGGGACACGCACGCGGGGCAGGGCGCCGGCACGGGCCAGCTGGCCAACCGGCTGGCGCCGCTGGGGCAGGGACTGGCCGTGCTGGCCGAGCGGCTCGGTCCGATGCTGGACGATACGACGGTGGTGGTGATGTCGGAATTCGGCCGCACGGCGCGCGAAAACGGCAACAAGGGAACCGATCACGGGCACGGCAACGTCATGTGGGTGCTGGGCGGCGCGGTCAACGGCGGCCGGGTCCACGGCGACTGGCCGGGCCTCGGCAGCACCGCGCTGCACGAAGGGCGCGACCTGCCCGTCACCACCGATTTCCGCCTCGTGCTCGCCCAGGTCGCCGAGCGGCACCTGCGGCTGCCGGACGCACAGCTCGCCGCCGTCTTCCCTCACCTTCCACCCCGGCAGCAGCTGGATCTTTTGCGCTCCTGAACAGGCCGCTGCTGCGGACCGCCCATTTTCCAAGAAATATTGCTCGGAAAATGGGGTCCGTCCCCATTTTTTGAGCAACTTTCCTCAAAAGCAGGCTAGCCCGGGGCTCCCGAGGCGCTTGGTTTCGGTTCGGGGAAAAATAGGGACAGCCGGAGCGCCGGACCGCCCTGTTTTCCAGGAAATATTCGGGCAAAAAAGAGCATTCTCCACTCCGGCGGCCCTGACTTTATTTCCCGTAAAACAGGGTCTGTCCCTGATTTTGTGGGTTTGATAAGATTTTTGCGAGGGGCAAAAAAAATGCCCGCAAGCCGGAGGCTGCGGGCGAATTCCAATTGTTCGGAGAACGCTTGGAGGAGACAGTTCCACTATAACCGCGTTTATGTTGCGGTGCAATACCGTAATACTACGATGTCTGCTTGTACACCCTCCGGAAGCGTTTCCAGCTGCCATGTGCGGTGCAGCATATTTGGTCGTGGCATGGTGAAACCGATATGAATACGTCCAGGACACGTTTTACCGCCAGAAGTTCGGCAAACCCGCTCAACCGCTGAGAACGCTCAACTTGGTGAGCGTTGTACGGAACCTACGCGACCGTCACTTTTTCAGCTGCAGCGTGAATTCGCTGCCCTGGCCGAACTCGCTGGTGAAGAACAGCGTGCCGCCCAGTACATTGGCAAGGTTCTGGCACAGGTACAGGCCCAGTCCGGCGCCTTCGGCGTGGCGGGTGGACGTCGAATCCAGCTGCGAGAACGCCTGGAACAGTTTCGCCTGGTCTTCCTGGCGGATGCCGGCGCCCGTGTCGGCCACGGCAAATTCGGTGACGGGTGAGCCGTCCGCATCAGTTTTGCGGGCCAGCGTCAGCCGCACCGAGCCTTTTTCGGTGAACTTGATGGCGTTGTTGGCCAGATTGATGAGGATCTGCTTGAGCGCGCGGCGGTCGGTGCCCAGCGTGATGGGCTGCTCGTCCAGCGTCATTTCGACGGCCAGGCCCTTCTGCGCGGCCAGCGGACGCAGCGTTTCGGCCACTTCGCGAACCAGGTCCTGGCATTGCACGGACTCGATCGACAGTGTCACCTTGCCCGCCTCGATCTTGGCCACGTCGAGGATATCGTTGATCAGCGACAGCAGGTGCCGCGCCGACGAGCGGATCGTGTTCAGCTGCTTGTCCTGCTCGTCCGTCAGCGGGCCGGGGAGCTTCATCAGCAGCGCGCCGGTGAAGCCGATGATGGCGTTCAGCGGCGTGCGCAGCTCGTGCGACATATTGGCGATGAACGCGGACTTCATCCGGCTCGCCTCGCCCAGCTCCACGTTCTTCAGCGCGATCTCGCGGTTGATCGTCTCCAGCTGGCCGGCGTGGTGGGCCAGGCGCATGTTCAGCTCGATGACCTGCCGCTCGCGCGCCTGCAGCTCGCTGTTGACCTGCACCGCCTGCTCGTAGGTGGAGATCAGCAGGTCGAGGATCTGCTGGCGCTCGGCATTGATGAAGTGCTTCTGCTCGCCCAGGTACAGCGCGATGCCCACTTCCATGTTCTGGTTGCGGCGCAGCTTCTGGTTGACCAGCATGTGGCCGATACGGTTCAGCAGATAGTCTTCCGCGTACGGCTTGCGGATGAAATTGTCGGCGCCGCATTCGATGCCGCGGATGATGTCCTTCGGGTCGTTCAGCGACGTGACGAGGATGACGGGCGTGTCCTTCAGCGCCGGGTCGGCCTTGATGGCACGGCACAGTTCATAGCCATCCATCTCCGGCATCACGATGTCGGACAGCACCAGGTGCGGCTTGTGTTCGCGGATCGCCTCCAGCGCGAGCCGGCCGTTGGCGGCCACCCGCGCCTTGTACTTGACCGACTGGATCAGGCGGCGCAGCCGTTCGGCCTGCGTCGGGCTGTCCTCGACGATCAGGATCTCGATTTCGCCCGGTTCGATTTCGTAGCTGGAATCCACTGAAGTCCCCACATCATTATTGAATTTGACTATATCGGAAACGCAGGCGCGGCGGCGCCCGCTGTCCGTGCGTGCAGTGCGGGCCTGCGTCAGGCCTCGCTAGCGTCCTGGAAGCCGCCGGCGCGATACGTGATCACCAGCGTGTCGCGGTGGCCGTGTTCGCCCAGCGGCTGGATCGGCGTCGATTCGTGGATCACGGTCGCATCGTCGAGCAGCAGCAGCGTCCACGGCGCGGTCATCGTGAAGCGCTTGCCGTTCGGGCCGTCCGCTTCGAAGATGCGCGTCTCGCCGCCCTTGATGCCCTGGCGGCCGACGAGGATCACGGCCACGTAGTCGACGCCGTCGCGGTGCGCGCCTTCCGGCGTGGGCCGGCCGATGCCGTCGGTGGTGTCGATGCGGAACTGGTGCGCTTCCACGTACCACGTGCGCGTGCCGCGGGCGGCCGTGCAGACGCGGCCCAGCGCCGTCAGCAGGCCCTGCCATCCCGGCTGTTCGATCGTCTCGGGCAGTACGGGCGCGAACATGCGGTGCATGCCGCCGTGCAGCGCGTTGTACTCGACCGGCTGCCAGTGCGCGCGGTGGGCGGACAGCGCCAGCGCATCGCCTTCCTGCACGAAGCTGGCGTGACGGCGGCGGCGATAGCGGCCGCCGTCCTTCAGGTACTCGTCCAGCGCCAAGTTCTCCCAGGCGGGGATCAGCGCGTCGAGCTGCGCCAGCGGCGTGCCGGCCAGCGCGGCCACGTCGGCCGGCGCCAGCAGCGCCCAGCCCTGCGCCTGCAGCGCATCGGTCACCTGTTCGAGGGGAGTGAACTCCGGAGTCATGGCAATCACCAGTAAAAAAATGATGCCGTATTGTACGACTTCGCCCGGCGAAACGTGCAGCGTCAGAACGTGTGCGACAGGGTCAGCCGCAGCGAGCGTGCCTCGATCGGGTGAAAGTGGTAATCGTCCACCGGCGCCGCCTCGTTTTTCAGTTGCGACGCGTAGTAATAATCGATCGCCGAGTCGCGCCGGTTGGTGAGGTTGAACGCCTCCAGTTCGACGGACGTGCTGCGGCTGATCCTGTAGCCCACGCGGCCGTTCAGCATCATGCTGGACCGCGACCGCACGCTGTTGTCTTCGACGAGCGGGCGCGGCCCGAACCAGCGCAGCCGCAGCGCGCCGGACCACGGGCCCTGCGGCGTGACGGTCGCGGCAAACTGCGCCACGCCTTCGATGGCGCCGGGGATGTGATCGCCCTCCGGTGCCGCATCCTTGTAGCGGCCGCGCGCGTACGCGAGGTCGGCATCCAGCGACAGCCACCTGACAGGCTTGTAGTAGTTGGAGAACTCGATGCCGTAACGGCGGCTCGGCCGGCCCGCTTCCGTGGTGCCGGCATCGCCGACGAACACGAGCTCCGAATCGAAGTCGAGGCGGAACAGCGACAGCGATGTCTGCAGCCCCGGCACCCATTCGCTGCGCACGCCCAAGTCCAGGCCGCGCGAACGGGCCAGCGGCGTCACGCGGTCCACCGCTTCATTCGTCTTCGGATCGACGGCGATGACGGTGCCGCGCGCATCGTTGCTGTGGAAGCCGTTGCCGGCATTGACGTAGAACTCGGTGCTTGCCCACGGCCCGAAGATCAGGCTGACGGAAGGGGAGGCCAGCGTGTCGTCGGCCTTGCCCGAGTTTTCGCTGCGGTCGCTGTCGACGTCGAAGCGGTAATGGTCCGCCCGCAGGCCGGCCACCGTGCGGAAGGTGGGCGTCCAGCGCGTCTGGTTTTCCACGTAGACGGCGCCGCTGGTTTCAACGATGTGGTCCTCGCGCGTGGTGGACAGCTTCTGCCGCGCCCTGGTGCTGTACAAACCGTTGTGGATATTGTCGTTCTGGCCCTGCACGCCGACGGTGGTGGTCGAGACGAGGTCGGCGCCGTGGAAGTGCCAGCTGTAGCTGGCGTCGAAGCCGGTGGTGACGCGGCGGTCCGGCTGGGCGAACTGGTCGCCGTTGACGGGGTCGTCCAGGTAATACGTAAAATTCGAGAACAGTTCGAGGCGGTTGGCGATCACGTAGGCCGACACTTTCGCCGAGCTGTCCTCGGTGGTGCGCCGCCATGCGCCGGACAGGCTGTAGCGGTGCGCACTGCCGCCGTCCGTAGGATCGATGGCATCGTAGCGGCCCAGCGTGCCGTCATCGACGGCGCGCTTGGGAATCTGGTCGGTCGAGTTCCAGTGGCCGCTGTAGGCCATCGCCGTGACGTTGAAGCCGTTGTTCGCGTACCCCTCGCTGTAGCGCAGCACGCCGTTTACCTTGCGGTAGTTGTCGCCGTTGGTGAATGGTCCGTCGTTGTGCAGGACTTCCAGCGCGTACAGCAGGCTGCCATTGCCAACCTCGGGGGAGTCGGCGACCAGCGCGCGGCCAAAGCCGTTCTGGCCCACAGTCACGTTCGCGACGCCGCTGGTCAGCCGGTTGGCGTAGGTGATGGCCGTGGCGCCGGCGGAACCGAAGTCGCCCGTGCTGGCCGAGTACGGCCCCTTCTTGTAATCGAGGCGGGCGGACAACTCGGGAATGAGAAAATTCAGGTCCGTCCAGCCCTGGCCATGACCGTGGCTGCGCTGGTTGACGGGCATGCCGTCCACCGTCGTGCGCAGGTCGGTGCCGTGATCGAGGTTGAAGCCGCGCAGGTAGAACTGGTTGGCCTTGCCTTCGCCGCTGTGCTGGCTGACGATCAGCCCCGGCGTCGCTTCCAGCAGCTCGCCGGGCCGGTACGTGGTGCGCGCTTCCAGCTGGCGTTGCGACACCGTGCCGTCGCCGGCCGCATCGGCCACGCCCAGCTGGCTGGCGCGCGAGGCGTCGATCAGCACGCGGGGGAGAAACGGGTCGTCGGCGTGGGCGGCGCAGCTGAGGGCGGCGAGGGCGAGAGGAAGGAGTTTGAGTTTCATGGATCGACGGCTGGGGACTGTCCCCAACGGGGACTGTCCCCGGGGTTGTTTTTCTGCTTTTATGGATGATCTGCGTACGTCAAGAACAACCGAGGGGACAGTCCCTTGCAGGGACAGTCCCCGTACTACGGCAACCGCTGCTCGTTCTGCTTGGCAGTGAACGTGAGCGTCACCGCCCGCGCACCGGCCGCACCGAAATTGACCGTATTGACCTGCGTAGGAATGAAGTCGGACAGCACGCCATTGAACAGCACCGCGCCCGAGGGCACGGCGGCGCCGGCCACCTGCTGGAACACGATCAGCACATCGGCATCGGCCTTGATGCCGACCCATTGCAGCGGCAGGCGCTTACCGGCCACCGTGATGGTGAAGCGCTTGTCCAGGTAGCGGCGGAACACCTGCTGGTCTTCCTCCGTGCCCAGGTCGAACTGGCGCTGGTACAGGTTCGTCAGCAGCGCCTCGACGTCGTGCGCCGTGTAGGTGTGGACGATTTCCGTGTTGCCGGTGGCCGGATTGAAGCCGATGTCCGCCAGGCCCATATGGTAGTTATGGGCCGTGGCGGCGCCGGACAGGGCCAGCGCCGCCGTGGCGGACATCGCCGCAAGCAGCTTGATGAAGCGACGCCGCATTTACTTCTTCGGCTCCGCGGCCGGCTGCGTTTCGACCGGCTTCAGTTGCTGTGTCTCGGCCTGCTGCTTCGCTGCCGCACCGTTCACAGGCACCGTGGCTTCAGGCGCCTTGTCGTCTGCTTTAGGCTTCTCGTCGCCCTTCAGCGGCGTATTGAAGTCCTTCATCAGGTCGTTCGGCTTGCGCTCCATCTTGAACAGCTCCAGGCGCGACGGGGCGGCCTTGCGCGGCCACGAGTTGTTGCTCGTGTCGATGTCGGCCGTTTCCCAGTACGGGTCCTGCGTAAGGGCCGTCATCGGCTCGTCGGTGATCACCAGCTTGGTGATCTTGGTCGGCGAGTAGCGCCATACTTCGGCCGGTACGCGCTCGATGTATTTTTTACCGGACTTCAGTGTGATCTCCAGGATAAGCGGCATCACCAGCCCGCCCTTGTTGGAGAAGTCGACCAGGTACACATACTTGCCCTGGTTGAGCAGCTCCTTCTGCCACGGCTCCATGCCTTCCAGCGCTTCGCGGTATTTGTTGCGGTCCGCGTTCGTCACCGTGAAGTCGTCGTGCTCGTTGTAGAAGTCCTTCAGGTCGGGCTGCACGTCGATCTTGCGCACCATGCCTTCGTTGCGCTGGTCCGTCATCGACACCGGCTCTTCGGCGTGGCGGGCCTTCTTCCACGCTTTTTCCGTTTCCGGATTCTGCGAGCTGATATTGAACTCGGTGATGTTGTCCAGGCTGATGTCGACGGGATCCGTGGTGTAGAACCAGCCGCGCCAGAACCAGTCGAGGTCCGTGCCGGACGCGTCTTCCATCGTGCGGAAGAAGTCGGCCGGCGTCGGGCGCTTGAACTTCCAGCGACGCGCGTATTCCTTGAACGCGTAGTCGAACAGTTCGCGGCCGAGGATCGTCTCGCGCAGGATGTTCAGCGCCGTGGCCGGTTTCGCGTAGGCGTTGTTACCGAACTGCAGAACGGATTCCGAATTCGTCATGATCGGCACCTGGTTCGACGAACGCATGTAGTTGGTGATGTCGCGCGGATCGCCGCGGCCGATCGGGAAGTCCTTCTCCCACGCCTGCGCGGCCAGGTATTCGACGAAGGAGTTCAGGCCCTCGTCCATCCACGTCCACTGGCGTTCGTCCGAGTTGACGATCATCGGGAAGTAGTTGTGGCCCACTTCGTGGATGATCACGCTGATCAGGCCATACTTGGTGCGCTTCGAGTACGTCAGTTCGCCGGTCTTCTTGTCCTTGGTAGGGCGCGGGCCGTTAAACGAGATCATCGGGTATTCCATGCCGCCCACGGGGCCGTTCACGGAAATCGCCGTCGGGTAAGGATAGTCGAAGCTGTACTTGTTGTACTGCTCGATCGTGTGGATGATCGACGCGGTGGAATACTTCTCCCACAGCGGATTGCCTTCCTTCGGATAGTAGGACATGGCCAGCACATTCGTGCCGTCCTTCTTGTAGCCCTGGGCATCCCAGATGAACTTGCGGGATGACGCGAACGCGAAGTCGCGCACGTTCTTCGCCTTGAAGTGCCACGTCTTGGTGGCCTTGCTGACCGACTTCTCGGCCGCTTCCGCTTCGGCCTGCGTGACGATGATGACGGGCTTCTTGGCCGTCTTTGCCTGGTCCAGGCGGTTGCGCTGCGCTGCGGTCAGCACGTCGCCGGGATTCTGCAGCTCGCCGGTCGAGGCGACGATGTGGTCGGCCGGTACCGTCAGCTTGACGTCGTAGTCGCCGAATTCCAGCGTGAATTCGCCGGAGCCGAGGAACTGCTTGTGCTGCCAGCCCGCCACGTCGTAGTAGGCCGCCATGCGCGGGAACCACTGGGCGATCTCGAACAGCGCGTTCTTGTCTTCGTCGAAGTACTCGAAGCCGGAACGGCCGCCCAGCACCTTCTGCTCGTTGATCTTGTAGTTCCAGTCGATGCCGAAGGTGAACCGGTCGCCCGACTTCAGCGGGGCCGGCAGGTCGATGCGCATCATCGTGCCGTTGACCACGTACTTCAGCGGCGCGCCGCTGCTCGTGCGGATATTCGACAGCTTGAAGCCGCCGTCGAACTCGCGGCCGACCAGCACATTGCGCAGGCCTTCGAACTTCGCGCCTTCCTCGCCTTTCGGCGCCATCCATGCTTCGCGCGACGGCGCGGTCTGCACGCGGCGGGCGTCGGAGTCGGACTTGTAGATGTTCTGGTCCAGCTGGACCCACAGGTAGGTCAGCGTGTCCGGCGAGTTGTTGTGGTAGGTGACCTGCTCGGAACCGGTGACGGTGCGGTTCGCTTCGTCCAGCGTGGCGCGGATCGTGTAGTCGGCCCGTTGCTGCCAGTACTGGTGGCCCGGTGCGCCGGACGCGGTGCGGTACTGGGTGGCGGTGGGCAGCAGCTCGTCGAGCTGGCGGAATTTGTCGTCGAACGGTTCGGCGGCTAGCACCGCGCTGCTGGCAAACAATGCGGCGAACAACAATGGCATGCGCTTCATAAGACCCCAGGGCAAAAATTTAATTATTGGAAATAGCCGGGGTATTCTAAGCGGATGACAAGGGCTGTGGCCCGTGCCCGTTTGTAACAGCAGTGAAATATTTCAGCGGGCGGACGTCCGCCGCGGACAGGTATTTCCTGTAAGCCCTTTAGGTAAGGCAACAGGGCGGACGTCCGGCTGTCCGCCCTGCATTCACCGAATATCTTTATTTGAAATTATTTGAGACGGCGGCGCAACTCGTCGCCCGCCTGCTGCACTTGCGAGCGGGTGCCGGGCACGTCGGCGATGGCGTTCAGCAGGCCCCAGTCGTGGATCATGCCGTTGAAGCGCACGGTCGTGGTCGGCACACCGGCGGCGGCCAGCTTGCGGCCGTAAGCCTCGCCTTCGTCGCGCAGCACGTCGAACTCGGCCACCTGGATCAGCGTCGGCGGCAGGCCCTGCAGCTGGGCGGTGGTGGCCTGCAGCGGCGACGCATGGATTTCCTTGCGTTTCGCGGCGTTCGGCTCGTAGTTATCCCAGAACCATTTCATCATATTGCGGGTGAGGAAGTGGCCTTCCTGGTAGGCGTTGTACGAGCCCGTCTCGAAGTTGGCATCCGTGACCGGCCACATCAGCACCTGGGCGCGCAGCTTCGGCTGGTTCTGCTCCTTCGCCATCAGCGCGACGACGGCCGCCATATTGCCGCCGACGCTGTTGCCGGCGACGGCCAGGCGCTTGCCGTCCACGCCGATCTCGGCGCCGTGCGCGGCCACCCATTTGGTGGCGCCGTAGGCCTGGTTGATGGCGACGCCGTATTTTGCTTCCGGCGAAGGCGTGTAATCGACGAACACGGCGGCGGCGCCGGATTCGACGACGAGGTCGCGCACCAGCCGCTCATGGGTGGGGAAGTCGCCCAGCACCCAGCCGCCGCCGTGGAAGAACATGAACACCGGCAAGGTTCCCTTGCTGCCGGCCGGCTTGACGACGTGGATCGTCAGCGGCTTGCCGTCGACCTGGATCTGCTTCGTCGTCACGTCGGCGGGCGGCAGTTTTGCGCCTTTCTGTGCGCCGACCAGCACCTGGCGGGCATCGGCCGGCGACAGCGTTTCGATCGGCGTGCCGCCTTCCAGCGCCTTGAGGAATTTGGCGACGCCGGGGTCGACGCCCGGCGCGGCGGCTGCGGCGGTGCCGGCAGCGGCGAGGGTGGCGGTGGCGATCAGGGTTTTCAGGGTGTTCATGGTGGCTCTCCTTTTGGTTGTTGGTGATTAAATCGTGCACTACATATTAAATAAAAAGCGATTAAATCGTGTGCTACTTATCGGTCACGCCGGTCAGGCGTGAGGATGCCTGGTCAGGCATTGTTTGCCAGGCTGGTGCGCAAGGCATCCAGCTGCTGTTTCAGTTCCACGGCCTGGTCGATATTGCACTGGCTCGCTTCCAGCACGCAGCCGGGAATTTCGCGGGCCGCTTCGCGCAGCCTGCTGCCTTTGGCGGTGAGGGCGATGATGACCTGCCGCTCGTCGTTGGCGCTGCGGGTGCGGCTGATCAGTTCGGCCTGTTCCATCCGCTTCAAGAGCGGGGTCAGCGTGGCCGAGTCGAGGAACAGCTTGTCGCCCAGTTCGGTCACGGTCAGCTCGTCGCGCTCCCACAGCACCATCATCACCAGGTATTGCGAATAGGTGAGATCGAGCTTGCGCAGCAGCTTGCGGTACAGCTTGTTCATCGCCAGCGACGTCGAGTACAGCGCGAAGCAGAGCTGTTCGTCGAGTACCGGTACATGAGAAAGACCATGAGATTTGTTCGTGTCCATGGAAAACAGTATAGGTAGCGTGCGATCTAATTGCAAGCGATTTTTGCTTCACACGATTTTTATGTCACACGAACGATACTTGCATGCGGCTGGCAATTTCGCTATCGTCACAGGGCCTGTCTTCCCCGTGGCGGGCCAGGAGCTCCCAATGAATCATGCAAGCGAATCCCCCATCGCGCATTATTCCCCGGCGTCGGAGCAGCGCGCCGGTCCTGCGCAACTCTACCTCGTCCAGCTCGATCCGCAGTCCGTCGTCGACGGCGTGCGCTACGACGATACCTATCTTGCGGACGAGATCCGTACCTGCGGCACGATGCGGGAAACCTGCCCCGTTTGTACCGAAGGCCACCTGCAGCTCGTGCTGCGCCAGAAAAACGTGCGGGTCGCCCACCTGTTCTGCCTGGAGTGCACGCGTTGCTTTGGCGCCTTTCTTGAGGATGGCACACCGGCGCTGATGGAATAAGTTTGCTTGTTGTCAGTCAAGTTTCTCCAAAGATATATTGCGGTGCGGTATCATCGTCTCGCGTCATTGACTCGATATCAGAGGAGAACACGGCTATGAGTGGCCACCATGCGGCCGTCGTCCTGATCGGCGACGGCACGGCGGAGCAGCTGATCCGCACCGGCAGCACGCTGCAGGACCATCACGAGATTCGCCTGGCGGCCGACGGCGCCGCCGTGCTGCGGCAGGTTCGCACGCTGCCGCGTCCCGGCCTCGTGCTGGTCGATGCCAGCCTGGCCGGCCCGGATGCGTTCGAGGTGCTGCGCCAGATGAAGGCCGATCCGGACACGGCCGGCATCCCCGTACTCTTCACGTTCACACTTGCCGATGACGCCGCTATCGAATCGCGCGCGCTGGCGGCCGGCGCGGCCGATGTGCTGCCCCATCCGCTGATGGCGGAAACGCTGCTGGTGCGAATGGCCAAGGAACTGCGGCTGCGCCACGCGCAGGCGCTGCTGAAAGACCAGCGTCGGCTGCTGGAACACGTGGTGCACGAACGCACCGCGGAACTGGCGCGGATGACGGATGCGGTGATCTGGGCCATGGCCACGCTGGCGGAAATGGGCGATGCCGACACGCCGGACCACCTGCAGCGCATGCAGCACTACGTGGCCGCGCTGGCGCGCCGGCTGCAGCCGCACCCCCGCTTTGCGCGTGAGCTGACGGACGCGAACGTGGCCCTGCTGTTCAAGGCCGCGCCATTGCACGATATCGGCAAGGCCGCCATCCCCGAAGCGATCCTCAGCAAGCCGGGCAAGCTGACGCCGGAAGAGTTCGCGATCGTCAAGCAGCACACGGTCCACGGCCGCGCCGCGATCGACCGCGTGCGCGCCGCCTGCGCCACCGACGACACCTTCCTGCGCTTCGCCGCCGAGATCACCTACAGCCACCACGAAAAATTCGACGGCTCCGGCTATCCGGAAGGCTTGATCGGCGACGCGATCCCGCTGTCCGCCCGGCTGCTCGCCGTGGCCGACGTGTACGACGCGCTGATCTCCCACCGCGTGTACAAGCCCGCCTTCACGCACGAAACAGCGGTGGAGCTGATCCGGCAGGGCAGCGGCGAGCACTTCGATCCCGACATCGTGGATGCGATGCTGGCCATCGAAGCGGAATTCGCGGAAATCGCCGCGCGGTTCAGCACCGAAAACCGGTGACAGGCACCGTTTAATTTGCAACAGTTGCAAATTAAATGGAGCCTGTCACCGATTTTGTCACCGATTTTGGTGCAATTTTTTCTCGGTGCGCGTAGTGTTCGCGCCGCAGCCAAAACAAATAGTGCCTGTCACCGTTTTTCCAGCAACAGTTGCAAAACAAATGGTGCCTGTCACCGTTTTTTTCAGGGAGCGTAGCGTTCGCGCAGCAGCTGCATCATCGCCACGTTGAGTTCCCACGCGTCGCTGACCAGCTGCTGCGAGTAGGGCAAGCGGAATGTGTAGGGCGCCGGGCCGAACTCGGGTGTCATCGTGATGGCTGGCGCGCCGGCGGCGCGGCGGTAGGCGACGATGCGGTCCCACCAGCCCAGGTGGGCGGCCAGTTCGGCGGCGTATTCGGGCGCGCGGAAGTCGGGCACTTGCGGGCCCTGCGCGTGGCCGACGCGGGCGTGGATGTGGCGCACGCGCGGCAGCACCGCGTCCAGCGTGGCCGGCTGGTCGTCCAGCAGCGATTCGCAGGCGGCGCACCAGTGCGACAGGTCGGCCGTCAGTTCCAGCGCCGGCAGCCTGTCCAGATAGGGCAGCGTCAGCATCGGGTGGCCGGAGAAGCGGCTGCGGTGGATCTCGTGGACGATCGCCACGCCATGCTCGGCCGAGATGGCATCGGCCAGCGCGATCAGTTCCTCGTTCTGCTCGCGCGTGTAGTAATCCTTGCCCGTATGGCAGTTCACCAGGAGCGGACGGGCCGCGCACGCATCCGTCAGCAGCTGCCGCAGGGCTGCGCGGTGCGCCGTGAACTCCGGATGAAACACCGTCTGCCATTGCGCGACGATCAGCTTCAGCTTCGCGTCGGCGATGCGGCGCAGCCAGTCTTCGCGTTCGGCGGCATCGTCCGGCAGCGACATCTCGATGCCGTCGAAGCCCGCTTCCTGCACGCGGCCGATGAACACATCGGCGGGCACGTCGTTATTGCCCCACTGCGGGGCGAGGATGCAAAGACGCGTCACACGAATCCCCGTACCGGGAACGATTCGTCGCGCTGGATCCAGTTACGTTCCGAGTACTTCGTCTGCGCATCCGTCACGTGCAGCGTGTACGCGTGGCGCGACACGGGCGAGCGGTTCGGCGCGCTGTAGTGGGGCAGCAGGCCGTGGAAGCACACCAGCGCGCCGGCCTTGCATTCCAGCGGCACGGCGGTGCTGTCGTCCGGCCATGGGGTGGCGTCCAGCTTCTCGACCTTGATGTGGTCGCCATTGCGGACGAAACGTTCGCGCAGCGGCGTGCGATGGCCGGCCGGTTCCGCCCACAGGCAGCCGTTTTCCAGCGTCGCGTCTTCCAGCGCGAACCAGAACGTCGTCACGCTGATCGGGTCCGTTTCGAAGTACGTCGCATCCTGGTGCCAGCGCACTTCGCCGCCGATGCCGGGCTGCTTGAAGATGTACATCGACTGCCAGACCTGCGGCTGGTGCAGGCCCAGGTCGCGCGCCAGTTCTTCCAGGCGCGGATCGGCCGAGAAGGCACGGAAGCCCGGATCCAGGTCGTGCATCGCGTGACCGATCTTGTTGATCGACAGCGCCTTCGCCTGTTTCAGCTGGCCGTCCGGGCCGAACGCCTCTTCCTCGAAGAAGCAGCGGATCGTGTTGTCGGAGCGGAGGAAGTATTCGTCGGCCTTCTTTTCCTGGTCCTTCGTCGTGAAGATGCCGCTGGCCGCGGCCGGGTCGAACTCGTCGACGATCTGCGCGGCGCGGGCGCGCAGCGCCGCGATGTCCTTGGGCGACTTGAAGCCGGGGATGACGATGTAGCCGTCGCGTTGATACTGTTCTTTCTGGGCTGCGCTCAGCATGGCTGGGTCCTCGTGTATGGGCTGGCTGTGGATGGACGCATTGTACGGAACGCCGGCGGTCACCAATAGCCGGCAAGTGGTTGACACATTGTCGCCAAACTGATGACAATGGCCCCATGGACCAGTTACGCGCAATGGAGATCTTTGTCGAGGTGGCGCGGCAGCGCAGCTTCTCGGCCGCGGCGCGCCGGCTGGGCGTGTCGCGCGCGCTCGTGTCGAAGCACATCCTGCAGCTGGAAGAAAAACTGAAAGTGCGCCTGCTGCACCGTTCCACCCGCGAAGTCAGCCTCACGGATGCCGGCCAGGCTTATCTCGAACCGTGCAGCGCGGCCGTGCTGCAGGCGCAGGAAGCCACCCGCGCCATCGCGCAGGCGGGCGATGCGCTGGCCGGGCCGCTGCGCATCCAGGCGCCGTCCAGCTTCGGCAGCACGTGGCTGGCCGACGCGCTGGCCCGCTTCAGCGTGCCGCATCCGCAGCTGCGGCCCGTGCTGCACGTGGACGATGCGCTGCTCGACCCCATCGGCCACGGCTTCGACCTGACGATACGCGTGGGCGGCATTCCGGACAGCCGCGCGCTGGCCATCCGTCCGCTGGCGCCGTGCCGCGCCGTGCTGTGCGCTTCGCCCGATTACCTGGCCGCGCATGGCGCGCCGCGCGAGCCGGAGGATTTGCGCGCCCACCGCTGCCTGCATTTCTCCCACCTGACGGATGGCACGGCGTGGCAGTTCGCCCGCGGCCACGAGCGCCGTACCGTGCGCGTGGAGCCGGGCTTCGCGTCGAACAACGGCCTGGTGCTGCACCAGGCGGCGCTGCGGGGACTGGGCATCGTCTACAGCACCACGTTCCTGGCGTGCCGCGACCTGGCCGAGGGGAGGCTGGTGCCCGTGCTGGCGGACTGGGAGCTGCCATTGAATCACCTGTCGGCACTGTATCCGGCCAGCCGGCAGCCGTCGCCGAAGGTACGGCAGCTGATCGATTTTCTGGTGGCCGAGTATCAGCCGGTGCCGCCCTGGGACACGGTCCACGCGCCATCCTGGTAAATCCGTTCGCCATCGAGATACACGCCCTCGGTCACCGCGAACACGTCCACGTGATAGCGCGCATCCTTGCGCTTCAGTTGCGGCTTCTGGTACTGGCCATGCTTGGCGCCCAGCGACAGGTGCACGCCGCACATCCGTTCGTAGGTGCCGATATCGTCCACCGTGCGCTCGAACGAGAACGCGCGGTTCATGCCGAAGCCCAGCTCGCGCACCCACACCTCGCCTTCGTGGGCGCGGATGATCTCCAGCATCTCGTCGAACGCGGGCGTGCTGTTTTCGACACCTGTCACGCGGCCCCGCTCGACGATCATCGTCACCGGCGTGGCGGGGCGGTTGACGCGGAACGACGTGTCGCCGAACACGAACACGCGCACGCGGCCGTTCACCGCTTCCAGGTCGCGCGCCTCGGTGAACACTTCGCCGATGGGGAACAGGCCGCCCACGTTCTTCATGGCCGAGTAGTCGCCGATATTGAGCTTGGCTTCCTCGAATGCCGATCCGAAGACCAGTTGTTCGCCGCCGCTGTCCACCATGCCGTGCTGCGCGCTGTCGAGGCGCGCCTTCAGCGCGTGGCCGACGCCGCGGAAGTAGGCGGGATCGTAGGCCAGCGCATCGATGTAGACGAGGCCCTGTTCGGCCGGCATGCGCGACAGGTGCATGTGCTCGATCACCTTCAGGCCCCGCTTGAACAGCTCCATGCGGATGCGGTAATCGTTCAGCCGGAAGCTGGTCGTCTGCACCAGCACCACCAAATCGCCGGCCGCCAGTTTCTCGAACGCGGCCAGCACGTCGTCGGGTATCACCGTGTCGAAATCGATGAAGGCGCCGTCCGGCAGCGCGTGGCGGTAAGCTGTCGTCAGCACGCGATTGAGTTCGCTGCGGCGGTCGTACACCACCAGGGCGGCCTGCGCCGGCGTGTGTTCCAGGGCGTGGGCCAGCAGGCTGGCCACGTTGCGGGACGCGTCGTCGAGCGCGCTGGCTGGGAAGTTCGTCATGTTTGCTGGAGAGACAAGAAAAGACATCAAGTGTTGCGGCCAAGGCATTATACGACCGCTGTTTCCCGGCTGCGCTTGTAGTGGCCCGGGGGCCAAGGTAGAATCTTCCCGGTATAGCCGGGCGGCAACTATTGAATCAGAACAAGCGCGGCGCAACCACGGAGTCGAGAATGAGCATAACGTTTGGCCAGGACTTGCCGCAGGAACGGCCGGATGCGGAGGGACGCGCGGCACTGTTCGTGCCGAAGGCCGACATCAAGGAAGAAGTGCTGCTGACGTTGCGCAAGGGCGCGGCGGTGGTGGGCTTCGGCAACCACGACCGCACGCTGACGATCTATTACGAGAGCAACCGCTTCAACGAGCCGAACCTGGCGAAGTGGGAGCAGAAGGCGCGCAAGGCGTACGAGCGGCTGGTGGACAATCTGCCGACCACGTCGAAGATGCAGTCCAAGCTGGAATACTTCGAACAGGTGGGTTACATCAGCGGCAAGGGCCTCAGCATCCGCCGCATGGACAGCCTGAAACGGTGGCTGGAATACTCCGATGCGGCCGATACGGCGCCGGCGGCGGAATCCGTGACGTGGGCGCCGCCCGCGCCACCCAAGCGCAGCGTCGCCGACGTGTAAGCTATTCGCGGTAACTGCGCGCAACTCACGCTTATCGCGCCATCAACTGATTGCAAACAAGCGCTCCGTCCGCACGGCGCGTTTTTTTTCGTCCTGTCTTCCCGATCAGTTGCGTTATGATTGACGCAAGACTACAGCGATATACCGGGAGAGGCATGACCTACACGTGGCAGGCAGGCGGCAGCACGTGGCGCGAAGACGCCGGCGCACCCGCGCGCTACGAGCTCGAACACGTGCGCGGCGTGCCCCGCATCGACTGGCAGCACGCGCGCGGCCGCCTGCCGGACGTGGCGCAGTTGCTGGGCGCCTCGCTGCCTTTGTCATGCGGCCATGCGCCGATCTTCCCTGAAGGTTTCACATTCTGTCCTGAGTGCGGTGCGCCGCTGGAAGTGGCGCGTGCCGCAGCCCACGCCGCATGGTGGGGCCCTACCAGCGCGAACCTGCCGGCGGAAGCGCAGCCGCTGCCCCGTCACGTGCCGCATGGCCTGCCGCAGACGGCATTGCCGCTGGCCGCGGCGCTGGAAACCCGTCCGGCCGAACCCCACGTGGGCCAGGCCGAGCTGCGCATGCCGGCGCCGCCGAATGCCGTCTGCGTGTTCGTCGCGGCGAACTTCGGCTTTGCCGCGCAGCGGCTGCTGGCGCTGGCCTACACCCGCAACGTGCTGCAGTACTGGGATGCGCCGGGCGCCCGCTGGCACGTGTTCACGCCGGAAGAGGGCACGGCGGACCTGCGCTTCACGGCATCCGAATATGCGTGGCTGCCGCCCGGCGAGCATCCCGCGCGCGGCGAAGTGGGCATCGTGCCCGGCGCGCAGGGCCTGTTCCGGCTGGCCTTCAACCCGTTCACGGAAACCTTCCGCACCAAGGCCGTGCTGCAGGCGCCGCCCGTCGCCAGTCCCGGTGCCGTCGGCCGCTGGATCGCCTGCCCATTTGCCGCGCCGGACGGCATGCGCCTATGGACGGCCGCGCCGGACGGCAGCGATCCGGAAGTGCTGGAGATTCACGGCACGGCCATTCCGGCAGCCGGCTGGAGCCGCCCGTTCGGCTATGACGGCCGGCTCCACTGGCTGCACGACGAAGGCCAGTTGCTGTGGCGTCCCGGCGAGCCGCCCCAATGGCTGCCCTGGCCCTTTCCTTGGACGCCGCGCCTGCAGCTGGGCGGCCCGGCGCGCAGCCGCGACGGCCGCCTGTGGCTGATCGGGAACGATGGCGCCGGTTATTCGTTCCGCGAACTGGGTACCGACACGGCGCAGGTGGAACCGGTCGACGGCGTGCGCCTGGGCTTCGGCACGCTGCTGTTCCGGCGCGGCCACCAGGTGAAGGACGATCCGTGGTCCGTCGAAAACGTGGAAGACCAGAACCGCAACGAAGCGCTGGTGCTGCCGCTGCTGGAGATGGTATCGGCGGCGCGCAGCCAGCCGTCCGGCCTCGTGCTGCGCTTCGAACAGTTCAAGGGCCGCGCCGAGGCGGCGCTGGCCGGCGAGGTGATTCCCCGCACGGTGATCGAGTGGATCGGCCAGCGCAACGTGATCCTCGACGAGGTGGCGCGCCTGAAGCACCCGGCCGATTGCGTGCCGTTCGTCTACGACGGCGCGCTGTGGCTGCACCACCCGGCGTGGAACGCGTTGCGCGGATGGCGGCTGGAAGGCGCTGCATGAAGGCATGCAGGGGTTTGCTGGCCGCCGTGCTTGCGCTGGGTTCCGTTCACGCGCAGGCCACGTCGCACGTGTTCCTGGTGCAGAATTCAGGCTGGATGGAGCCGTTCTACGCCGATCCAGCGTCGCCCTATAAAGCGCTGGTGACGGAAGTGGTGCAGGCGGCGATGGCGCCTGGCGATGCGCTGGTGCTGGCCGCGTTCAACCAGAGCCAGCCCGACGCGCCGTCGCCGCGCGCGCTGCTGGCGCAGAAGGGCAAGCCTGACCGTGCCAAGATGCGCGCGGTGCTTGGTCCGCTGGCCGTCGCGAAAAAGCCGGGCAGTGCGGCACTGGCGGACACGGACCTGGGCGAAGCGGTCGGCAGCGCCATCGACTCCGCGCTGGCCGGCAAGCCGGGTCTCGTATGGCTGTTCACGAACAACCGCAACAGCCCGAACAACGACCAGGCGACGGCCCGCCGCAACCGTGAGTTCTACCAGTTGATCCACGGCGGCACGGCGATCGGCAAGGCCCTTGCGTTCCCGCTGCAGATGCCGGTGCAGGGCAGGCATTACCGCGCCAACGGGCTGATGGTGTACGTGTTTGCCGTGCAGCCGCAGGGCGTGCGCGAGCTCGATGCGCTGCTGGCCAGCGGCCGGCTGCGGCAGGTGATCACGGAACTGCCCGCGCGCCTGAAGCCGCTGGACCAGGACACGGTGCGCCTCGTGCCCGCGCGCGTCGAGAGCACGCCGGGCGTGCAGTACAGCGTGCTGCCGGACGGCCGCCTGCGTGCCGACGTCGATGCCAACGCCAAGGGCGTACCGCCAGCGGCACGCATCACGTGGCGGCTGGAGAACGCGATCTATCCTTACACGATCGCATCCGCGCATATCGCCGCTCAGGCGTCGCTGGCCGGCGAAGCAAAGACCATCTCGCTGGGCAGCGACGAAGTGAAGGGTCTCGCACCGGGCAAGCCGCAGCCGCTGGCGTCCGCGCTGCAGCTGCCGGTGGCGAACCTGCCGGATGGCTGGTCGCTGGCGGCACTGTCGTCGGCCGGCTCGGCGCATGTGCTTCCGGGCCGCATCGACGTGCAGCTGTCCGGCCAGCGGCTCGAGCTGTCGCAGGCGTTCCGGCAAAGGATGGCCGAGCTGTTCCCCGGCGATCCGCTGCCGGACATCTTCACGCCGCCGGCGAAGCTGCAGGATGCGCGCGCCGCGCTGCCCGTCGAAGTGCGGCTGCAGTACGGCGCCGGGCCTTTGCTGGCACTGCTCGGCGGCGTGCTGGTATTGCTGGCCGCCGGCGCCGCGGCGCTGGTTGCCGGCACGCGGGGCCGCAAGGTAGTGGTGACGGTGGATGGCGAACAGCGCACGGTGCGCACCAAGGCCGGCACCACGCTGCCGCTGTATGACCGCAGCGGCGCCGAAGTGGCCAGGCTGCGCAGCACGCTGTTCGGGAATACATTGACGGATGTGCGCGAGGGTGCGCAGGTCCGGTTGGGTAAATAGAGATGGCTGGGGACTGTCCCCGAATGGGGCCTGTCCCCGGGGTTGTTTTTGAAGTTCGCTGAACGCGGATAGAAGACCAACCCCGGGGACAGGCCCCATGAAGCCGGGGACAGTCCCC
>DKJA01000154.1:0-82985 GCA_002454505.1 Oxalobacteraceae bacterium UBA6704
TGGAATATGTGGATGCCGGGACGATTGCGCGGGCGATGCTGGATAGACGCAGCACGTAGGGGACTGTCCCCGAAGGGCGGGCCTGTCCCCGGGGTTGTTCTTGACGTTGGCGAAGGGCCACTTAACTTCAACCCCGGGGACAGGCCCTTGCAGGGACAGTCCCCAAAAAAAAGGCGCCATCGGCGCCTTTTTTACGTCAGCAGAAATCTCAGAACCGGTACCCGAACGCCTGCTCGAAGCGGTCCGCGATCTCTTCCTTCGTCAGCACGTGGTTCTGCGCGCCCTTGTGGGCGATCTTGATCGCGCCCAGCAGGCTGGCCAGGCGGCCCGTCGTTTCCCAGCCCAGGTCGTGCGTCAGGCCGTACAGCAGGCCGGCGCGGTAGGCGTCGCCGCAGCCGGTCGGGTCGAGCGCTTCGGCCACCGGCACGGCCGGGATGTCGATGCTGGTGCCCTTGGTGTAGATCTCCGAACCCTTCTCGCCGCGCGTGATGATCAGCGCCTCCAGGCGGTGCGCGATGTCGGCCAGCGACAGGCCCGTGCGGTCGATCAGCAGTTCGATCTCGTAGTCGTTGCAGGTCACGTAGGTGGCCTTGTCGATGAAGCCGATCAGCTGTTCCGGTGTGAACATCGGCAGCTGCTGGCCCGGGTCGAAGATGAACGGGATCTCCAGGCGGGCCAGGTCTTCGGCGTGCTTCAGCATGCCCAGGTGGCCGTCCGGCGAGATGATCGCCAGGCGCGCCGGGCCGGCCTTTTCCACGTCGTTCTCATGGGCGAACGACATGGCGCCCGGGTGGAAGGCGTTGATCTGGTTGTTGTCCGAGTCGGCCGTGACGAAGCACTGGGCGTTGTAGGCATCCTTCTTGATCAGGATGTTCTGCGTGGAGATGCCCAGCTTCTGGAAGCGTTCCAGGTAAGGCGCGCAATCCTGGCCCATCACGCCGACGATGCGGGGATCGCCGCCCAGCAGGTTCAGGTTGTAGGCGATGTTGCCGGAGCAGCCGCCGAATTCGGTGCGCATCGTCGGCACCAGGAACGACACGTTCACCTTGTGCAGCTGGTCGGCCAGCAGCGTGTCGCCGAAGCGGCCTTCGTATTGCATGATGATGTCGATGGCGAGCGAGCCGCAGATCAGGGAGGTCTGGTTCATAAGGTTCTCAAGGGTAGAAGATGGCGATGTGATAGCCCGATGCCTCGAGCCGGTTCACCTGGAAGTATAGTTTGATGCTCTGTTCGCTGCGCGGACGGAAGCCCTGCGCCGCGTCGTCCGGGCCGGGCAGGTAGTCGCGCGGGGCGAACACGCGGCGCAGCACGGGCTTGTCGGCGCCATCGTTCAGCACCAGCTCCACATGGGGCCACGCCTGCACGGAACGCGACTGGTTGCGCAGCACGGTCACGTAGCTGAACGTGGCCGGCGCCAGCGTCTGCAGCTCGCCCTGTTCGACGGCCAGCGCGTCGATCTGGTGCGGCAGTTCGACCTTGCAGCCGAGCGGTATGCACAGCGTGCTCAATGCCGGCTTCAGGGCGGGATAGTTGGCGGCCAGGCCGTTGCGCAGCGTCCAGGCGCCCTGCAGCAGCAGCGCGACCGCCAGCAGCGGAATGCCGGCGATCATGGCCAGGCGGGCGGCGCGGCCGGCCCGTTCGCGGCGCGCGGCCTGGCGGACGAATTCGGGTTCTTCGTCGTCTTCGGCGACCTCTTCGTGCGTGGCGCCGGCGGCCAGCAGCGCGCTTTCCGGCGCCGCCGTCAGCAGGTCGGCAGCAGCGGCTTCGTCGGCGATTCTGTCGGCTTCGACGGGTTCGGGCGTTTCGGCAGGGGCTGCGGTTTCGAAGCCGTTGTCGACATCGTCGAAGTGGTGCAGGTCGTCCAGCGCGACAGCGACGATGTGCTCCGACGGCATGTCGAAGTTCGGCTCGCGACGCTCGTCGGGTGGTTCCTGTGCGGGTTCGGCGGCTGGTGCCGGAACTTCCTCGGCAGGCTCGATGACGTCGTCGAGCTCCAGCTCGAAATCGAGCGGTGCCGCCGGCGCCGGCGGAATCAGCGGCGTGACGGGCAGCGCAAAGGCCTGCTCAACCAGTGCGGCATTGCCGTCGAAGATCTCGTTACAGGCGCCGCAGCGCACGATGCCCCCACGCAGTTTCAGCTGGTCGTGGGCGACCTTGAAAACCGTGTGGCAGTGGGGGCATTTGGTGGCGAGCGCCATGCGTTAAGGATTGAATTTCAAGGCCTGAGCCTCAGCGGGAGGGCGGGGCGGTGTCGCTGCCGGCGCGGCCGTACAGCGCCACCCAGCCTTCGTGCTCGGCCCAGACCGACATCTTGATGAACGGCGCGTAGGCGGCCGCCACTTCGTCGGCCTGGCGGGCCAGCACGCCGGACAGCACCAGCGCGCCGCCGTCGGCCACGCGGCTGGACAGCATCGGCGCCATCAGCTTCAATGGCGACGACAGGATGTTGGCGACGACCACGTCGAACTTCGCATCCGCGTACGACGATTTCGCAAACTCGTCCGGCACGTAGAACTCGATGTCGGCCACCTGGTTGCGCTCCGCATTGGCGCGTGCCGAGTCGATCGCCTGCGTATCGATGTCGACGCCAGCCACCGGCGTGGCGCCCAGTTTGCGAGCGACCATGGCGAGAATGCCGGAGCCGCAGCCGTAGTCGAGCACCGTCTTGCCCGGTGCCGGATGCGCTTCCAGCCATTCCATGCACAGGCGGGTGGTCGGGTGGCTGCCGGTGCCGAAGGCCAGGCCCGGGTCCAGTTCCAGGATCAGCGCCGAGGGATCCGGCGCCTCGTGCCAGCTCGGCACGACCCAGATGTTCTTGCCGATGTGGATCGGCTCGAACTGGGATTGCGTCAGGCGCACCCAGTCTTCGTCCTCGACCTTGCGCTCGGTGTACTTCGGCATCGCCTTGATGCCGACGGCCTGCGCGGCGGCGGCCACGATGAAGTCGCGGTCGGCGTCGTCGTTCGTCAGCGCCACCACGCGGCTGTGTTCCCACGCCGCTTCCTTCGGCTCCATGCCCGGCTCGCCGAACAGCGGCTGCTCCGCATCCGTGCCTTCGTCCGCATCCTCGACGGAGACGGACAGCGCGCCGTTTTCGATCAGCGCGTCGGACAGCGCCTCGGCGTGCTCGCGGGCGACTTCGATGACGATCTCGGTCCAGCTCATGAACCGGCCTTCGGCATTTCCGCCAGACGCTGTTCCAGGTAATGGATGTTGGTGCCGCCTTCGATGAAGCGGGCATCGACCATCAGTTCGCGGTGCAGCGGGATATTGGTCAGGATGCCTTCGACGACCATCTCGGACAGCGCGATCTGCATGCGGCGGATGGCCTGCTCACGCGTCGCGCCGTAGGTGATCAGCTTGCCGATCATCGAATCGTAGTGCGGCGGCACGTAGTAGCCCGAGTACGCATGCGAATCGACGCGCACGCCAGGGCCGCCCGGCGTGTGCCACGACGTGATGCGGCCTGGGGAAGGCGTGAACTTGAACGGGTCTTCGGCGTTGATGCGGCACTCCAGCGCGTGGCCGGACAGCATCACGTCGCGCTGGCGGAAGCGCAGCTTCTCGCCGCAGGCGATGCGGATCTGTTCCTGGACGATGTCGATGCCGGTGATCATTTCGGTGACCGGGTGTTCGACCTGCACGCGCGTGTTCATCTCGATGAAATAGAACTCGCCGTTCTCGTACAGGAATTCGAACGTGCCGGCGCCGCGGTAGCCGATCTTGCGGCACGCTTCGGCGCAGCGGTCGCCGATCTTCTCGATCAGCTTGCGCGGGATGCCCGGTGCCGGCGCTTCCTCGATCACTTTCTGGTGGCGGCGCTGCATCGAGCAGTCGCGTTCGCCCAGCCAGACGGCGTTCTTGTGTTCGTCGGCGAGGATCTGGATTTCCACGTGGCGCGGATTTTCCAGGTACTTCTCCATATAGACTTCCGGATTGCCGAAGGCGGAACCCGCTTCGGTTTTCGTCATCGTCACGGCATTGAGCAGCGCGGCTTCGGTGTGCACGACCCGCATGCCCCGTCCGCCGCCGCCGCCGGCCGCCTTGATGATCACCGGGTAGCCGACCTTGCGGGCGATCTGCACGATGGCTTTCGGGTCGTCCGGCAGCGCGCCGTCGGAGCCGGGCACGCACGGCACGCCGGCCTTGATCATCGCCTGCTTGGCCGACACCTTGTCGCCCATCAGGCGGATCGAGTCGGAGCGGGGGCCGATGAACACGAAGCCGGATTTCTCCACGCGTTCGGCGAAGTCGGCGTTCTCGGACAGGAAGCCGTAGCCGGGGTGGATCGCTTCGGCGTCGGTCACTTCGGCCGCGCTGATAATCGCCGGCATGTTCAGGTACGACAGGGCGGACTGCGCCGGGCCGATGCAGACGGATTCGTCGGCCAGCTTGACGTATTTGGCGTCCTTGTCCGCTTCGGAGTGCACGACGACGGTCTTGATGCCCATCTCGCGGCAGGCGCGCTGGATACGCAGCGCAATTTCACCACGGTTGGCAATGAGGATTTTTTCAAACATGGCTAGTTCTATGTTTGCGAACACCCGGGCAGGCCGGGTGTTCTTTGTAGAAGAGGGTACTGAGTGCCGCCGCTGGCGGCCGCGGGAGCCGGCTGACCGGCCACCGGGAATCAGCCGATGACGAACAAGGGCTGGCCGAATTCGACCGGCTGGCCGTTTTCGACGAGGATCTGGGTGACCGTGCCGGCCTTGTCGGTATCGATCTCGTTCAGCAGCTTCATCGCTTCGATGATGCACAGCGTGTCGCCTTCCTTGACCGTGCTGCCCACTTCGATGAAGGGCGCGCTGCCCGGTGCGGACGAACGGTAGAACGTGCCGACCATCGGCGACTTCACGATGTGGCCGGTCGGTTCCGGTGCGGCGGCCGGCACGGCTGGCGCGGCAGCGGCCGGTGCCGGCGCGGCGCTCGGCGCGTACTGGGTCGGCACGCCCTGCGGCATCATCACGACCTGGTTCTGCGGCATGGCGGAGGATTTGACGATGCGTACCTTGCTCTCGCCCTCGGTGACTTCGAGTTCTGCAATATCCGATTCGGCAACCAAGTCAATCAATGTCTTGAGCTTGCGTAGATCCATCTGAGACTCCGTTCAATCTTGTTTTGTGAATGTTTGCGCCGTCGCCTTTTGGGCAATAACGCTGTAAATAGCGCGCAGATCGCGTAGATTAACTGCTTTTTAATGCAAAGTCGATGGCAAGGCGGTATCCCTCGATGCCGAGGCCGCAAATCGTTCCCTTCGCGATCGCACTGAGATATGAGTGGTGGCGAAAGTCTTCGCGCTGATAAATATTCGATATGTGGACTTCGATGAAGGGGATCGCCACGCCGGCCAGGGCATCGCGCAGGGCAATGCTCGTGTGGGTGTAGGCGCCCGGATTGATGACGATGAACTCCACGCCCTCGTCGCGCGCGGCATGCACGCGGTCGATCAATCCGCCTTCATGGTTGCTTTGAAACACAGCCAGCTGCGCACCTGCGGCGGCGGCCTGTTCCTGTGCTGCCTGTTCCACCTGTGCCAGTGTCGCAGCCCCGTAAATCCCGGGCTCGCGGGTCCCCAGCAGGTTCAGGTTGGGGCCGTTCAGCAGCAGCAGGTGTTTTGCCATATTCCGACTTTAGTCAGCGAAAGTTCCGCATTTTGCCGCCTGACCCGACCATTTGGCAAGCGAAAAACAAGTTGCCAAACCAGCCACACCAGTAAGCGCACGACCGTTCGCATGCGGCTTACAGGGCCGCCAGATCCTGTTTCAGCAGGTCGAACTTGAGGCGGCCCAGGTAGGTTTTCTTCACCTGGCCGTCGGCGCCGATCAGCACCGTGAACGGCAGGCCGCCCTGCGCATTGCCGAACTGGCGCGACAGTTCCGTGCCCGCCACGCCGTCCACGTAGACCGGGTAGGCGATCTTGAATTTCTGGGCAAAGGCGGCGATGTTCGACGGCGAATCGATGCCGATGCCGATGATTTGCAGGTTGTTATATTGGCCCTCGTTCTGCAGCGCGGACAGCTCCGGCATCTCCTGCACGCACGGTCCGCACCACGGCGCCCAGAAATTGACGAGCAGGTTCTTGCCCTTCCACTGCGCCAGCGCCTGCTGCACGCCCTTGTCGTCGGCCATCGATTTTGTCAGCAGTTCGGCAACGGGGCCGGTGGCTCCGGGCGCGATGGTGGTGGTGACGGGCGGCGGCGCTTCCTTCTTGTGCATGCCCACCCAGGCGCCGACGGCGCCGAACAGCACGGCAATGGCGCCGTAAGCCAGCAAGGTTTTTGTTTTCATTCGGGTTCGTTTCCGGTTTCGATCAGGGTCCGCAGGGCGGCAATGTCGGCCCGCATCAGGCGCTCGCCGTTCCTTTGTTTTTTCGCGCCGCGCAAATCGTCGGCTTCATACAGTTCCACATGCACGCCTTCCTTGCCCCACATGAAGCTGGCCGTCTCGACAGGATCGTGGCGGGCCCCCTTGAAGTGGTCCGTCTCGGAGATCTCTATATTGACGCCGTGGTTCAGCAGGTAGATCTGCACTTCCTTCGCGCTTTCCGCGAAGACCTGCAGGCAGATGTCGTCGTGTTCGCCGGCCGTGCCGTTGAGGACGGCGCCGGTGAGAAAGGGATGGAAGTCGGCCAGTTTTTCCATCACTTCCAGCGCGATGGTGCGCAGGCGGTGCAGGCGGGCCGGCTGGGTGTCGCCATGGAACAGCGCCTGGTACTGCCGCACTTCCTGTTCCACCTGGGCGTCGTCGGGCAGCAGGCCGCGCTGCGCATTGGCCTGGGCGTCGCCGAGAATCTGGCGGGCCGCCTTGCGTTTCGCGGTGCCGTAGTCGGCACCGTCCTGGGCGATCATCCGGGCTGCCGCCGCCGCGATCTCGGCGCGCAGCTGCGCGATCTGGTCGTTTGCGTCATGAGGATTCTGCATCATGGCCGGAATCATACTCTGAACGGTGAAAACCGGCGCGTCAGGTAAAATCCCGTCCTCGACCACGCAGTACCACGGAGCACGAACCACATGCACATTCACATACTCGGCATTTGCGGCACGTTCATGGGCGGCCTCGCGGTGCTCGCGAAGGAAGCTGGCCACAAGGTGACGGGCTGCGACGCCAACGTCTACCCGCCGATGAGCACCCAGCTGGAAGCCCAGGGCATCGAACTGATCCAGGGCTTCGATGCGGACCAGGTCAAGCTGAACCCTGACCTGTACGTGATTGGCAATGTGGTCTCGCGCGGCAATCCGCTGGTCGAGGAAATCCTCAATCGCAGCCTGCCATACGTGTCCGGCCCGCAGTGGATCGGCGAACATATCCTGCGCAACAAATGGGTGCTGGCGGTGGCCGGCACGCACGGCAAGACGACCACGTCGTCGATGCTGGCGTGGATCCTCGAAGATGCGGGCTATGCGCCCGGCTTCCTGATCGGCGGCGTGCCGATGAACTTCGGTATCTCGGCACGGCTGTCCGGTAAAGGCGCCGATTCCGAATTCTTCGTCATCGAGGCGGACGAATACGACACGGCGTTCTTCGACAAGCGCAGCAAGTTCGTGCACTACCACGCCAAGACGGCGATCCTGAACAACCTGGAATACGACCACGCCGACATCTTCCCGGACATCGGTGCCATCGAAACCCAGTTCCATCACCTGGTGCGCACCGTGCCGGGCATCGGCCGCGTGATCGTCAACGGCGACGAGGAATCGCTGCAGCGGGTGATCCGCCGCGGCTGCTGGAGCGAGAAGGAAGCGTTCGGTTCGGGCGATACGGCCAACTGGACGCTGAAGGACCACCCGGATGGCAGCTTCGACGTGCTCTTCAACGGCAAGTTCGAAGCGCTGATCAACTGGAAGCTGACGGGCCGCCACAACCGCTACAACGCGCTGGCCGCGATTGCCGCCGCCCGCAATGTCGGCGTGCCGATCGCGCAGGCGGCCAAGGCCCTCGAATCGTTCGAAAGCGTCAAGCGCCGGATGGAAGTGCGCGGCGTGGCCAATGGCGTGACGGTGTACGACGATTTTGCCCACCACCCGACGGCCATCGCCACGACGGTGGGCGGCCTGCGCCAGAAGCTGGGCCCGGACACGCGCATCTTCGCCGTGCTGGAACCCCGCTCGAACACGATGAAGCTGGGCGCGATGAAGGATGCGCTGCCGGCCAGCCTGGCCGACGCGGACCTGGTGTTCGGCTTCGGCAGCGAGAAATCGCTGGGCTGGAGCCTGGGCAGCACGCTGGCGCCGATGGGGGCCAGCGCTTCCGCCTACGACGACCTTGACCTGATGGTCAAGGCGATTGCCGGCCAGGCGCGGCCGGGCGATCACGTCGTGGTGATGAGCAATGGCGGCTTCGGCGGCGTGCACGACAAGCTGTTGAAAGCGCTGCAGGGATGATCCTGTATCTGCACGGATTCCGCTCGTCGCCATTGTCGATGAAGGGCCGGCTGCTGTCCGAAAGGATGGCGGCGCTGGGCCGCTCTGCCGATTACGTCGCACCGCAATTGCCGGCGTCGCCGAAGCTCGCCATCGAGCAGGCGTTCGCGCTGGTGGATGGCGTGCCGGCCGATGAGCTGACCATCGTCGGCTCGTCGCTGGGCGGTTATTACGCGACGTGGATGGCCGAGCGGCTGGGCTGCCGCGCCGTGCTGCTCAATCCCGCCGTCACGCCATTGAAGAACCTGGAGCAGCACGTGGGCGTCACGACGATGTTCCACAGCGACGAGCCGTTCGAGTTCAAGGCCGAATACATCGACGAACTGCGCGAGCTGGCCGTGGCACGCATCACGCAGCCTTCGCGCTATTTTCTGCTGGCCGCGACGGGCGACGAAGTGCTGGACTGGCGCGACATGGTGGCCCATTACGCCGGCGCCCGGCAGCACGTGATCGAAGGTTCGGACCACGGCATCAGCGAGTTCGCCGACCATGTGGATGAAGTGCTGGCGTTCTGCGGGGTTGCGGCTGCATGAGGGAACGTTCGCTGCGCCGGGCCAACTGGACCCGGCACGTGCTGGCGACGAATGCGCCGGCTCCGCTGGCCCGCTGGCTGACGTCCGGCGGTTCGCTGACCGCGCGGCTGAAAGCCCACAGCCATGCTTTCCGCGTGCAGGTGCTGCACCAGAACCCGGCGCTGTGCCTGGCGGACGAGACGCAGGCGATCGGCCTGCATCGGTCGGGGCGCGTGTGGGAGCGCGAGGTGCTGCTGCGGTGTGATAATACGCCCGTGGTGTTCGGCCACACGGTGGTGCCGATGAGCGCCGACGCATCCGACTGGCCGCTGTTTTCCGCGCTGGGCGAACGGTCGCTGGGCACCACGCTGTTCGGCGATCCGCTGGTGCGGCGCTACGAACTCGAATACGCGCGGCTGCGTGCATCGCATCCGCTGGCGCGCCGCGCCCGGGCTGCCTTGGCGGCCGAAGGCCTGGCCGTGCCTGAAGAACAACTGCTGTTTGCACGGCGCTGCCTGTACCGGCGCCGCCAGGGCACGCTGCTGGTGACCGAGGTGTTCCTGCCCCCGGTGCTGGCGCTGCTGCCCACGATTACCCATACGAGATGAACATGAATGTCTTTTTTGAAGAATCCGGCGATTTCAAGGTCGGAACCGTGCTGTCCCAGGCTGGCGAGGCTTACCAGGTGGAGATGGCCAGCGGCAAGCGCAGCAAGGTAAAGGCCAAGGACGTGCTGCTGCAGTACGAGAAGCCGGCGCCGGAAGAGCTGCTGGCGCAGGCGAAGGCCGTGGCGGCGGACGTCGATCTCGACTTCCTGTGGGAAGTGGCGGGGCAGGAGGAATTCGGTTTCGCCGAGCTGGGCGCGGAATACTTCGGCCATGCGCCGCTGCCGCACGAGGCGGCGGGCCTGATCCTCGCGCTGCATTCGGCGCCGGTGTACTTCTATAAAAAAGGCCGGGGCCGCTACAAGGCGGCGCCGGAACAGTCGCTGCAGGCCGCGCTGGCCGGCATCGAGAAGAAAAAGCAGCAGGCGCTCGTGCAGGCCCAGTATGTGGAAGAACTCAAGGCGAACAAGCTGCCGGCGGCGATGGCGAACATCGTCCAGCAGCTGCTGTTCAAGCCGGACAAGAACACCATCGAATACAAGGCCCTGGAAGCGGCCTGCAACGAGCTGCACACGACGCCGCAGCGGCTGATGCTGGCGGCCGGCGGCATCGGCTCGGCCAAGGAACTGCACATGGCGAAGTTCCTGTTCGAGAACTTCCCGCGCGGCGCCGGCTTCCCGGACGTGCCGGTGCCAGTGGCGCCGAAGGACCTGCCGGTGGCCGCCGTCGAAGCGTTCTCGATCGACGACGTGACGACCACCGAGATCGATGACGCGTTCTCGATCACCCACCTGGACGACGGCAAGGTCCGCATCGGCATCCACATTGCCGCGCCGGGCCTGGGCATCAGGATCGACGACGCCGTGGACAAGATCGCGCGGGCGCGGATGTCCACCGTCTATATGCCGGGCGACAAGATCACCATGCTGCCGGATGCCATCGTCGAAGCGTTCACGCTGGCCGAAGGCAAGACGTGCCCGGCGCTGTCGCTGTATGCCACGCTGGATCCATCCGACTGGTCCGTGATCTCCACCGAGACGCGTGCCGAACTGGTGCCGATCGCGAACAACCTGCGCCACAACGACCTGGACGACGTCGTCAACGAAGAGACGCTGGCCAGCGGTGAAGGCGAATACCCGCGCAAGGCCGAACTGACGCTGCTGTGGGCCTGGGCGCAGCATCTGGAAGCGGGCCGCATGGTCAAGCGCGAAGCGTTCGGCCTGAAGCCGGAGCAGAACAACCGCGTCGACTTCAACTTCTATGTGGAAGACGACGTGGTGACGGTCTCCCGCCGCAAGCGCGGCGCGCCGCTGGACAAGATCGTTGCCGAACTGATGATCTTCGCCAACAGCACGTGGGGCAAGCTGATGCACGACCACGGCGTGCCGGGCATCTACCGCAGCCAGGGCCGCGGCGTGGGCGGCTGGAACGCCAAGATGCAGGTGCGCATGCTGACGCACGCCGCGCCGCACGAAGGCCTCGGCGTGGACCAGTACGCGTGGAGCACGTCGCCGCTGCGCCGCTATACCGACCTGGTGAACCAGTGGCAGATCATCGCCGTCGCCGAGAAGGGCGTCATGGCGCCGCTCGTCGCGCCGTTCAAGCACAAGGATGCGAACCTGTTCGCGATCGTCTCCGCCTTCGATGCGGCCTACGCGGCCTACGCGGACCACCAGTCGAACATGGAACGCTACTGGTGCCTGCGCTGGCTCGGCCAGGAAGACAAGAAACAGGTCGAGGCCGTGGTGCTGAAGGACGAAGTGCTGCGCCTGACCGACATCCCGCTGGTGATCCGCCTGCCGGGCATGCCATCCGCGCCGCGCGGCGCCGCCGTCAAGCTCGACGTGCTGCGCTGGGACGAAGTGGACCTGTCGATCGAAACCCGCCTGCTGGAAATCGAAGCGGCCGCGCCATCCGACCTCGGCGAAGACGAAGAAGAGGAAGCGGGCCCGGAAGTGGTGGCCGAAACGCTGCCGGAACTGGTGCCCGACCCCGACCAGCCCGCCGACGAAAAAGCCGAGCTGGCCGAAACACCCCCCGCCGCCACCAACTGACTGTTGCCAGAAAACCGGTGACAGGCTCCATTTTCCTGGAAATATTTCCAAACAAATGGTGCCTGTCACCGGTTTATGAGAAATCTTCCCGGGTAGAATGCCCCATCCTGCCTCCTGGTTCGCGCGCGTGAAGTATTTACAAGACAACCGTTTCCTGATGATTGCCCTGGCCGTCTCCGTGGTGGTCCATGGGGCATTGCTGGCGGTGCGCTTCGTGGCGCCGCAGGAGTTCAAGCTCCAGCCGACCGATCCCACGCTGGAAGTCATCCTCGTCAATGCCAAGCACGCCAACAAGCCGCTGAAGGCGGACGCGCTCGCGCAGGCCAATCTGGAAGGCGGCGGCAATGCCGACCAGGGCCGCTCGAAGTCGCCGCTGCCGGACATGCGCAAGATGGAGTCCGGCGACAGCATCCAGGCCGCGCGCCGCCGCATCGAGCAGCTCGAGCAGCTGCAAAAGCAGCTGATGACGCAGATGAAGGACACGCCGTACCGCGCCGCGCCCGTCACCGAAAAGGACAAGCCCGATCCCACGCCCACCGGCGCCGAGCTGATCGAAAGCAGCAAGGCCATCGCGCGCATGGCGGCCGAGATCACGCAAACGATCGAAGACCAGAACAAGCGCCCCCGCCGCACCTACATCACACCGAGCACGCAGCAGGTGGGCTACGCGATGTACTACAAGACCTTCCAGCGCAAGGTGGAAGAGGTGGGCACGCTGAATTTCCCGCAGAAGAACGGCCGCAAGCTGTATGGCGAGCTGGTGTTGTCGATCCCGATCTTCCAGGACGGCACGATCTACGCGAAGGAGGGCGGCATCAAGGTGCAGACCAGCTCCGGCAACGCGGCGCTGGACGAGGCGGCGATGGCCATCGTCCGCCGCGCCGGCCCGTTCGGCAAGTTCCCGCCGAACATGCTGTCCAACGACCGCGACGACCTGTGGGTCATCATCACCCGCTTCAAATTCACCCGCGAGCAGAAACTGGAAGCCGACCTGAGCGGCTCGAACTGATATGGACAAGTACGCAGTCTTCGGCAACCCGATTGCCCACAGCAAGTCGCCCGACATCCACCTGGCCTTCGCCCGCCAGACGGGCCAGCAGCTGACCTATGAAAAACGGCTGGCGCCGGTGGACGGCTTTGCCGACGCCATCCGCGCCTTCATCGCCGAAGGCGGCAAGGGCGCCAACGTCACCGTGCCGTTCAAGCTCGATGCCTACCGGCTCGCCAATGCGCTGACCGTGCGCGCCCAGGCGGCCGGTGCGGTCAACACGCTGCTGTTCGACGAACACGGCATCACCGGCGACAACACGGACGGCGCCGGCCTCGTCAACGACATCGTCGTCAACGCTGCCACGCCGATCGCCGGCAAACGCGTGCTGCTGCTCGGCGCCGGCGGCGCGGCCCGCGGCACCGTGCTGCCTTTGCTGGAACATCGCCCGGCCGCGCTCGTCATTGCCAACCGCACGGTGGCGACGGCCGTTGCACTGGTGGACCAGTTTGCCGCGCTGGCGGGCGAGGGCGTGCTGTCGGCCGGCAGCTTCGCCGACATTGCCGGCACCTTCGATATCGTCATTAACGCAACATCGGCCAGCCTGCAGGCCGACCTGCCGCCCGTGCCGGCCGCAGTATTTCACCAAGGCACGCTTGCTTTGGATATGATGTACGGCAAGGAGCCGACCGTGTTCATGCGCTTCGCCGCCCAGCATGGCGCGACCGTGCGCGACGGCTTCGGCATGCTGGTGGAGCAGGCCGCGGAAGCGTTCGAGGGATTTCGCGGCGTGCGCCCGCACACGGCGGAGGTATTGGAAAATCTGCGTTAGAAGATAGCAAGTCTGGATAATAAAAGTCGCATCATGACAAAAAAGCGCGCTGCGCCGGGGCGGTGGTCCTGGGTGAAATGGCTGTTCATCGTTCCGATCGCTTTGTTCCTGGCCGTGCAGGCCTATTTTTTCGCCCAGATCTGGTGGTGGCGCGACCACGATCCGCAGATGACGGCGTTCATGCGGCAGCAGCTGTCGGCACTGCGCGAGAAGAATCCGGACGCGAAGCTGCAACAGCTGTGGGTGCCTTATGCGCGGATCTCGCCTAACCTGAAACGGGCCATCATCGCATCGGAAGACGCGAATTTTTCCGAGCACGACGGCGTCGACTGGGATGCGCTGGAGCAGGCCTACGAGCGCAACGAAAAGCGCAAGAAAGTCACGCACGGCGGCTCGACGATCACGCAGCAGCTGGCCAAGAACCTGTTCCTGTCCGGTTCGCGCAGCTACCTGCGCAAGGGCCAGGAGCTGATCATTACCTATATGCTGGAGACGCTGATGGACAAGCAGCGCATCTTCGAGATCTACCTGAACGTCGTCGAATTCGGCAGCGGCATCTACGGTGCCGAGGCGGCGGCGCGCCATTACTACCGGATTCCCGCCGCGAAGCTGGGCGCGTCCCAGGCCGCGAAGCTGGCCGTCATGCTGCCGAATCCCCGCTATTACGACAAGCACCGCGACACGCGCTACCTGAACCGCCGCACGGCCACCATCCTGCAGCGGATGGGTTCGGCGGAGCTGCCATGACGGGGCGCCGTCAACAGGGCATCAGTCTGGTGCTGGTGACGCTGCTGATGGCCGGCCTGGCGGCGCTGGCAATGGCGGCGATCTTCTCGATCCGCCACGAGCGCAACCTGCTCGAAGAAGGGTGGGACAGGCTGGCCGGGCCGAAGCCGGCGTTGCTTCCCGCCGCGGCGGTCACTGGCGCGGCGCCGCTGCGCAAGTGCACGATCGACGGCCGGACCGTGGTATCGAACACCGAGTGCGGCAACCGCGGGCAGGTGATCGTGCTGCGCGACACGCGCGGCATCGAAGCGCCGAAAGCACCATCTTCCCCGCCCGCGGCGGACGGCGACACGCCGGTGCGCGACAAAATGCCGCAAAAGGCGCTGCCTTAAGCGAAATCTCATGTTGCGGGGTGGTATGCTGCCGCGCTTTGCGAGTACACTTGCGCTGTTTTAATTTTGCGTCCTGCAAGTGTCCAGAATCCCTGTCGGCTGAGAGTGCCTATGATCAATGTCTTCGTCTTACAAAATGGCCGGCTGAACCAGGTTCCCATCGAGTCGCGCGAAGACCTTGAGCAAGCCACCCCCGTGTGGGTGGACCTGACGGACCCGAACGACGACGAGCGCGCCTGGGTCAAGGCCATCTACGGCGTGATCCTGCCGGGCGAAGACGAAGTCAAGGACATCGAAGCGTCGGCCCGCTACTACGAGGCGGAAAACGGCGACCTGCACCTGCGCACCGACTTCCTGCTGGAAGAAGACGACGGCCCGTCGCGGGTGATCACCGTCGCGTTCATCCTCGCCAAGAAAATGCTGTTCTCCGTGCACACGGACGACCTGCCCGTGTTCCGCCTGGTGCGCATGCGCGCCCGCTCGCGGCCCGGCTCGATCGCCGACTACATGGACGTGCTGCTGGACCTGTACGCCACCGACGCGGAATACTCGGCCGATGCGCTGGAAGGCATCTACCAGAAGCTGGAAGAAGTGTCCGGCCGCGTGCTGCAGGAAGAATTCACCGACAAGGACGCAGCCGACGCGCTGTCCGCCATCGCCCACGAGGAAGACCTGAATGGCCGCATCCGCCGCAACATGATGGACACGCGGCGCGCCGTCAGCTTCCTGATGCGCGGCCGGCTGCTCAATTCCGAGCAGTTCGAGGAGGCGCGGCAGATCCTGCGCGACATCGAATCGCTGGATGGCCACACGTCCTTCCTGTTCGACAAGATCAACTTCCTGATGGACGCCACCGTCGGCTTCATCAACATCAACCAGAACAAGATCATCAAGATCTTCTCCGTGGCCTCGGTCGCCTTCCTGCCGCCGACGCTGATCGCCTCCGTGTACGGCATGAACTTCAAGTTCCTGCCGGAGCTGGAGTGGACCTTCGGTTATCCGTGGGCCTGGGGCCTGATGATCACCAGCGCGATCGCGCCCTTCCTGTATTTCCGGCACCGGGGCTGGCTGAAGTAATCAGCCGCCGGGGTTGTGGTCATGCGTACCTGGCCCGCTCCTCGATCGTCATTTCCTCCTCCGCCTCCACCACGCGCAGGTTGACGAACAGGTTCGCCGCAAAGGCGAGGATCGCCCCCGCCGCCATCACCTGCGCGATGCCCAGGAGCAGGCCGACCTGCGTGTCGCCGGTCAGCAGGATATAGCTCAGCGCCGCCATCATGATGGGAATCGAAATATTGAGCAGCCAGAAGTGGATGCGCGCCAGCACGCTGCGGCCGGCAGCGGGGAATACCGTGTAGATGAGCCCGGCCAGTGCGAGCGTCGTCCAGCCCAGCAGATTCACGTGCGCATGCACGGGCCGCAACGTGAAATCGTGGCTGGCCCCCATGCCGATCCCCATCGCCACGCCGACGACCAGATACACCACGGCCAGCCTGATCCAGATGATGCCTTCACCGGACAACGCCGCCGGCCGGCTCGAATACATACGCATGATGCACTCCCGCAGTGGATGAATGAAGCTGCGGATTGTAAAGAAGGCATGTCATGCAAATGTCGGAAGTTTGTCGTGGATTCGCCGCGCCTGCCGCTACTGCCCGGTCTGTGTCTAACCTTGGTGTCAACCCTTTTTTTGGACACGAGCTCAACATTGCTATTGTTGAGTCCGTGTCCACTTTTGGGGTTGACCCCATGGTTGGACACGGACTCAGCAAAAAAAAAGACGGCCGGGGCCGTCTTTGTGCGGAGCGCGGAAGCTTACTTCAGCTTGGCAAACACGCGGCGGGCCGCTTCGATGGTTTCATCGATGACGGCGTCGTCGTGCATCGCCGACACGAAGCCCGCCTCGAAGGCGGCCGGGGCGAAGTAGACGCCTTCGTCCAGCATCGCGTGGAAGAACACGTTGAATTTGGCACGGTCGCCGGCCATCATTTCGGCGTAGTTGGCCGGTGGTTCGCTGCTGAAGTACAGGCCGAACATGCCGCCTTCGTAGTCGGCGCAGAAGGTCACGCCGGCCTCGAAGGCGGCGTCTGTCAGGCCTTCGGCCAGGCGTTTCGCGGTGGCCGTCAGCTTCTCGTAGAAGCCCGGCTGCTGGATCAGCTTCAGCGTCGTCATGCCGGCGGCGACGGCGATCGGGTTGCCGGACAGCGTGCCGGCCTGGTACACGGCGCCCAGCGGCGCCATCTTGCCCATCACGTCGGCGCGGCCGCCGAAGGCGGCAACCGGCATGCCGCCGCCGATCACCTTGCCCAGCGCCGTCAGGTCCGGCGTGATGCCGTACAGGCCCTGCGCGCCGGCCAGACCAACGCGAAAGCCGCACATCACTTCGTCGAAGATCAGCAGCGCGCCGTGCTTCGTGCACAGGTCGCGCAGCGCCTGCAGGAATTCCGGTGCGGCCTTGATCAGGTTCATATTGCCGGCAACGGGTTCGACGATCACGCAGGCGATCTCGTCGCCGTATTCGCCGAAGGCGTCTTCGATCTGCGCGATATTGTTATAGTCCAGCACCAGCGTGTGCTTGACGAAGTCTTCCGGCACGCCGGCCGACGTCGGATTGCCGAACGTCAGCAGGCCGGAGCCGGCCTTGACCAGCAGCGAATCGGCATGGCCGTGGTAGCAGCCTTCGAACTTGACGATCTTGTCGCGGCCCGTGAAGCCGCGCGCCAGGCGCAGCGCGCTCATGGTGGCTTCCGTGCCGGACGACACCAGCCGCACCTGCTCGATCGACGGCACCAGCTTGCAGATCTCCTCGGCCATCAGGATCTCGCCTTCGGTCGGCGCGCCGAACGACAGGCCGCGGGTGGCCGCTTCCTGCACGGCGCCGACGACCTCCGGATGGGCGTGGCCGACGATGGCCGGGCCCCACGAGCCGATGTAGTCGATGTAGCGCTTGCCGTCGGCATCCCAGAAATACGGGCCTTCGGCGCGGGTGATGAAGCGCGGCGTGCCGCCGACCGAGCGGAACGCGCGCACCGGCGAGTTGACACCGCCGGGCGTGGTCTTCTGGGCACGGTCGAACAGCACATCGTTTTGCGAAATCGTCATTGCTTTTCCTTGGTTCGGACCGGCTCAGCCGGTCATCATCTGGTAAAAACGGTTCGGCACCAGCCGGCCCATGCCGAGGCGGCGGGCATGCTGCAGCGTGCCGAAGGTGTATTGCTGGGCGAGGTCCACCGCTTCCGGGGCGCTGGAACCGCGCGCCATATAGGCGGCAATGGCGGCCGACAGCACGCCGCCGCAGCCGATGAACGGCCCGGCCAGGTGTTGCCACCGGTCGTGGCGGACGACGCCGCCGTCACCGTAGAGCGTGTTCGCGCGCAGCCCCGTCTCGGCGCGCGACGTGCCGGCCGGCGTGCCCGTGACGAGCACGTACTCGCAGCCGAGGTCGATCAGGTGCTGGGCATCGTCGCCCATCGTTTCGCCGTTGCCCAGGTCGCGCCACGTTTCGGCCATGCGGCCCAGCTCGACCTGCGACAGCATCAGCAGCGTGGCCTGCGGCACCAGCAGCTGGCGCAGCACGGTCAGCAGTTCCTCGGGATCCGTCTGCTCGGCCAGCTGCGGCAGCTGGGAGCCGAACGGGTCGAGGATCAGCGGCGCGTCGGGGTAATCCGACACCACTTCGGCAATCGACGAGATGTGTTCCATGTGGTCCAGCGCGCCGATCTTGAAGGCGGCGATCGGCGCGTCTTCCAGCACCACGCGGGCCTGGTCGGATACCCAGTCGGGCTCCACGTGCTGCTGTTCTTCGACGCGGGCGGTGTCGCCGATCAGCAGCGCCGTGGTGACCGGCAGGGCCTGGCACCCCAGCGCCGCGAAGACGCCCAGGTCGGAGTGCACGCCCACTGCGCCGATCGGGTCGGCGACGCCGAATGTCAGGATGAGGGGAGATGTTTGGTTTTGCACGGCCAGTAGATTAAGATACCCGATTCGGCATTTTACTTGATTGAGGGTGGCAAAACGTGAGTAGCAATAACGCACAAGGCAGCGCAAATACGGCAGCACAGGATTTCAAGAGCTGGATGTGCCTCATCTGCGGCTGGATCTACGACGAGGCGGCCGGCCTGCCGGAAGAAGGCATCGCCCCCGGCACCCGCTGGGAAGACGTGCCGATGAACTGGACCTGCCCGGAATGCGGCGCAAGAAAAGACGACTTCGAGATGGTGGCGATCTGACGCGAACCGCCCGGGGGCGGCACCGGTAATCACCGTCCGCCCCCACTCTTGCCCCTGTGCTATCGTAGCGAAAACAGGTGGAACCCCCTACATGATGACACCGCAACCGGATGCCATGAAAATCATGGTCATCGACGACAGCAGCACGATCCGCCGCTCCGCCGAGATCTTTCTCAGCCAGGCCGGCTACCAGGTCGTGCTGGCCGAAGACGGCTTCGATGCGCTGGCCAAGATCGTCGAACACGCGCCCGCCCTGATCTTCTGCGACATCCTGATGCCCCGGCTGGACGGTTACCAGACCTGCGCGCTGATCAAGAAAAGCGCGAAGTTCCACGCCACCCCCGTCCTGATGCTGTCGTCGAAGGACGGCCTGTTCGACCGCGCGCGCGGCGCGATGGTCGGTTCCGCCGCCTACCTGACCAAGCCCTTCAGCAAGGACAGCCTGCTGGCCGCCGTGCGCGAGCACACCGGCACGGGTGCCCCAACACACATATAACAGGACCACCGAGGCAAGCATGGCTATCCGCAGAATTCTCATCGTCGACGATTCGCCCACCGAACGTTACTACCTGTCCGACATCCTGACCCGCAACGGCTACCTGGTGACGACGGCGGAAAACGGCGAACAGGCGCTGGAACAGATCCGCGCGGACAAGCCGGAGCTGATCCTGATGGACGTCGTGATGCCCGGCGCGAACGGCTTCCAGGTCACGCGCTCGATCGCCCGCGATCCGGCGCTGCAGGACGTGCCGGTGATCATCTGCTCGTCGAAGAACCAGGAAACCGACCGCATCTGGGGCCTGCGCCAGGGCGCCAAGGAATACCTCGTCAAGCCGGTCGCGGCGGCGGACCTGCTGTCCACGATCGAAGCGCTCGGCTGATGGCGCGCCCGGAGCACGACGAGACCCCCATCCAGGACGGCGAACGCCGCAGCCGCCTGCGCCAGTACCAGGTGCAGCTGCTTGAACGCATGCAGGCCGCGCAGGGCGCCGCCGTGGCCACCGGCCGCGAACTGGGCGTGCTGGTCGGCGGCCGCCACTGCCTGCTGGACCTGACGCAGGCCGGCGAGATCGTGCCGCAGCAGGCCATCACCGGCGTGCCGCTGACGCAGCCGTGGTACCTGGGCCTGGCCAATGTGCGCGGCAACCTGACCGGCATCGTCGACCTGGCGCACTACCTGGGCGACGCCGCTGCCGCGCCCGGGCCCGAGGCGCGGCTGCTGACGTTCTCGCCGTCCCTCGGCCTGCCGTGCGCGCTGCTGGTGGCGCGCGTGCTGGGCCTGCGCCGGCTGGCCGACATGCAGGCGCAGGGCCACGATGACGCGGCGCCGGCCTGGTGTGCCGAGCGCTATGTGGACGGCGACGGCCAGGCGTGGCTGCGCCTCGACCTGGCGCGGCTGGTGCGCGAGCCGCGCTTTCTGCACGTCGGGCTGCTGGCCGGTCAATGATCACGATGCACATCGGGACGCAACTGAGGATGCAACAGGGGACGCCATGGGATTGAGGTTTACATCACGCGCACGCAGCCAGGACAGCCAGGGTCCGGATTCGCAGTTCGCCTATGACGTGGCGGACGGCGCGGCGGCCGATACGCCGCTGCGGCTGCGCGATGCGCTGCGCCGCGGCGACCGGGAACGCGTCGCCGCGCCGGACACCGAGTCCGCCTTCCGGCTGCCGCTGATCGGCCACCTGCCGCCGCAGCGCCAGCTCAGCTACCTGGTCACCGCGCTGGCCGTCAGCGTGGCGTTGTCCGCCGGCTTCGTCGCCTTGAACGTCCATTACAGCGCGGTCGGCGCGGCCGGCACGCAGCTGGCCGGCGACGCGCTGATGCACTCGCAGCGCATCGGCAAGGCGGCGCCGAACGCCGTGCAGGGCAATGCCGAAGCGTTCCGCCAGCTGGAGGAAAGCCGGCGCGAACTGGGCAGCGACCTGGCCCTGATGCAGGGCGGCGGCAGCTACAAGGGGCGCAGCGTGGATGCCGCGTCGGGCGACCTGCTGCGGGCCGTGAACGGCGCGCGCACGCAATGGGCGGCCACCGACCGTGCCGCCGACACGATCCTGCGCCACCGCGCCGACCTGGCCGGCGTGGACAAGGCGCTGCGCGGCCTCGGTGCGCTGTCGCCGCAGCTGCTGGAACAGGCCGAAGAGATTGCCGCGCTGCGCATGGCGAACGGCGCCGGCGCCCGCGAGGCGGCCGCGCTGGGCCGGCTGGCCATGCTGACGCAGCGGATGAGCCGCGGCGCGGCGGAATTCCTGACGGCCGGCGGCATCAGCTCGGAAACGGCGTTCCAGCTGGGCCGCGACATCACCACCTTCCGCGCCATCGTCGACGCATTCCTGAACGGCAGCCCGGCGCTGGGCATTCCCGCCGCCCGCGAAGCGGACGTGCGCGAGCGCGTCACCGCGCTGCAGGCCGATTTCGAGCAGTACCAGGCGCAGGCCGGCGCGATCCTGGGCCGGCTGGACCGCTTCATGGCGGCCAAGACGGCCGAACGGCAGATCTTCGCGCAGAACGAAACGCTGCGCCAGAGCCTCGCCGGCCTGCAGGACACTTACCGCAGCGCGCAGGGTGAGCTGAACTGGACGTTCTGGCTGATGGTGGCCGGCGGCATGCTGACCTTGCTGACGGGCGCCGCCATCGGCCGCGTGCTGCTGCAGGATTCGCACAGCCGCACGCGCGGCGCGGAACGCCGCCGGCAGCAGGCGGAAACGCTGCGGCTGCAGGCGCAGCAGAAGGAAGAGGAGGCCAAGGCCACCAATGCGCAGAACCAGGCGGCCATCCTGCGGCTGATGAACGAACTGCAGGAGGTGGCGGACGGCGACCTGACCGTGCAGGCCACCGTGTCGGAAGACATCACCGGCGCGATCGCCGACTCGGTCAACTACACGGTCGAGGAATTGCGCGGCCTGGTCGGCCGCGTGACGGCGACGGCGGCGCAGGTCGATGCCGCATCGACACAGGCGCAGGACGTGGCCAGCGACCTGCTGGGCGCATCGCAGCAGCAGGCGCGCGAGATCCGCGACGCCAGCGCCACCGTGCTGCGCATGGCGGCCGAGATCACCGACGTGTCGCAGTCGGCCGCCGAATCGGCCGACGTGGCGCGCCAGTCGGTGGCGGCGGCGCGGCAGGGCGCCACGGCCGTGCAGAACGCGATCGCCGGCATGAACGACATCCGCGACCAGATCCAGGAAACGTCGAAGCGCATCAAGCGCCTCGGCGAATCGTCGCAGGAGATCGGCGAGATCACCGAACTGATTTCCGACATCACCGAGCAGACCAATGTGCTGGCGCTGAACGCGGCGATCCAGGCCGCATCGGCCGGCGAGGCGGGCCGGGGCTTTTCCGTCGTCGCCGAAGAGGTGCAGCGGCTGGCGGAGCGTTCCGGCTCGGCGGCCAGGCAGATCGGCGCGCTGGTGCGCACCATCCAGACCGACACGCACGATGCGGTGGCCGCGATGGAGCGCTCGACGCAAGGCGTGGTCGACGGCGCCAGGCTGTCCGATGCGGCCGGCGCCGCGCTGGAAGACATCGAGCAGGTGTCGAACCGGCTGGCCGAACTGATCGCGGGCATCTCCCGCGCGACGGGCACGCAGGCGACATCGGCCAGCGGCGTGGCGCAGAACATCGGCCACATCCTGCAGGTGACGGAACTGACGCAGGACGGCACGCAACAGACGGCGCAATCGGTGCGGCAACTGGCCGTGCTGGCGCAGGAACTGAAGGACTCCGTGTCGCGGTTCCGCATTTCGTCGAGTTGACCATTCATCCAGCCGACAGGCTAGCTATCAAGAGAACCAGGCAATGAGCGATACCGATTCGACCCCGCATACTTTCGACCCCGGCCCGCTGTCGTGGGTGATGGCGGAAATCCGCGAAGCGCTGGCGCGTTCCCGCACGGCGCTGTTCGAGGCCGGCGGCCTGGACCAGGAAGACCAGGCCACCGCGCTGCGGCTGGCGAAATCCCACCTGCACCAGGCGCATGGCGCGCTGCTGATGGTGGACGTCGAAGGCGTCGCCGTGCTGACGCAACTGGCCGAGGAAGCGCTGGACCGCTTCAAGGACGGCACCGTCAAATGCAGTGCCGACAACGCGCAGGCGATCGGCGCGCTGTACCAGGCGCTGGTCGAATACCTGGAAGAGCTGCTGGACGGCGCGCCGTCGCAGCCGGTACGGCTGTTCCCCTACTACCGCGACGTGCAGCAGATGCTGGGCGCAACGCGCAATCATCCGGGCGACCTGTTTTTCGTGGACCTGGCCCGCACCCCTGATTTCCCCGCCGCCGAAGGCGCCGAGGCGCCCGACTACGGCGCCCTGCGCCAGCGCTTCGAGCGCGCGCTGCTGCCTTACCTGAAGTCCGGCGATCCGGCGCAGGCGCAGCCGCTGGCCGAAGTGATTGCCGAAGTGGCCGGGGCCCAGGTCGATGCCCGCGCGCACGCGTTCTGGCTGGCGCTGCAGGCCTTTGCCGAACTGGTGGCGCAGGGCCAGGTGCCGGGCGGCGTCTACGTCAAGCAGCTGTTCGGCGCGGCCAACCTGCAGATGCGCCGGCTGGCGCAGGGCGCGCCGGAGACGCCGGACGGCGTGCTGCGCGATGCGCTGTTCTTCGTGGCCGCGGCCGATGCCGGCGACCTGCCGCCGCTGGCGGGCCGGTTGCGTGCCGGCTGGCGCCTGGATGGCCTGGTGCCGGCCGATTATGCGGAAAAGCGCTACGGCCGTATCGATGCCGATGCACTGGTGCGCGCCAACGAGGGCCTGGCGCAGGCCCGCGCCGCGTGGCAGCGCCTGGAGCAGGGCGACACGTCCGCACAGGCGGACTTTGCACCGGCGCTGGCCGTGGTTGCCGCGGCCAGCGACAAGCTGGGCATCGCGGCATTGGCCGCGCTGATGCGGCAGGTGGCCGACGTGGCGACCAGTTTTGCCGATACCGGACACAGCGAACCGCTGGGCCTCGAGATGGCGTCGGCGCTGCTGTTTGCCGGCCATGGGCTGGACCAGATCCGCCACCTGCCGGACGATTTCGCGGCCAGCGCCGACACCATCGTCGCGCGGCTGCAGGCCCTCGTGGCCGGCGACGTACCGCCGGAACCGGCCCAGTGGCAACAGGGTCTGGCCCGCCGCATGCGGCAGGACGACACGGTGGTGGCGCTGTCGCAGCAGGTCAAGGCGGCGCTGCGCGAAGTGGAAAACGTGCTGGACCAGTACCAGGCCACGCCGGACGACAGGGCGCCGCTGGCGGCGCTGAGCCGCGTGCTGCACCAGGTGGAAGGCGCGCTGGCCGTCGCGGACCAGCCGGATGCGCAGCAGGCGGCAGCCCATGTGCGGCGCGAAGTGGAGCTGCTGGCGCAGCAGGATGACGATGCGGCGGCGCAGGCGCGCCGGCTGGACGGCATCGCCCAGAACGTCGGTGCGCTGGGCTTCTTCACCGACATGATGGCGCAGAACGCCGCCGGTGCCCGCGAGCGTTTCGCCTTCGATGCGGCGCAGGGCACGTTCCGCGCCGTCCCGTTCCGCAAGATGGCCGGCGCCGAGTCGATCCCCGTGCTGGACGAGCCGGTGGCACCGCCGGAAGACGCCGCACCGGAAGGGCAGGCCACGACGCCGCCGGGCGCCGCCGATGCCGCGATCGAGGAGGAGCTGCTGGAGATCTTCATCGGCGAAGCGCAGGAAGTGCTGGCCTTCGTCGATACGGCGCTGCCGCAGCCGGGCAATGAAGCGGCAGCCGATCTGGCGCCGCTGCGCCGCGCCTTCCACACGCTCAAGGGCAGCGGCCGGATGGTGGGCCTGAACCAGTTCGCCGACGGCGCCGCCGCGCTCGAGAAGACGCTCAATACCTGGGTGGCCGAGGAGCGGCCGGCCACCACGGCGTTGCGTGAGCTGCTGGAGTGGACGACCGCGGAAATGCACGCGTGGGTGGACGAGCTGGTGGCGAAGGGCGTCTCGACGCGCAGCGCGGCGCCGCTGGTGGCCGCCGCCGCATGCGTGCGGGACGGCGAAGCGTTCGTGCTGCCGGATGCGCCGCGCCACATCGAGCCGCCGCCGGCCGAACCATACATTACGGACGAAAACCTCACTGACGAAAACGTCACCGAGGAACCTGCCCCCGCGGACGACAACATGCGGTTCGTCGGCCGCCTCGCCGTGCCGGCGCCGCTGTTCGACATCTATGTGACGGAAGCGAATGCGCTGGCCCGCTCGCTGGCCGGCGATTTCGAGGCATGGCGCCTGATGGAGGAAAGCGATCCGGCCACGCTGCAGTCGGCGCACACGCTGGCCGGCACGTCCGGTACCGTCGGCTTCAAGGCGCTGCGCGACCTGGCTTGCGCGCTGGAACGCACGCTGGAGGTGGCGCCATCTGCGTTGCCCGATCCGGCCCAATACGACCTGTTCGACTTCGCGATTGCCCGCATCCGCCAGATGCTGGACAGCTTCGCGGCCGGCGACATGCCGGCGGACCAGCCGGAACTGATCGCGGCACTGGAACAGCTGCACGACGAACTGGCCCGCACCGACGGCACGGCGCCCGAGCTGGAAGCGCGGCTGGACAGCCTGCTGCCGGCCGACGCGCCGCCGCCCGATACGGGCGAGCTGGCGGCAAGGCTCGATGCGCTGTTCGCGGACACCTACCACGCGCTGATCGCCGATCCGCCGCAGGCGCCGGCGCGCAACGCCGCGCCGCCGGCCCCGCAACTGATCACGCAGGACGAATCGATCGACGACCTGTTCGCGTCCGCCTTCGAAGACGCGCTGGCCGAACCGCCGCTGACGCAGGCGGCCGGCACAGTACAGGAAAGCGAAGCGGAAACCGCGGTGGAAAGCGCGCCGCCGCCGGCTGCCGCCGAAGCGCCGGTGCAACCGGAAGAAGCGTTGGAAGACAAAGTTCCGGCGCCGGCCTTGCCGGAACCGGAAGTCCAGCCGGTGGCGGACGAACTGGATGCCGACCTGCTGCCCGTCTTCATCGAAGAGGGTGCCGACCTGCTGCCGCAAGTGGGCGCCGCGCTGCGCGCCTGGCAGCACGCGCCGGACGACATGGCGCACGCCGCCACGCTGCAACGGCTGCTGCATACGCTGAAGGGCAGTGCGCGGATGGCCGGTGCGATGCGCCTGGGCCAGCACGCGCACGAGATGGAAACGTATATCGAGGCGATGGCCAGCCCGTCGCCGCACGCGTTCGAGGAGTTGCTGGCCCATTACGACCATGCGCTGCTGCTGTTCGAACAGCTGCAGCAGCCGGTGGCCGATACGCCCGTCGCCAGCGCCGGACAGGAACCGGCCCAGGAGGCGGTTGCCGCCGCGCCGCTGGTGCGCGTGCGCGCCGACATCCTCGACCGCCTCGTCAACCAGGCCGGCGAAGTGTCGATCACCCGTTCGCGGCTGGAAAACGAAGTGGGCTCGCTGCGCACGTCGCTGGCCGACTTCCACGACAACGTGGGCCGGCTGCGCCGGCTGCTGCGCGAAGTGGAAGTGCAGGCCGAGTCGCAGATCGCGTCGCGGCTGTCGATCTCCGGCGAGCGCGAATTCGATCCGCTGGAATTCGACCGCTTCACCCGCCTGCAGGAACTGACGCGGATGATGGCCGAAAGCGTGGACGACGTGGCGTCGTTCCACGAAAGCCTGGTGCGCTCGGTCGATGGCGCCAGCGACGACCTGGTGCAGCAGGGCCGCCTGACGCGGGACCTGCAGCGCGACCTGATGCGGGTGCGGATGGTGCCGTTCGCCAGCATCGCCGAACGGTTGTATCGCGTGGCGCGGCAAAGTTCGAAGGAGCTGGACAAGCGCGTCAACCTCGACATCCGCGGCGGCAATGTGGAGATGGACCGGGGCGTGCTGGAAAGGATGGCCGCGCCGTTCGAACACCTGCTGCGCAACGCGATCGTGCACGGCATCGAATCGCGCGACGCGCGTGCCGCCGCCGGCAAGGAGGAAACCGGCGAAGTGCTGGTCGAGGCCAGCCAGCAGGGCAATGAAGTGGTGCTGGAATTCTCCGACGACGGCGCCGGCCTCGACCTGGAACGCATCCGTGCCAAGGCGCGCGACCTGGGATTATTGGGGACGGAAGAAACAGTGGACGACGCGCAGGCGGCCAACCTGATCTTCGAGCCGGGCTTCTCGACGGCCGACGCGCTGACCGAGCTGGCCGGCCGCGGCGTGGGCATGGATGTCGTGCGTGCCGAAGCGCAGGGCCTGGGCGGCCGCGTCGAAACCACCAGCGAAGCAGGCAAAGGCACGCGCTTCACGATCCACGTGCCGCTGACGCTGGCCGTCACGCAGGTGGTGCTGGTGGCTGCTGGCGGGCGCACGCATGCGGTGCCGGCAGCGCTGGTCGAGCAGGTGCTGCACGTGAAGGCCGATGCGCTGGAAGCGGGCACGGTGGACCTGCAGGGCCAGCCATTGGTCTTGCATTATCTGCCGGCGCTGCTGGGCGATGCGCAGGCGCGTCCGCTGGCGCAGCGTTCCGTGCCGGTGCTCGTGCTGCGGGCCGGCACCGACCGGCTGGCGCTGCGCGCCGACGAGATCCTCGGCAACCGTGAAGTGGTGGTGAAGAACACTGGCCCGCAACTGGCCCGCGTGCCCGGCATTGCCGGCGCCACCGTGCTGGGTTCCGGTGAGATCGTGCTGATCCTGAACCCGGTGGTGCTGGCGCAGCACGCGGCGCAGCATCCGGAACTGCAGGCGCCCGAACCGGCCGTGCATGCGGCGGCCGGCACGATCATGGTGGTCGACGATTCGCTGACCGTCCGCAAGGTCACCCAGCGGCTGCTGGAACGGGAAGGCTATACGGTGGTGCTGGCCAAGGATGGCGTCGATGCGCTCGAACAGATCCGCGAACGGCAGCCGGACCTGATGCTGGTCGATATCGAGATGCCGCGGATGGACGGTTTCGACCTGACCCGCAACGTGCGCAGCGATGCCGCCACGCGCGACATCCCGATCATCATGATCACGTCGCGCAGCGCCGACAAGCACCGCAACCATGCGATGCAGCTGGGCGTGAATGCGTATTTCGGCAAGCCGTTCCAGGAGACGATTCTGCTGGGCGCGATTGCGGGGCTATTGCCGAAATAGTGGAAGGGGACTGTCCCCGGGGTTGTCTTTGACTTTCCCAATCGCGGGCAGAAAAGCAACCCCGGGGACAGTCCCCGCTGGGGACAGTCCCCAATCACTTCTTCACCACCTCGAACCGCTCCAGCGTCTTCTGCCGCGCCTCGGCATGATCGACCAGCGGCGCCGGATAACCCGCCACGCCGCCATGCAGCCATGGCGCGTGAATCTGCTTCTTCGCCAGCCCGCCCAACTGCGGCAGGAAAGCACGAATGAACTCCCCATCCCCATCGAACCGCTCCGACTGCGTGACCGGATTGAAGATCCGGAAGAACGGCTGCGCATCGCAGCCCGAAGAAGCGGCCCACTGCCAGCCGCCGTTGTTCGACGCCAGTTCGTAGTCGTCCAGCTTCAGCGCAAAGTACGCTTCGCCGCGGCGCCAGTCGATGCCCAGGTCCTTGCACAGGAAGCTGGCGGTGACCATGCGCAGCCGGTTGTGCATGAAACCAGTGCGGTTCAGCTGCAGCATCGCCGCATCCACCAGCGGGAAGCCGGTGCGGCCTGCGCACCAGGCGGCAAACATCTCATCGGCTTCCGCGCCGGTTTCCCACTGCACCTTGTCGTAGGCGGGCTTGAACGACGACTGCACCATGTGCGGGTTGAAGTACAGGATCATCTGGTAGAACTCGCGCCAGATCAGTTCCGACAGCCACACGCTGCCGCCATCGCCGGCCTGGCCGCGCGCGGCCAGCTGCTGCACGGTGCGCGCCAGGTGGCGGACCGACACGGTGCCGAAGCGCAGGTGCACCGACAGCCGCGACGTGCCGGGCTGCGCGGGGAAGTCGCGCGCGGTGCCGTAATCGGCCAGGTGGGACTGGAACGCGTCGAACAAGGCGGCGCCGCCGGACATGCCCGCGCCGGCTGTTGCCGCGCCGGCAAAGCCGATGTCGGCCAGGGCCGGCAGCTTGCTGCGGCCCGGCGCGAAGGCGGCCTTGTACGGCTCGACCTGCCAGGGCGCCAGCGCGGACGGCTCCGCTTCCAGCCGGCGCAGCCACGCCTTTTTATATGGCGTAAACACGGACAGCGGCTTGCCGGCCTGCGACAGCACTTCGTCCTTGGCGAAGATCACCTGGTCCTTGTACAGCTTCAGCTCACGGCCGGCGGTGCGCAACGCGCCGGCCACGTTCTCGTCGCGGGCGATGGCGGCCGGATCGTAGTCCTCGTTTGCGTACACGGCTGCGGCACCGAGCCGCTCCGCCAGCGCCGGGATGGCGGTGCGCGCATCGTCGTGCAGCACGAGCAGGTGACCGCCCAGGTCCTCCAGCTCGGCCGCCAGCTCGGCCAGCGACGCATGGATGAAAGCCACCCGGCGGTCGTCGCGCGGCAATCCTTGCAGAATCGGTTGGTCGAAGACGAAGGCGCAGTGCACGGGGCCGCCGGCGCGGAGCGCGTGGTGCAGGGCGGCGTGATCGAAGGCGCGCAGGTCGCGGCGGAACCAGACCAGCGCGCCACCGGTATTGCTTTCAGGCATTTGTGTGTCCAGGCTCAAGGGGAGGGCGGGATTATTTCCTACAATCAGTTTATTGGGCGCCGGGGTGGTTTGGGTGGCCATTCCGGCAATTCATAGTAAACTGTCGAATGTGCGCGCCCAGTTTCCGCACGTACACCGATCATGCCAGCAGAGAGAGCAGCTTATGAAGAAGAGCAAAGTGAGCCAACCGCTACCTGTGCCCGGCCTGTTACAGGAAGGCGAATCCCCTTTGCAGAAAATGGAATCCCGGGACTCCACCACGACGCCGGCATTGAACCTGGCCAACCATTTCCTGATTGCCATGCCGTCGATGCACGACCCCGTGTTCGGCGGGACGGTGGTCTACGTCTGCGAACACAATGAAAACGGCGTGCTGGGCGTGGTCATCAACAAGCCCACCGACATGACGATGGAAACGCTGTTCGACCGCATCGACCTGGAAGTGACGGCCGGCCGCGACCAGATGACGGCCAAGCCCATCATGTTCGGCGGCCCCGTCCAGGACGACCGCGGCTTCGTGCTGCACACGCCCGGCACACGCTACTCGTCGTCGCTGACGGTGACGGACGAAGTGGCGTTCACCACGTCGATCGACGTGCTGGAAGCGGTCGCCAAGGGCGCCGGCCCGCAGCGCATGCTGGTCTCGATCGGCTATGCGGGCTGGAGCCCGGGCCAGCTGGAAGACGAGATCGGCCGCAACGGCTGGCTGACCGTCGGTGCCGACCCGCGCATCCTGTTCGAGACGCCGATCGAGGAGCGCTACGTGGGCGCCATGAAACTGCTGGGCATCGACCCGCTGATGCTCACTTCCGAAGCGGGCCATGCCTGAAACGTTATTCGGCTTCGACTTCGGCATCAAACGCATCGGCGTGGCGATGGGCAATACGCTGATCGGCCAGGCCAGTCCGCTGGCCGTCATCCACGCCGAGGACAACGCCACCCGCTTCGGCAAGATCGAGGCGCTGATCGCCACCTGGGCGCCGACGAAGTTCATCGTCGGCCTGCCGCTGCATCCCGACGGCGCCGAACACGAGCTGACGGCGCGCTGCCGCCGCTTCGCCAACCAGCTGCACGGCCGCTTCGATATTCCCGTGGAGCTGGTCGACGAACGCTATTCGTCCGCCGTCCTGAACGGCAAGCGGGGCGAAGTGATCGACGACCGCGCCGCCGCCATCATCCTGCAACAATATTTCGACTCCCACTGATATGTCATACCCAGACCCGAATACGCTGGACGCCGAGGCGCTGTACGCCGCGCTGCTGGACCAGGTCAAGGCCGGCCTTGCCGGCGCCCACGAGCCGGCCATCGTCGGCATCCATTCCGGCGGCGCGTGGATCGCCGAGCGCCTGGCGCAGGACCTCGGCATGAGCGAGCGCTGCGGCGTGCTGGACGTGTCGTTCTATCGCGACGACTACGCCAAGAAAGGCCTGCCGGCCGAAGTGAAGCCAACCAATATCGGCTTCGACGTGGCCGGCGCCACGATCCTGCTGGTGGACGACGTGCTGTACACGGGCCGCACCACGCGCGCCGCGATCAACGAACTGTTCGACTACGGCCGCCCGGCACGCATCCTGCTGGCCGCGCTGGTGGACCGGGGCGAGCGCCAGCTGCCGGTGGCGGCCGACTTCGTTGCCGCGCACACGCGCGTGCCGGCCGGCCAGGCGCTGCGCCTCCAGCAAACTGACGCGGGACGTTTCAATCTGACCATCGCACACGAAAATACCGACCATGTATAACCCGCAACTGAACAAGCACGGCGAGCTGCAGCACCTGCTGACCACGGAAGGGCTGCCGAAGGCCATCATCAACCAGATCCTCGACACGGCGAGCTCTTTCGTCAGCGTGTCGGACCGCGAGGTCAAGAAGGTGCCGCTCCTGCGCGGGAAGAGCGTGTTCAACCTGTTCTTCGAGAACTCCACGCGCACGCGCACCACGTTCGAGATCGCATCGAAGCGGCTGTCGGCGGACGTGATCAACCTGAACATCCAGGCCTCGTCGGCCAGCAAGGGCGAATCGCTGCTGGACACGATCGACAACCTGGCGGCCATGCATGCCGACATGTTCGTCGTGCGCCACGCTTCGTCCGGCGCGCCCTACCTGATCGCCAAGCACCTGCGCGACACGCGGCAGAACCACGTGCACGTGGTGAACGCGGGCGACGGCCGCCACGCGCACCCGACGCAGGGCCTGCTGGACATGTACACCATCCGCCACTATAAGAAGGACTTCACCAACCTGCGCGTGGCGATCGTCGGCGACATCCTGCACAGCCGGGTGGCCCGTTCCGACATCCACGCACTGACCACGCTGGGCGTGCCGGAAATCCGCGCGATCGGCCCGCACACGCTGCTGCCCGGCGGCCTCGATCAGCTGGGCGTGCGCACCTTCACCAACATGGACGAAGGGTTGAAGGATGTCGACGTGATCATCATGCTGCGCCTGCAGAACGAGCGGATGAGCGGCGCGCTGCTGCCGTCCGCGCAGGAATACTTCAAGAGCTACGGCCTGACGCCGGAGCGCCTGGCGCTGGCCGCGCCGGATGCGATCGTGATGCACCCGGGGCCGATGAACCGCGGCGTGGAGATCGATTCGGCGGTGGCCGACGGCCCGCAGGCGGTGATCCTGCCGCAGGTGACGTTCGGGATCGCGGTCCGCATGGCGGTGATGAGTATCGTGGCAGGCAATCAGGGATAAGCATTCAATGAATCTTCATATCAAGAACGGCCGCGTGATCGACCCGGCCAACGGCGTCGACGCCGTGCAGGATTTCTACATCGCCGACGGCAAGGTGGCCGGCATCGGCGCCGCGCCGGAAGGCTTCACGGCGGCGCGCACGATCGATGCCACGGGCCTCGTCGTCGCGCCCGGCCTGGTGGACCTGTCGGCGCGGTTGCGCGAGCCTGGCTACGAATACAAGGCCACGCTGGAATCGGAAATGCAGGCCGCGATGCAGGGCGGCGTGACGAGCCTCGTGTGCCCGCCGGATACCGATCCGGTGCTGGACGAACCTGGCCTCGTCGAAATGCTGAAGCACCGCGCACGGGGACTGAACCAGGCCCACGTGCATCCGCTGGGCGCACTGACGATGGGCCTGAAGGGCCAGGCGCTGACGGAAATGGCGGAATTGACGGAAGCGGGCTGCATCGGCTTCTCGCACGCCGAAGTGCCGGTCGAGGACACCAATGTGCTGCTGCGCGCGCTGCAGTATGCGAAGACGTTCGGCTACACCGTCTGGTTGCGGCCGCAGGATGCGCACATCGGCAAGGGCGGCGTCGCCCACAGCGGCCCGCTGGCGTCGCGCCTGGGCCTGTCCGGCGTGCCGGTGATGGCGGAAACCATCGCGTTGCACACCATCTTCGAACTGGTGCGCTCGTCCGGCGCACGCGTGCACCTGTGCCGGCTGTCGTCCGCGGCCGGCATCGAGCTGGTGCGCCAGGCCAAGGCGGAAGGCCTGCCCGTCACCTGCGACGTGGGCGCGCACCACGTGCACCTGACGGATGCCGACATCAATTTCTTCGACCCGAACGCGCGCGTGACGCCGCCGCTGCGCACCCAGCGCGACCGCGAAGCGATCCGCGCCGGCCTGGCCGACGGCACCATCGATGCGATCTGCTCGGACCATACGCCGGTCGATGACGATGAAAAACTGCTGCCGTTCGGCGAAGCGTCGCCCGGCGCCACGGGGCTGGAACTGCTGCTGTCGCTGGCGTTGAAGTGGGGCGAGGAGCTGGGCAATCACGGTTCGAACCACCTGTTCAAGGCGCTGCAGCGCGTGACGGCCGATCCGGCCCGCGTGGCCGGCCTGGCCGCGGGCACGCTGGCCGTCGGCGTGCCGGCCGACGTGGTGCTGTTCGACCCGGCCGCCCGCTGGCTGGTGGAAGCGCCGGCACTGGCCAGCCAGGGCAAGCACACGCCCTTGCTGGGCTACGAGATGCCGGGCCAGGTGCGCGCAACGATCGTCGGCGGCCGCGTGGCCTTCGAACGCAACGCCGCCTGACGGAGCCGCGTCTCATGATCCTCACGCTGCGCATTCTCCGGCTGGTGCTGCACGTGCTGGCCGGCATGCTGATCTGCGCGCTGCTGTTCCCGTGGATGGAGCGCGAGGCGCGCGAAGCCCACGTGCGGCGCTGGTCGCGCACGCTGCTGGCGATCTGCAATGTGCACGTGCAGATCCGCTCCGGCAGCGCGCCGCCCCGTCAGCAGGCGCTGGTGGTGGCCAACCACGTGTCGTGGCTGGACATCTTCGTGCTCAACGCGCTGTATCCGTGCCGCTTCGTGGCGAAGGCGGAGATCCGTGCGTGGCCGCTGGCCGGCTGGCTCGTCGAGCAGGCCGGCACCGTGTTCATCGCCCGCGGCAACCGGCGCGACCTGCGCCGCGCGTTCCAGGGGCTGGTGTCGGCGCTGCAGTCGGGCGAGCGGGTGGCCTTCTTCCCGGAAGGGACGACGGCGCCGCAAGGCACGCTGCTGCCGTTCCATGCCAACCTGTTCGAGGCGGCGGTGGACGCGAAGTCGCGCGTGCAGCCGTACGCGATCAGCTACATCGACCACACCAAAAATCCGCATCCGGCGGTGGAGTTCATCGGCGACATGACGTTCGCGCAGAGCGTCATGGAGATTTTGTCCGGCAAGGCGATCTACGCGCGGGTGAAGATCCTGCCGTCGATGAAGGCCGAAGACGCCAGCCGGCGCGACCTGGCCGAGCGCTCGTACCAGTCGATACGCGAAGCACTGGGGATTCCCGCGCCGGGGGAGGGCGAAGCAGCCGATCCGGCACCGGCGAGCGACGAGGATCCGGATGCGCCCGCAGCCGCGCAGGCATAGCTGGCTGGGGACTGTCCCTGCAAGGGCGGTACGGCGATCCGGCTGTCCCCGGGGTTGTTTTTCTGCCTGAATACAGCGAAAGTCAAAAGCAACCCCGGGGACAGGCCCCATGAAGCCGGGGACAGTCCCCAGCCGCTACTTGCCCTTGGCCTTCCTGAACTCCGGGCACTCGACCTGCAACAGCGACCGGTCGTCCAGGCAGACGGCCGACAACTGCCCGCCCCACACGCAGCCGCTGTCCAGCGCGATCAGATTGGGTTCGATGCGCAGGCCCAGCGCCGACCAGTGGCCGAACACCACCGGCACATCGGCAGTCAGGCGGCCCGGTACGGCAAACCACGGCATCAGGCCCGTGGCGGGATCGATCGTGGCGCTTTCCTTCTGCTTGAAATCCATCTCGCCATCGGCCGTGCAGAAGCGCATCCGCGTCAGCGCGTTGACGATGCAGCGCAGCCGCGCCGCGCCGCGCAGGTCGTCGTCCCAGCGGTCCGGCTGGTTGCCGTACATGCCGGCGAGGAAGTCGACCCACTGCGGGCTGCGCAGCGCCGCTTCCACTTCGCCGGCCAGCGCCATCGTCTGCGCCGCCGTCCACTGCGGCAGCACGCCGCCATGCACCAGCAGGTGATTCTTGGCGAACAGCGCCATCGGCCGCTCGCGCAGCCAGTGCAGCAGCGCCGCGCGGTCGGGCGCGGCAAGGATCGTGTCCAGCGTATCGGAGCCCGATTCCGGGCGGATGCCGTTGGCGACGGCCAGCAGGTGCAGGTCGTGGTTGCCGAGCACCGCGTCGATGCGGCCGCCGCTGCCCTGCGCCAGCGCCTGCACGTAGCGCAGCGTGGACAGCGAGTCCGGGCCGCGGTTGATCAGGTCTCCGCAGAACAGGATCGCAGGCGGTTCGCGGCCGGCGGCGCGCTCGCGTTCCAGGATGCTCTCGACGAGCGTGACGGTTTCGGCATGGCAGCCCTGCAGGTCGCCGATTGCATATGTCTGCATTGAAGTCATTTTCCCCGTCGTGCCACCGCTTTTTCATGGTTGCGGCACGCATTCCCGTTACAATTCATGGCGATTACAAACCAACTGCTGGACAGGGATACTAAATGATTTTCGTGACAGGCGGGGCCGGTTTCATCGGTTCGAATTTCGTGATGGACTGGCTGGCGCAAGCGGACGAGCCGGTCCTCAATTTCGACAAGCTCACTTATGCGGGCAATCTGAACAACCTGGCGTCGCTGCAGGGCGATCCGCGCCACGTGTTCGTGCGCGGCGATATCTGCGACGGCGAGCAGGTGCTGGCGCTGCTGCAGGAGCACAGGCCGCGCGCCATCGTGCACTTCGCGGCCGAGAGCCATGTGGACCGGTCGATCCACGGTCCGGCGGAATTCATCAACACGAACATCAACGGCACGTTCGCGCTGCTCGAAGCGGCGCGCGCCTACTGGACCGGCCTGGCCGACGCCGACAAGGCCGCGTTCCGCTTCCTGCACGTGTCCACCGACGAGGTGTACGGCACGCTGGGCCCTGACGATGCGCCGTTCTCCGAAACGACGGCGTATGCGCCGAACAGCCCGTACTCCGCATCGAAGGCGTCGTCGGACCACCTGGTGCGCTCCTACCACCACACGTACGGCTTCCCCACGCTGACGACGAACTGCTCGAACAACTACGGCCCGTACCACTTCCCGGAAAAACTGATCCCGCTGATCATCGCCAACGCGCAGGCCGGCAAGCCGCTGCCGATCTACGGCGACGGGCAGCAGGTGCGCGACTGGCTGTTCGTGTCGGACCACTGCACGGCGATCCGCCGCGTGCTGGCCGAAGGCCGGCCGGGCGAGACGTACAACGTGGGCGGCTGGAACGAGATGGCCAACCTGGACGTGGTGCACACGCTGTGCGACATCCTGGATCACCTGAAGCCGAAGGCGGACGGCACCAGCTACCGCGCGCAGATCACCTATGTGAAGGACCGCCCGGGCCACGACCGCCGCTACGCGATCGATGCCCGCAAGCTGCAACGGGAACTGGGCTGGAAGCCGGCCGAGACGTTCGCGACGGGCATCCGCAAGACGGTGCAGTGGTACCTCGATCATCCGGATTGGGTGGCCGACGTGCAGTCGGGCGCTTATGCGAACTGGGTCGAGACGAATTACGCGGCACGCGAGGTGCAGCCATGACCGCGGCCGCCAGCAAACGCAAAGGCATCATCCTGGCCGGCGGCTCCGGCACGCGGCTGTACCCGGTGACGATGAGCGTGTCGAAGCAGCTGCTGCCGATCTACGACAAGCCGATGATCTACCACCCCCTGAGCACGCTGATGCTGGCCGGGATCCGCGAGATCCTGATCATCTCCACGCCGCAGGACACGCCGCGCTTCGCGGAGCTGCTGGGCGACGGCAGCCAGTGGGGCCTGCAGCTGTCGTATGCGGTGCAGCCGTCGCCGGACGGGCTGGCGCAGGCGTTCATCATCGGCCGCGAGTTCGTCGGCGATGCCCCGTCCGCGCTGATCCTGGGCGACAACATCTATTACGGCAACGACCTCGATGCGCTGCTGCGCAGCGCTGCCGAGCGCACCGAGGGGGCCACCGTGTTTGCCTACCACGTGCAGGATCCCGAACGGTATGGCGTCGTCGAATTCGACGGCAACCGCCACGCCGTCAGCATCGAGGAAAAGCCGGCGGTGCCGAAATCGAACTACGCGGTGACCGGCCTGTATTTCTACGACAGCCAGGTATGCGACATCGCCGCGTCGATCGAGCCGTCGGCGCGCGGCGAGCTGGAAATCACCGACGTCAACAAGGCCTACCTGGCCAAGGGCGAGCTGCGCGTCGAGCTGATGGGGCGCGGCATGGCCTGGCTGGACACGGGCACCCACGACTCGCTGCTCGATGCGTCGCAGTTCATCGCCACCATCGAGAAGCGGCAGGGCCTCAAGGTGGCCTGCCCCGAGGAGATCGCGTACCGCAAGGGCTATATCGACAGCCAGCAGCTGCGCAGCCTGGCCGAACCCCTGAAGAAAAACGGCTACGGCCAATACCTGCTGCAGATCCTGCAGGATAAAGTGATCCCGCGATGAAAGTGCTTCCTACCCCGATCGAAGGCCTGCTGGTCGTCGAGCCGACCGTGTTCGGCGACCACCGCGGCTTCTTCTATGAGAGCTTCAACGCGCAGCGCTTCGCCGACCTGACGGGCGTGCAGCTGCCGTTCGTGCAGGACAATCACTCGCGCTCCGCGCGCGGCGTGCTGCGCGGCCTGCATTACCAGATCCGGCAGCCGCAGGGCAAGCTGGTGCGCGTCACCAGCGGCAGCGTGTTCGACGTGGCCGTCGACCTGCGCAAGTCGTCGGCCACGTTCGGCCAGTGGTACGGCATCGAACTGTCGGCCGACAACAGGCGCCAGTTCTGGGTGCCGCCCGGCTTCGCGCACGGCTTCGTCGTCACCAGCGACTTCGCCGAGTTCCTGTACAAGACCACCGATTACTACGCGCCGGAACACGAGCGGGCGATCCTGTGGAACGACCCGGCCATCGGCATCGACTGGCCGCTGGGGGAAGTGCCGGATGGCCAGCCGCTATTGTCCGGCAAGGACCAGCAGGCGCTGCTGCTGGCGGACGCGGAGGTGTTTGCGTGAAGCAGCCGATCAAGATCCTGCTGACCGGTGCCAGCGGCCAGGTCGGTTACGAACTGGAACGCGCGCTGCAGGGCCTCGGCGACGTGGTGGCCGTCGACCGGGCCCGCATGGACCTGGCGGACCTGGACCAGGTGCGCGACGTGATCCGCGCCGTGCGGCCGCAGCTGATCGTCAATCCGGCCGCCTACACGGCCGTCGACAAGGCGGAAAGCGAGCCGGATCTGGCTTACCGCGTCAACGCCGAAGCACCAGGCCTGATGGCGCAGGAGGCAAAGGCGCTGGGCGCCGCGCTGGTGCATTATTCGACGGATTACGTGTTCCCCGGCGACGATCCGGGTGCCCGGCTGGAGACGGATGCCACCGGGCCGCTGAGCGTCTATGGCGCCAGCAAGCTGGCCGGCGAGGCGGCGATCCGCGCCGCCGGCGTGCCGCACCTGATCTTCCGCACCAGCTGGGTGTATGGCATGCGCGGCAAGAACTTCCTGTTGACGATGCTGCGGCTGGCGAAGGAGCGCGACGAGCTGCGCATCGTGGCCGACCAGCATGGCGCGCCCACGTGGAGCCGCACGATCGCCGACGCCACGGCGCAGATCCTGGCCCAGTCGCGTCATGACGCCGACTGGTGGCAGGCAAGCAGCGGCACCTACCACCTGTCCAGCCAGGGCCAGACCACCTGGTTCGGCTTTACCCAGGCCATCCTGGAAGAAGCCGGCCAGGCCTGCAAGCTGGTGCCGATCACCACCGCCGAGTACCCGCTGCCGGCCCGCCGGCCCGCTTATTCGGTACTGTCGTCGCAGTTGCTGCAGGAGCGTTTCGTGCGCCTGCCGGACTGGCGCGACGCGCTGCGGCTGTGCATGCAGTGAACGTCCGGTACGTTTGCTTTTGTATCGAATGGTAAGCAAACCCCGGGCAACCAGCCCGGGGCGCTAGAATCGCGGCCGGCCGCCCGGTGCCGGCCAGCCCGGCCGTTAGCAGTTTCCCCTCATAAACCGGTACAATGGCTGGTTGGCAAGCTGGCAAATACGGCTTGCTGCATTGCGACATAAAGCGGAGCGCCAGGCCTTTCAGACCGATTTCAATCAATGTTTTCCTTCCTAGTAAGCTTTATCGCCTCCGCCCTGCTGACCCTGCTGGTCATCAAGGAAGCGCGCCTGCACGGCCCGGCGCTCGATGCCGATTTCAACGGCGTGCAGAAAGTGCACGCGCATTCCGTCGCCCGCATCGGCGGGCTGTCGATATTCCTGGCCGTGGCATTATCGGCCTGTATTTCCGTCTGGCGCGTGCCGGCATTGACCACGTGGATGCTGTCGCTGATCGCCTGCAGCGCCTGCGCTTTTGTCGGCGGCATCGTCGAGGATTACACGGGCAAGGTATCGGCGGCGCGGCGACTGTTCCTGACGATGGTGGCCGCCTTGCTCGGCTATTACCTGCTCGATGCGCGCATCGACCGCATCGACTGGATCAACGATGTGTGGCCGCTGCCTTATGTCTGGCTGACGCTGCCGCTGACGGTATTATCGGTGGCCGGCATTGCCAATGCCGTCAATATCATCGACGGATTTAATGGCCTGGCCAGCGTCGTCACGATTTGCATGTTGCTGTCACTGGGTTATGTGGCACTGCAGGTCAACGATATGTTCGTGCTGGTGGCGGCGCTGATGGTGGCCGGCGCCACGGCCGGCTTCCTCATCTGGAATTATCCCGTCGGCCTGATTTTCCTCGGCGACGGCGGCGCCTACTTTATCGGTTTCATGCTGGGCGAACTGGCATTGCTGCTGGTGATGCGCAATCCGCAGGTTTCTACCTGGTATGCCGCGTTGCTGCTGATCTATCCCGCTTTTGAAACGATGTTTTCCGTTTATCGACGAATGTTCATTCGCGGTAAGTCGCCCGCCATGCCGGACGGTATTCATTTGCACAGCCTGATCTTCCGCCGCGTGGTGCAATGGGCCGTGGGCCGCAAGGATGCGCGTGCGCTGATGCGCCGCAATTCGCTGACATCGCCTTATCTGTGGATGTTTTCGCTGATGGCGGTTATTCCCGCCACCGTATTCTGGCGCTATACCTGGGTGCTGATGCTATTTTGCTGCCTGTTCATTATCAGTTATGTCTGGTTATATGTAAGGATCGTCCGATTTAAAGCGCCGCGCTGGATGATACGGCACAAGAAGAACTAGTAAAAATCCGAACTTCGTGTATATTTTGCAGAGAATCACGTTTCCCGATCATCTTTAAAAAGGAATTGACGATGGATCTGTCGAATATGTCGGCGTCGGAATTGCGCAATCTGCAGGAACAGGTCAAGCGAGAACTGAAAAAGCGCGAAAGCCAGGATGTGCAGAAAGCCAAGGAAGAAATCTTCGCCATCGCGCAAAGGGTAGGCCTGCCGCTGAAGGAACTGATCGCCGCGCCGGGCCGCGGCAAGGGCGGCACCGTGGCCGCGCGTTACCGCAATCCGGGCGATGCCACCCAGCAATGGACAGGCCGTGGCCGCCAGCCGAAATGGGTCAAGGAATGGCTCGATTCCGGCAAGTCGGTGGACGACCTGCGCATCTGATACCGGCGCGTTTCCGCCCCCTCGCTTCCTATTGCACGGCAGCACGCGAGAGCTTCGGCTCTTGCCTGCTGCCGTCATCGCACTTAAGATACCCGCTGTTCATTCACTCAATCATGAAAGCCGGCTGCCCGTTCAGTCCGGGCTCCCGACACATGGTCACGCTCTCCAAATCGATCTTCAAAGCCTACGACATCCGCGGCATCCTCGATAACACGCTCGACGCCGGCGTCGCCCGCCAGATCGGCCGCGCCTTCGGCAAGGCCGCGCTGGCCAAGGGCGAAAACACCGTCGTCATCGGCCGCGACGGCCGCCTGTCCGGTCCCGCGCTGGCGGCGGCACTGGCCGACGGCCTGCAATCGGCCGGCGCGAACGTGATCGACCTGGGCATGGTGGCCACGCCGATGGTGTACTTCGGCACCAATGTGCTGGAAACGAAGTCCGGCATCATGGTCACCGGCAGCCACAACCCGCCCGACTACAACGGCTTCAAGATGGTGCTGGCCGGCGAGGCGATCCACGGCGAGGCGATCACCGGCCTGTACGACAGCATCCTGGCCGACGATGGCGCCGCTGCCGCAAAGACCGGTGACTACCGCACGCACGACATCCGCGCCGCCTACCTGGAGCGCATCATCGCCGACGTAAGAATCGCCCGTCCGATCAAGATCGCCATCGATGCCGGCAACGGCGTGGCCGGCGCGTTCGCCGGTGACCTGTACCGCGGCATGGGCTGCGAAGTGATCGAGCTGTTCTGCGACGTCGACGGCACGTTCCCGAACCATCACCCGGATCCGGCCCACCCGGAAAACTTGCAGGACCTGATCCGCTGCCTGCAGGAGACGGATGCCGAGATTGGCCTCGCCTTCGACGGCGACGGCGACCGGCTGGGCCTCGTCACGAAGGATGGCCAGATCATCTTCCCGGACCGCCAGATGATGCTGTTCGCCGCCGACGTGCTGGCGCGCGTGCCCGGCGAGCAGATCCTGTACGACGTGAAGTGCACGCGCCACCTGGCGCCGTACATCGAAAAAGCGGGCGGCAAGCCGCTGATGTACAAGACCGGCCACTCGCTGGTGAAGGCCAAGCTGAAGGAAACCGGCGCGCCGCTGGGCGGCGAGATGAGCGGCCACATCTTCTTCAAGGAACGCTGGTACGGCTTCGACGACGGCCTGTACGCCGGCGCGCGCATGCTGGAAATCCTGACGAAAGAAGCCGATCCGTCCGCGCTGCTGAACGCCCTGCCGCAGTCGGACAGCACGCCGGAACTGCACCTGCACCTGCAGGAAGGCGAGAACTTCATCGTCATGGACAAGCTGCGCGCCGACGCGAAATTCCCCGGCAACGAACGCATCATCACGATCGACGGTCTGCGCGTGGAATACGCCGACGGCTTCGGCCTGGCCCGCTCGTCGAACACGACGCCGGTGATCGTGCTGCGCTTCGAAGCGGAAACGCCGGCCGCGCTGGCCCGCATCCAGGGCCAGTTCCGCGACGTGATCCTCACCGCGAAGCCGGACGCGCAGCTGCCTTTCTAAGACGGCTGCATGGACATCCTTCTGGTACGCGTCTCCTCGCTGGGAGACGTGCTGCACAATATGCCGATCGTGGCGGACATCCGCCGCCACTTCCCTGAAGCGAACATCGACTGGGTGGTGGAGGAGGGCTACGTGAGCCTCGTCCGCCAGAACCCGCAGGTGCGCCACATCATCCCGTTCGCGCTGAGGCGCTGGCGCAAGCACCTGGGCGACAAGGCCGTGCGCGCCGAGGTCAAGCAGTTCTTCCGCCGCGTGCGCGAGGTCGAATACGACTACGTGTTCGACACGCAGGGCCTGCTGAAGACGGGCATCGTGATGGGCGCCGCGCGCATCCGCAAGGGCGGCCAGAAGGTGGGCCTGGCCAACGGCAGCGAAGGCTCCGGCTACGAGGGCATCTCGCGCATCTTCCATACGAAGAGCATTCCGCTCGATCCGCGTACGCATGCGGTGGCGCGCGGCCGCCTCGTGGTGGCTGCCGCATTGGGCTACGCCGTCGACACGCCGGCCGACTTCGGCCTGCCGGAACTGTCGCTCGACGAAGCGAAGCCGGACTGGCTCCCGGCCGAACCATATGCCGTCTACTTCCACGGCACGGCGCGCGATGCGAAGAAGTGGGCGCCTGCCAACTGGATCGCGCTGGGCCGCGAGCTGGCGCCGATGACGATCCTGCTGCCGTGGGGCTCGCCGAAAGAAAAGGCGGAAGCCGAAGCGCTCGCCGCGCAGATTCCCAATGCCCGTGTGCTGCCGAAACTGTCGATGGCCGATGCCGTGCTGGTGGCACGCCGTGCACGGCTGGCGGTCGGCGTCGACACGGGGCTGACGCATATCGCGGCGGCCTACAGCCGGCCCGTCGTCGAGATCTATGCCGATTCGCCGCGCTGGAAGACGGAAGGGAACTGGTCGCCACGGATCGTCAACCTGGGCGACAAGGGCAGTCCGCCGTCGGTCGCCGAAGTGGTTGCCGCCGCCAAGAGCCTGCTCGCATGATGCGCCACCTGTACACGCTGGCGTGGCGGCTCGCGCTGCCGCTGGTGCTGCTGCGCCTGTGGCTGCGCGGCCGCCAGGAACCCGGCTACCGCCAGCACTGGAACGAACGCCTCGGCATCTACGGCCGCCGCGCCGCCAACGACGAGCCGCTGACGATCTGGGTGCATGCCGTGTCGGTGGGCGAGACGCGCGCCGCCGAACCGCTGGTCGATGCGCTGCTGAAGGCTTATCCGCGCGGCCGCATCCTGCTGACGCACATGACGCCGACCGGCCGCGCCACCGGCAAGAGCCTGTTCGGCAAGCACGGCGCCCGCGTCGTGCAGTCCTATCTGCCCTACGATATTCCGGCGCTGGTGCGCCGCTTCGTGACGCACTTCCAGCCCCGTATCTGCATCCTGATGGAGACGGAGGTGTGGCCGAACCTGATCCGCGTCTGCGGCCAGCGGGATGTGCCGGTGGTGCTGGCCAATGCGCGGCTGTCCGAGCGCTCGCTGCGCAAGGCGCAGAAGCTGGGCAAGGCGATCCGCGATGCGGCATCCGGCATCGCGCTGGTGGCCGCGCAGACGGACGACGACGCCCGCCGCATCCGCACGCTGGGCGCCGCCAACGTGGCGATCACGGGCAGCATCAAGTTCGACGTGGTGGTGCCGCCCGCCGCGCTGGCGACGGGTACGCAGCTGCGCAACCAGTTCGGTTTGAACCGCCATGTGCTGCTGTGCGCCAGCACGCGCGAAGGCGAGGAAGAGCTGATCCTCGATGCATTCAAGACGGCGGCACTGCCGGCCGATACGCTGCTGCTGATCGTGCCGCGCCATCCGCAGCGTTTCGATGCGGTCGAGGCGATGGTCGGTGAGCGGGGACTCACTTTGCAGCGGCGCTCGGCACTCGCCGATGGCGCAGCAGTTTCTGCTTCTATTCAGGTGGTGCTGGGCGATTCGATGGGCGAGATGTTCGCCTATTACGCCACATGCGACGTGGCCTTCATCGGCGGCAGCCTGCAGCCGCTGGGCGGCCAGAACCTGATCGAAGCAGCCGCGCTGGGCAAGCCGGTGCTGATCGGCCAGCACACGTTCAACTTCGCCCAGGTGACGGAAGATGCCATCGCCGCCGGCGGCGCGCTGCGCGTCGCCGATGCGGCGGACCTGATGGCGCAAGCGACCCGGCTGCTGGCCGACGACGTGTCGCGCCGGACGATGGGCCAGCACGCGCTGGCCTTCGCCAACCAGCACCGCGGCGCCACCGCGCGCACGCTCGCGCTGCTGCCGGCTCTCGACGACTGAGCTACAGTCCAGTTCGTGTCCAACCATGGGGTCAACCCTGTTTTTGGACACGAACTCAAGCACAAAGCAGTTGAGCCCGTGTCCAATTTTGGGGTTGACCCCAAGGTTGGACACGAGCTCAGCCGTAGTGAGTGCTTAATTTTCCAGCTTAGTTGCCAAGGATGATGCTGGCAATCACACCAGTCGCAATCGCGGCCAGCACGTAGTCGTTACCCGTCTGCACCCAGTGGTAGCCGCGTGGCGGCGAGGACAGGCGGTGGCCGCGCCAGTCGTCCACCACGTATTGACGGTTGCGGTAGTCGGACGGCAGGCGGCCGCCCTTGCGCAGGTCGTGGCGGGGACCGGCGCCGCGGTCGCCGCGGTGGTCGTTTCGATTGTCGCGGTAGTCGACGCGGTCGTTGCGGCGGCTCGTGTCGTAACGGGGGCCGTTGTCGTGGCGGTTGTCGTGACGGGCGTTGTCGCGGCGGTCGTCGCGCTGTCCGTGGCGGCCATTGCGATCGTTATGATCGTCGCGGTCGCCGCGGTTCTGTGCTTGGACGGCCGACGTGGCGGACATGGCAGCCACCGCCAGCAGGGCGGCAGGGATCAGGCGAATCTTCATGTTGTTCTCCGGTTGCTGGGCCGGCCGGGGCCGGCATGGAAATCATTATCGCCCAGTAATGAAAAGCGTGTCTGTGCGCAATCCCACCCTCACGGGAACAGCACCGGCAGCTCCTGCGAACGGCGCCGCAGCAGCTGTTTCGCTTCCTCGTACTGCGGATAGACGCGGCCCACGTGCGCCCAGAAACGGGGGCTGTGGTTCATTTCATGGATGTGCGCCAGCTCGTGCGCGACCACGTAGTCGATCAGCGGCAGCGAGAAGAACAGCAGCTTCCAGTTCAGCCGGATCGCCCGCTGCGCCGTGCACGAGCCCCAGCGCGAGTCGGCCGACGTCAGCGAGAAGGCCGCGTACTGCACGCCCACGCGGGGCGCATACAGGTCCAGCCGCTGCGCCAGCAGCCCCTCGGCCTGCTGCTTGTACCAGTTCTTGACGCGTTCCTTGACCAGCAGTTCGGTGGCGCCTTGCACGAGCCCCATCGACAGCTCGTTCGTCGCCGGGTTGTAGTCGGTGCGGTTGCGCGGCGCATGGTACAGCCGCAGCGTGATGTCGGCGCCCAGGTAGGGCAGCTTCGCGCCGTCCTTCCATTCGACCGGCGGCTTTTCCAGCCGCGCCGCGCGGCGCTGGCGGCGTTCGTCCAGCTTGGTGAGGATCCAGTGCTGCTTGGCGCGGATGGCGTTGTCGATGTCGGCCAGCGTGCAGCGCTTCGGCGCCGTCACGCGCAGGCCGTTGTCGTCCACCATGAAGCCGATCGAGCTGCGCGCCGAGCGGCGCAGCACGTATTCGACGATGGTGTCGCCGACCAGCGCCTGGCGGCGGTCCTGGCCATCGGCCGGCGGAGCAAGCGGGGAGACATCGGGCCGGCGCAGCGGCACGGGCGGGCGGAGCAGGTTGTTGATGGCAGGCGCCGGGGTGGGGAACGAGGAAGAAGGAGCGGAAGAGGAAAGGGGCGCCGCCGGCGCCATGCCGGCAGCGTCGCCGGGCGGCTTGCAGGCAAACAGGTCGAGCTGGTCGACCTGGCTGGTCTGGCTTTCGCCGGCCTGGCTGCCGGCTTCTAGCCAGCGTTGTAGGCGTGGGGCGAAATGACGCGCATTTCTGATTCTATCCACTGTTCCACCTGTTCCATCATGCTGTCTGGCGTATGCCCTTCCGGCGATATCGGCTTGCCCACCGAGACCGTGATCGTGCCCGGATACTTGATAAACGAATTCTTCGGCCAGCACTCGCCGGAGTTGACGGCGATCGGCACCACCGGCGCGTTGGTCTCGATGGCGAGACGCGTGCCGCCGCTCTTGTACTTGCCCGCCTGGCCGACGGGGATGCGGGTACCTTCCGGGAACATGATAATCCATTGGCCGTCTTTCAGGCGACGTTTGCCGTGGGCGACGACCATGCGGAACGCGTTCTTGCCCTGCTTGCGGTCGATCGGGATCATCCGCAGCAGCGCGATGCCCCAGCCGAAGAAGGGGATGTACAGGATCTCCTTCTTGAACACGAAGACGAGGGGCCGGGGCAGGTAGGCCAGCAGGAAGATGGTCTCCCATGCCGACTGGTGCTTCGACAGGATGATGGCCGGGCTGTCCGGGAAGTTCTCGTAGCCCTTGAACTCGTAGCGGATGCCGCACACCACGCGCGCCAGCCAGATGATGAACACGTTCCAGCGCGACGTCACGTAGTAGCGCTGGTTGTACGGCAGCGGCGCCACCAGCATGCAGACGAACGACCAGACGACCGTCATGACGGCCATGATCACCGTGAACAGGACGGAACGCAGGAACAAAAAGGCTTTACGCAATGCGGAACTCCGATGGTTAAGGTTGGATCAGTTTTGCTGCGTCGGTGGCGTCTTGAGGATGTGCTGCACGGTGGCGGCAAGATCCGGGAACGTCAGCGTGCCGGGCGGCAGGCCGCCGGTGGCACTGGTCTTTTCGCCTTTGCCGGTGCGCACCAGGTAAGGCACGCAGCCGCCGATGAAGCCCGCCTGCAGGTCGCGCAGCGAGTCGCCCACCGTCGGCACGCCTTTCAGGCTGACCTGGTAGCGCTTGGAGATCTCGGCGAACATGCCCGGCTTCGGCTTGCGGCAATCGCAGTTGTCGGCTGCCGCGTGCGGGCAGAAGAACACCGCCTCGATTTCGGCGCCCACCTGCAGCGCGAGCCGGTGCATCTTCGCGTGGATCGCGTTCAGCGTGGTGATGTCGAAGAACTGCCGGGCGATGCCGGACTGGTTCGACGCGATCACCACGCGATACCCGGCCTGGTTCAGGCGGGCGATCGCTTCCAGCGAACCGGGAATGGGGATCCATTCGTCCGGACTCTTGATGAAGTCCGGCGAATCCTGGTTGATCACGCCATCGCGGTCGAGGATGATCAGTTTCGGTGGCGCTGGCTGCGGCATCGGCTTTCCTTAAACGGCGAGCTTGGAGATGTCCGCCACGCGGTTCATCATGCCGTGCAGCGAAGACAGCAGCGCCAGGCGGTTGTTGCGCAGCGCCAGGTCGTCGGCCATCACCATCACGTCGTTGAAGAACGCATCGACATCGTCGCGCAGCTGCGCCAGCGTCTTCAACGTGCCGGTGAAGTCGCCACGGGCGAAGGCCGCATCCACTTCCGGCTTGACGCGCGCAACGGCGGCGGCCAGGTTCTTTTCCGCTTCGTCCTGCAGCAGGGCCGGATTCACGCTGCCGGCCTGCGCCAGCGCTGCCTCGTTCTTCTTCAGGATGTTGGTGATGCGCTTGTTGGCGGCGGCCAGCGAGCTTGACTCCGGCAGCGCGGCAAACGCCTGCACCGCTTCCAGGCGCTGGACGATGTCGTCCAGGCGGTCCGGGTTCTGGGCAACCACGGCTTCGATCTCGTTCGGCGTGAAGCCCCGTTCGCGCAGGATGCCGCGCAGGCGGTCCAGCATGAAGGCGGTCACTTCGGCCGTCGGGTCCTTGAAGTTGGCAACGGTGGAGAACTGCGCCACCGCATCGGCCAGCAGCTCGCTGATCGCCAGCGGCAGGCGCTTCTCGACCAGCATGCGCAGCACGCCCAGCGCGTGGCGGCGCAGTGCGAACGGATCCTTGTCGCCGGTCGGCTGCAGGCCGATGGCCCAGATGCCCACCAGCGTTTCCAGCTTGTCGGCCAGCGCGACGGCGGTGCCGGTCTGCGTCGACGGCAGCGCATCGCCGGCAAAGCGCGGCTGGTAATGTTCGGATGCGGCCAGCGCCACTTCCTCGTTCTCGCCGTCGTGACGGGCGTAGTAGGTGCCCATGATGCCCTGCAGCTCGGGGAACTCGCCCACCATATCGGTCAGCAGGTCGGCCTTCGACAGGCGCGCGCCCCGTTCGGCCAGCGCCACGTCGGCACCCAGGCGGCGTGCGATCGCCGTCGCCAGGCCGGTGACGCGGTCGCTGCGCTCGGCCTGCGTGCCCAGCTTGTTGTGGTAGACGACGTTCTTCAGTGCCGGCAGGCGCGACTCCAGCGTCTTCTTCTGGTCCTGCTCGAAGAAGAACTTGGCATCGGCCAGCCGCGGGCGCACGACGCGCTCGTTGCCGCCGACGATGGCCTGCGGCGTGTCGGTGGCGATGTTCGACACGATCAGGAAGCGCGAACGCAGCTTGCCGCCGGCATCCGTCAGCGCGAAGTATTTCTGGTTGGTCTGCATCGTCAGGATCAGGCATTCCTGCGGCACGGCCAGGAATTCGTCCTCGAAGCGGCATTCATAGACCACCGGCCATTCGACCAAGGAGGCCACTTCTTCCAGCAGCGCTTCGGGCATCAGCACCTTGTCGTCGCCCGCCTTGGCCAGCAGTTCGGCGCGGATCTGTTCCTTGCGCGCTTCGAACGACGGAATCACTTTTGCTTCCTGCACCAGCGTGTCGGCGTAGGCATCGGCGTGCGGCACGGTGACCGTGCGTTTGCCCGGCGCCGTCAGGAAGCGGTGGCCCTGCGTGGCGTTCGATGCGGTCAGGCCCAGCAGGTGCAGCGGCAGCACCTGGTCGCCGAACAGCGCGATCAGGCTGTGCGCCGGACGCACGAACTGCACGGTGGCGCCGTCCGGACGCTGGTAGCTCATCACCTTCGGAATCGGCAGCCTGGCCACCGACTCTTCCAGCGCGGCCTGCAGGCCCGTGGCCAGCGGCGCGCCGGGGGCGGTGTAGGTGTAGAAGAACGATTCGGCCTTGCCGTCCTGGGCCCGTTCGAGATCGGCGATCTGCAGGTCGGGGAAGCCCAGCGCCGCCAGCTTCTTCGCCAGCGGCGCGCTCGGGTTGCCTTCTTTATCCAGCGCGACGGTCACCGGCAGCACTTTTTCGCGGATCGATTTGTCCGGCGAAGTGTCGCGCACGTGGGTGATGGAGACAGCCAGCCGGCGTGGCGTGGCGTAGGACGTGGCAACGCTGCCTTCTTCCAGGAAGTCGCGCGCCTTCAGGCCATTGACGATGCCGGCGGCAAAAGCGGCGCCCAGTTTCGACAGCGCCTTCGGCGGCAGTTCTTCGGTCAGCAGTTCAATCAGGAGAGTCTGGGTCATGTCTGTATCTTCAGGCGTTGGCTTGGTCCAGCATCGGGAAGCCGAGGCGTTCGCGGGAATCGTAATAGGCTTGCGCGACGAGGCGCGACAGCGTGCGCACGCGGCCGATGTAGGCGGCGCGTTCCGTCACGGAGATGGCGCCGCGCGCGTCCAGCATGTTGAAGCTGTGCGAAGCCTTCATGATCTGTTCGTAGGCGGGCAGCGTCAGCTGCAGTTCGACGAGGCGCTTGGCTTCCGCTTCGTGGTTGGCGAACTGGGCGAACAGGATGTCCGTGTTGGCGTGTTCGAAGTTGTAGGTGGACTGTTCCACTTCGTTCTGGTGGAACACGTCGCCGTACTTCAGCGTCTTCTTCACGCCGTTTTCTTCCCACTCCGTCCACACCAGGTCGTAGACGTTCTCAACGCCCTGCAGGTACATCGCCAGGCGCTCGACGCCGTAGGTGATCTCGCCCAGCACGGGCTTGCAATCGAGGCCGCCCACCTGCTGGAAGTAAGTGAACTGGGTGACTTCCATGCCGTTCAGCCAGACTTCCCAACCCAGGCCCCAGGCGCCCAGCGTCGGGCTTTCCCAGTCGTCCTCGACGAAGCGCACGTCGTTCTGCTGCAGGTCCAGGCCCAAAGCGGCAAGCGAACCCAGATACAGGTCGAGGATGTTTTCCGGCGCGGGTTTGAGCACCACCTGGAATTGATAGTAGTGCTGCAGGCGGTTCGGGTTCTCGCCGTAGCGGCCGTCCTTCGGGCGGCGCGACGGCTGCACGTAGGCGGCGCGCCATGGCTCCGGGCCGATCGCGCGCAGGAAGGTCCCGGTGTGGAAGGTGCCGGCGCCCACTTCCATGTCGTACGGTTGCAGCAGGGCGCAACCCTGCTTGTCCCAATAGGATTGCAGGGTCAGGATGATTTGTTGGAATGTCAGCATCGTATTCGGTCGGTAGCGCAGGAGCGCGCAAGCTAAATGGTCATCGCGGCGGGTTCGCCAAAACGACCATTCTAGCGGTTTTTACAAGGGATCAGTAGAGAGCCGCCTCAGGCCGGGGCCCGCCGGCGGCGCGACCACAGCCACGCCGCCAGCAGCGCGCCCGCGGCCAGCGCCAGCACGAGCCGGTTCTGCAGCAGGATGTACGGCGTGTCGCCCGTCATGCCCTGCACGGTGGCCGTCAGTACGCCCGGCTGGTAGTAGGGCAGGCTGGCGGTGATCACGCCATGGCCGTCGATGACGACGGTGGCGCCGGTATTCGTCGCGGCCAGCATCGGCCGGCCCGTTTCCAGCGAGCGCATTTGCGAGATCTGCACGTGCTGCGGGATCGCCACGGATTCGCCGTACCACGCCAGCTCGGAGACGTTCAGCAGGATCGTCGCCTGCGAACCGTTGTTCAACTGCGCGGCGATCTCTTCGCCGAAGTTGTTCTCGTAGCAGATGTTCGGCAGCACGCGCTGGTCCTTGACGGCGAACGCGCCCTGCAGCGCCGGGCCGCGGGTCTGGTCGCCGAGGGGAATCTGCAGCATGTCGGTGAACCAGCGGAAGCCGGGCGGGATGAATTCGCCGAACGGCACCAGGTGGTGTTTGTCATAGCGGTACGGTTTCGCCATCGTCGGGCCGAGGCCCATCACGCTGTTCGAATACTGCGTGGGGCTGTCCGCCATCGGCATGCCCAGCACGATGGCGCTGCCGGTCTTGCGGGCAAACGCGCCGTAGCTGTCCAGGTAACCGGCCGGCAGCTGCTGCGGGAACAGCGGCACGCCCGTTTCGGGAATCGCGATCAGGTCGGCCGGTGCGGCCGTCACCACATCGAGGTAGTGGCGCAGCGTGTCGCCGATGTGGGCCGGGTCGAACTTGTTCGCCAGCGCCACGTTGCCCTGCACGAGGCGCACGGACAGCGGCTTGCCGGCGGGCGCCGTCCACTGCACATACTGTAATGCGAAGCCACCCAGCCACACGGCGCCGATCACGGCCAGCGCCGTCTTGCGCGTGCGGTGCATCAGCAGGAGCAGGGCGCCGGCCGTGATGGCGGCGAGCCAGCCGATGCCGTACACGCCGACCAGCGGCGCGTAGCCGGCCAGCGGCGTGGCGTTGTGCGCATAGCCGGCGGCGGCCCACGGAAAGCCGGTGAACAGCCAGCCGCGCGTCCATTCGCTGGCCAGCCACAAGGCCGGCAGCACGAGCAGGTTGGCGCCCGGCAGCGGCAGCGCCCAGCGCTTGCGCAGCCAGGCTGCGCCGCCCATCGCCAGCGCGCAGTGGCCGCCCATGTAGACGGCCAGCAGCGCGATGGCGACCCACGCCAGCGGCATCGACAGGCCGCCGAAGCGGGCCAGCGCGATGGTCAGCCAGTGCACGCCGGCCAGGCACCAGCCGAAGCCGAACGCCCAGCCGACCAGCGCCGACGCCTTGACGGTGTCGGCCCGCAGCACCTGGTAGAACAGGATGGCAAGCGACAGCAGCTGCACCGGCCACCAGCCGAACGGCGCGAACGACAGGATGCTCGCCGCCCCGGCCAGGGCGGCGATGATCATGCGGCTACGGGTACTGCGCGGTGGAGCGGGCGGCTCGCCGGGTTGGGCACGGCGAAAGCGCATCAGTCCTGCTCGTCGACGGCAGGCGGCAGTTTTTCGACGGTCAGCACGTGGATCTGGCGCGCATCGGCGCGCAGCACTTCGAAGCGCAGGTTGTCGATGTCGAACACGTCGCCCTTGTGCGGCATGCGCGCCAGGTGCTTGGCGACGAAGCCGCCGATCGTGTCCACCTCGTCGTCCGGCAGGTCGGTATCGAGTTCCTCGTTGAACTGGCTGATCTCGGTCAGCGCCTTGACGCGCCAGCGCGGGCCCAGCTGGCCCTCCTTGGTGGAGAGGATATTGTCTTCCTCTTCGTCGAAGTCGTATTCGTCCTCGATGTCGCCGACGATCTGTTCCAGCACGTCCTCGATGGTGATCAGGCCGGCCACGCCGCTGTATTCGTCGACGACGATCGCCATGTGATTGTGGTTGGCGCGGAAGTCCCGCAGCAGCACGTTCAGGCGTTTCGATTCGGGGATGAAGATCGCCGGGCGCAGCATGTCGCGCACGTCGAAGGATTCTTCCGCGTAGTAGCGCAGCAGGTCCTTCGCCAGCAGGATGCCGACGACCTTGTCCCGCTCGCCCTCGATGGCGGGGAAGCGCGAGTGGGCCGTTTCCAGCACCAGCGGCATCCATTCCTCGATGGGCTTGGAGATGTCGATGACGTCCATCTGCGACCGGGGCACCATGATGTCGCGCGCGGACAGGTCGGAAACCTGGAACACGCCCTCGATCATCGACAGCGCGTCGGCATCGATCAGATTGCGTTCGTGGGCTTCGTGCAGAACTTCGAGGAGCTCGGAACGGTTCTCCGGCTCGGGGGAAATCAGGGCGGTGAGTCGCTCGAGGAGCGATCGTTGGGGTTTCGCGTCATTCCTGACGCTACTAGAGTGCTCTTGCATAGCAGGCATGAATGCCATTTGTTTCGAAGTGGTACAGGATACACCAAACGGCCGCGCAAGCCCGTTTTTGCCAAAAAAGCAGCCTGGAAAAGATGGGCAGGGTCGCCGGGAAGGCGTGGTAATCCTGCTGTCACAAACCCTTGCTATGCTGGGGCAGGGGAGGTGTGTCAATGCAGGCGGTGGAATACGGATCGGATCAATGCGGCATGGTGTGCGGCTACCTGTTCGGGCGCGGCCCGCAGGCCCTGCCGATCGCGGCGGACGACGCCGCGCAGTGGCTGCGCCAGCGCGCCGCGCACGAGGAAGAATTTCTCTGGCTGCACTTCAACCTGGCCAACACGGCCAGCGAGAAATGGCTGCGCGAGCACGCCCGGCTGGCCGACGAATTCCACGACTGCCTGCACGAAGGCTCGCGCTCGACCCGCATCGAGCAGGCCGACGACACGCTGGTGGCCGTCGTCAACGACGTGCTGCGCGACTTCTCCTTTGAACCGTCGGATATCTCGAGCCTGTATTTATCGGTGGAGCGCCAGCTGGTGATCAGCGCGCGCCGCAGTCCGCTGCAGTCGGTCGAGCGGCTGCGCCAGGCGGTGCGGCGGGGCGAGCCGATCGCGTCCACCGTGGTGCTGCTGACGCACCTGCTGCGCGACCAGGCCGACGTGCTGACCCGCATCGTGCGCGACGCCACCACCAAGGTGGACCAGACGGAGGACAGCCTGCTCGCCGGTCAACTGAAAAACAAGCGCTACGACCTGGGCGCGCTGCGCCGCGTGCTGGTGCGGCTGCAGCGGCTGCTGGCGCCGGAACCGTCGGCGATGTTCCGCCTGCTGCAGCGGCCGCCCGGCTGGGTCAGTCCGCAGGACCGCCAGGAGCTGCGCGAAGCGAGCGAGGAATTCGCGGTGACGCTGAACGACATCGCATCGCTGCAGGAGCGCATCAAGCTGCTGCAGGAGGAGATCGCGGCCCTCGTCAACGAGGCCAACAACCGCAGCCTGTACGTGCTGACGATCGTCACCGTGCTGGCGCTGCCGATCAACATCATCGCCGGCCTGCTGGGCATGAACGTGGGCGGCATCCCGCTGGCGCAGGACGGTGGCGGCTTCTGGATCATCGCCGGCATCGTCGCCGCCTTCACCGCCGTCGCCGGCTGGATCGTGGTGCGCAAGCAGCGGGAGCTGGCCTAGGCGCTACAGCCGAGTTCGTGTCCACCATGGTGTCAGACACCGACATGGACACGGCCTCGACAATACGGCAAAGCCGAGCTCGTGTCAGTGTCGGTGTCTGACACCAGGGTGGTGAAAGTGGACACGGGCTGGGCAGTGAATTACTTCTCGGCGGCGTAAGGATCGGCGTAGCCCAGCGCGACGACGATCTCCGTCTCGATGCCTTCCATCTCGTCGGCTTCCTCGTCGTCCTCGTGGTCGTAGCCTTGCGCGTGCAGTACGCCGTGGACGATCAGGTGCGCCGTGTGTTCTTCCACCGTTTTCTTCTGTTCGGCCGCTTCGCGCTGCAGCACGTCGGTGCACAGGATGATATCGGCGCGGGTCGGTTCGTCTTCGGCGATGTCCTCGCCTTCGTTGTAGGCGAACGTCAGCACGTTGGTGGCGTAGTCCTTGCCGCGGTATTCGCGGTTCAGCGCCTGGCCTTCGGCCGCATCGACGAAGCGGATGGTCAGTTCGGCCGGCGCGAACAGCGCGGCCTTGGCCCACTTGCGGATGGCGGGGCGGGTGATGGTGTCTTGCAGCGTGGCGTCGGCGTATTGCACCGACAGCGTCAGTTTATTTTTGTCGGACATTGCGTTTCCTGGCGGGTTGCAGCAGCGGGGCGATATCGGTGGTGCTCTGGTGCGCGGCGTCGTAGGCGTCGACGATGCGGCCCACCAGCGGGTGGCGCACCACGTCTTCGCTGGTGAACTGGGCAAAGGCGATGCCGCGCACGTCGCGCAGCACTTCGACGGCGTCGACCAGGCCGCTCTTCTGGTGCTTGGCCAGGTCGACCTGCGTGACGTCGCCGGTGACGACGGCCTTGCTGCCGAAGCCGATCCGCGTCAGGAACATCTTCATCTGCTCGGCGGTGGTGTTCTGCGCCTCGTCGAGGATCACGAAGGCGTGGTTCAGCGTGCGGCCGCGCATGTAGGCCAGCGGCGCGATCTCGATCACCTGTTTCTCGAACATCTTCTGCGTGCGGTCGAAGCCCAGCAGGTCGTACAGCGCGTCGTACAGCGGGCGCAGGTAAGGGTCCACTTTCTGCGCCAGGTCGCCGGGCAGGAAGCCGAGGCGCTCGCCCGCTTCGACGGCGGGGCGGGTCAGGATGATGCGTTTCACCGCATCGCGCTCCAGCGCATCGACGGCGCAGGCCACCGCCAGGTAGGTCTTGCCGGTGCCGGCCGGGCCGATGCCGAACGTGATGTCGTGTTCGAGAATGTGGCGCAGGTAGCGGATCTGGTGCGGCGTGCGGCCGCGCAGGTCGCTGCGGCGCGTCTTCAGCACGGGGCTGGCGATTTCCGGTTCGTTGAATGGCGGCTCTTCGTCGTCGGCGCCGTCGTCGGCCGGCGCGTGGCTGGTGCGCTGCTCGACGAGGCCCAGCTGGATTTCCTCGACGGGCACGGCCTTGTCGGCCACGTCGTAGAATTTTTCCAGGATCTGCACGGCGCGCTCGGCGTTCGTGCCGTTGACGATGAACTTCGCGCCGCGCCGGAAGATGGTCACGTCGAGCGCCGCCGAGATCTGGCGCAGGTTTTCATCGAGGGGACCGCACAGGTTGGCCAGCCGCGTGTTGTCCAGCGGTTCGGGCGTGAAGTAGTGCGGCTGGACGGGGATCTTGGTTTTCAATGGATTCCGGGAGTAGGAGGAAGCGTGCCGGCGGCAGCATCGGCGAGGAGCCGGCCGCGCAGCGAATAGGAAAGCGATTCGGTGATCAGGACATCCACCATCGTGCCATGCAGCGCGGCCGGCGTGGCGCCACCGTCGAACAGCACGGTGCGCGTATTGCTGGCGCGGCCCGTCAGTTCGCTGCCGCCGTGCTTCGACGGCCCTTCGACCAGCACGCGCATCGTCTGCCCCACCATCGCCGCGCTGTGCCGCTTGGTGTTCGCATCGATCAGCGCCTGCAGCCGCTGCAGCCGCGCCAGTTTGACGTCGTGCGGCGTGTCGTCGGCCAGGCTGGCGGCCGGCGTGCCTGGGCGCTTGCTGAAGATGAAGCTGAACGAGTTGTCGAAGTCGACGTCCTGCACGAACTTCATCATCGCCTCGAAGTCGGCATCCGTCTCGCCGGGGAAGCCGACGATGAAGTCCGATGCGATCGTGACGTCCGGCCGCACCGCGCGCACCTTGCGGATGATCGACTTGTATTCCAGCGCCGTGTAGCCCCGCTTCATGCCGCCGAGGATGCGGTCGGCGCCATGCTGCGCCGGCAGGTACAGCTGGTCGGCCAGTTGCGGGATGCGCGCGTAGCAGTCCACCAGGCGCTGGGTGAATTCCTTCGGATGGCTGGTGACGAAGCGGATCCGCTCGATGCCGGGGATCGCCGCCACGTACTCGATCAGCAGCGCGAAGTCGGCCGGCTGGCCATCCGCCATCGCGCCGCGGAACGCATTGACGTTCTGCCCGAGCAGCATCACCTCCTTGACGCCCTGGGCAGCGAGGCCCGCCACTTCGGTCAGCACGTCGTCGAAGCGGCGCGACACTTCCTCGCCGCGCGTGTACGGCACCACGCAATAGCTGCAGTACTTGCTGCAGCCTTCCATGATCGACACGTAGGCGAACGGGCCGTCGACGCGGGCCGGCGGCAGGTGGTCGAATTTCTCGATCTCGGGGAAGGCGATGTCCACCTGCGGCTTGCCGGTGTCGCGGCGCAGTTCGATCATCTTCGGCAGCCGGTGCAGCGTCTGCGGGCCGAACACGATGTCGACCTGCGGCGCGCGCTTGACGATGGCATCGCCTTCCTGCGACGCCACGCAGCCGCCCACGCCGATCACCAGGGCGGGATTCTTTTCCTTCAGCTTGCGGAACACGCCCAGGTCGGAAAACACCTTTTCCTGCGCCTTTTCACGCACGGAGCAGGTGTTCAGGAGGATCACGTCGGCGTCTTCCGGCGTATCGGTGCGCACCAGGCCGTCGGTGACGCCCAGCAGGTCGGCCATCTTGTCCGAGTCGTACTCGTTCATCTGGCAACCGAAGGTCTTGATAAATACTTTTTTCTGCATGGCCGGCAGTTTACCTGAATTCGCCCGTTACGGCGGTTGCCGGAAAGGGCACTGAATCTGCGGAAAATTTCCAGAAATCACAGCCCGTGCGGATTTGCCGCTCAGCAGTATTGAATTGATAACAGTGTGGAGGTAGACTGAGGCTGCTTTAACAATTTCCTGAGGGTTCTTGCGTGCGCCACGCCAAGCTTGCGTGTGTTGAAATAGCATTGTTGTCAAGTTTTTCAGCGAATGATTGATATTGATTAAATGTTCGCATGGCATCGCTAGGCTGGACCGGCCTTGTTTGGGCATAGAATTTTGCTGTATGTGCAAGTTGTAATGGCAGGATTCGTCCCCGGAGGCCGCCAGCCGATGCGCCAACCGTTTTTGGCGTACGCGTTCCGGACCTGGTTTGGAAAATTCATTTCCCCTTAAGTTTGGAGCAGCATCTTCTAATCAACTATATAGACGAGGATCAATCATGGCACACCACGCACTGGCTTCCCAAGAGAGCTACAACCCGAATCACCTGCTGGACATTCTGCTGGGCAAGATGCAACTGAAGAACGATGCGGCCCTGTCGCGTCTGCTGGAAGTGGCCCCGCCCGTCATCAGCAAGATTCGTCACCACCGCCTGCCGGTCGGTGCCTCGCTGCTGATCCGCATGCACGAAGTGACCGGCATGAGCATCCGCGACCTGCGCGACCTGATGGGCGACCGCCGCACCAAATACCGCCTGTCCGACGCGCAAGGCCGCCCGAAACCAGAGGACAAGGCAGCGCAGCAGGCCGCGCAAAAGCCGGAAGGCGGCAATTACGCGCACTGACCCATGGCCGGGATCGCCCGGCCCGCCGGTTCTTCAGGGCAGCATCACCGGCACCGCGATTGACGTGTCGATCCGGTTCAGCTTTCTCCGCTGCCCGCTTTCCCTTCCGCTGTTCGTCTTCTCCCTCTTTCGCTTTCCGCCATGACTTCCAGCGCGCAGCTTTCGGCGCCGGACGGCCGCTGTTTTCTTGCTAATAGGCATTGATTCGCTTACATTGGAAACTCATCGGGGAGGAGCAATGTTTGGAATCCAGGGCCGGCTGACGTGCCTGTTCGTGGTCATCGTTACCGTCGTGCTGGGCATTTCGGGCAGCTACGCGCAGTACAACCTGGCCCACGAGCTGGAAATCAACAACCAGCGCTTGCGCGACGGCGTGCTGACGCGGCTGCAGACCAGCCTGCCGTCGGCGCTGTGGGACCTGGACAAGGTCAAGGTGGACAATATCGTCGCCGCCGAAATGCTGCCGCCGGAGCTGCTGGCGATCCGCGTCTACGACACGTCCATCGGCCTGTTCACCGGCAAGGGCCGGGGCGCCGACGGCAGGGTGGCCGACATCGGCGCCGATGCCGACGTGGGCGGCTCGCCCGTCGTCGCCGACCTGGCCTTCCGCGATGCCGACCAGTCGGGCCGGCCCGTCATCGTCGGGCGCGTCGTCGTCAACTTCAGCCGCGAGGCGATCGAAGCGCGGCTCGCCGGTGAGATCCGCCGCAAGGTCAGCGAAGTGCTGCTGCTGGACCTGATCCTCGTCGTGGCGCTGGCGCTGTCGCTGCGCATCGTGTTCGACCCGCTGCGCAAGCTGCGCGACGGCCTGTTCGAACTGGCCACGCGCGACAGCGACGACGTGGTGGAGCTGCCGGAAAAACGCCGCGACGAACTGGGCGACGTGATCCGCGGCTTCAACGCGATCCAGCGGCGCGTGAAGGCGATCATCTGGCGCACGCGCGAAGCGGAGGACGAGGCGCGCGGCGCGGCCCAGGACACGGCGCAGGCGATGGACGACCTGCGCCAGGCCCAGGAATCGCTGCTGCAGGCCGAGCGCCTGGCATCGCTGGGCGGGCTGGTGGCCGGCGTGGCGCACGAGATCAATACGCCGGTGGGCATCGCGCTGACCAGCGCGTCGGTGTTGAAGGAGGCGACCGACGCCATCCATGCCGCCGTGATGGCCGGCGCGGTGAAGAAATCCGAGATCCTGACCTATATCGACACGGCCGGCGAAAGCGCGCGGCTGATCATGAACAATGCCTACCGCGCCGCGCACCTGATCCACAGCTTCAAGCAGATCGCGGTGGACCAGGTCAGCGAGGCGCGCCGCCGCTTCGAGCTGGACGAATACATCGGCGAGGTCGTCTCCAGCCTGCAGCCGAAGCTGAAGAAAACGCCCATCGCGGTGGTCATCGACTGCCCGGCCGGCATCGTGCTGGACAGCTATCCCGGCGCGCTGGCGCAGGTGCTGACCAACCTGACGCTGAACTGCGTCGACCATGCCTTCGCACCGGATCAGCCGGGCGAGATCGCGATCCGCGTGCGGCCCGACGGCGACTGGGTCGAAGTGACCGTCGCCGACAACGGCCGCGGCATCCCCGCCCACCTGATCGACAAGGTGTTCGACCCGTTCGTGACGACGCGCCGCGGCCAGGGCGGCACGGGGCTGGGGCTGAACATCGTCTACAACCTGATCGCCAAGCAGTTCGCCGGCACGATCACGGTGACCAGCACGGAGGGGCTGGGCGCGGCATTCGTGTTCCGCATGCCGCGCGTGACGCCGGGCGACGCCGCGCCGGAGTGAACTGCAAGCCGGGCGCCCGCTTTGCTGCGGCTGACGCATACTGCGGAAAAGAGATACAGGGAGAACACGATGGGCACACAACGGCAGATTGCCCTGCTCAGGGGCATCAACGTCGGCCGTGCCAAGCGCATCGCGATGGCGGACCTGCGCAAGGTACTGGGCGACCTGGGCTTTTCCGGCGTGCGCACGCTGCTCAACAGCGGCAACGCCGTCTTCGACTGCGCTGCGCGCGATGCGGCATTGTCCGCCACCCGCATCGAGGAGGCGCTGGTGCTCAAGCTGGGCGTCGGCTCGCGCGTGACGGTGCTCGACGCACCGCAGCTGGACGACGTGGTGGCCGACAACGCGCTGCACGACGTGGCCGTCGATCCCTCCCGGCTGATGGTGGCCGTGTTCAGCAACCCGGCCGACCGCAGCAAGGTCGAAGCGCTGGCGCACCAGCAGTGGCATCCGGAAGCGTTCGCGCTGGGCCGCTGGGCCGCCTACATCTGGTGCGTGGACGGCGTGCTGGCCAGCCGCGCCGCTGCCGCGATGGGCAACCTGCTGGGCGACGGCGTCACCACCCGCAACTGGAGCACGATCACCAAGCTGCACGCGCTGGCCGCCGCGCCGGACTGAGGAGGGCGCATGAACCGGGACCTGTGGAAAGGCGTGCTCATCGTGCTGGCGCTGCTGGTCGCCCTGGCCGCCGGCGCCATCCTGCTGGCCGACAACGGCTGGCGCAAGACCTCCTGCGTCGGCCGCGCGCTGGTCAGTGGCGTCGCGCTGCACAATGTGCTGGCTGTTTGCGGGGTGTAGCGGCACGAACTGGGCCGTTGGCCGGCCCGGCCGCGCTATCGGTTAGACTAGGACTCCGACAGTTCCTATCGACGCCTCATGAAGCACACTATCCTCGCGGCTCTTGCCGTCAGCATCTCGCTGGCCGGCTGCGGCCTCATCAAGAAAGATTCCGCCGCCGGGCGCATCACGGGGCTGCAGGAAGCGGCCAATCCGCAGGTGCTGCTGCTGGGCGAAGTCCACGACAATCCGCAGGGCCACAAGCTGCGCTTCGCCGAGCTGAAGAAGCGGGTCGATGGCGGCTGGCGGCCCGTCATCGCGATGGAGCAGTTCGATCATGAAGACCAGGCCATGCTGGACGAGGCGGTCAAGGGCTGCCTCGATGCGGGCTGCGTGATCCGCGTGATGAACAAGAAGGGCTGGGACTGGCAGCAGTACTACCCGGTGATCCAGCTGGCGCTGGACCGCTCGCTGACGATCGTGGCCGTCAACCTGTCGCGCGCGAATGCGTCGAAGACGGTCCGGGACGGCGTCGCGTCGAGCTTCGATGCGAAGACAGTGGCCGAATACCGGCTGGGCGAGCCCGTGTCGGCCGACTGGCGCAAGGCGCAGGAACAGGAAATCCGCACCGGCCATTGCAATATGCTGCCGGACATGATGATCCCCGGGATGGTCAACGCCCAGCTGGCGCGCGACGTGTGGATGGCGAAACTGATCCGCGACCAGCAGCCGCGCGACGTGGTGCTCATCGCCGGCAATGGCCATGTGCGCAAGGACATCGGCGTGCCGCGCTGGCTCAACACCATCGGCAGCAAGCTGACGGTGCGCTCGGTCGGTTATGTCGAGGATGGCGGGATGAAGGAGCAGTTCGACGCGGTGGTGGCGATTCCGGCCGTGAAGCGGCCGGATCCTTGCGCGAAGTTCAAGAAGTAAGGGGGACTGTCCCCGGCTTCATGGGGACTGTCCCCTCGGTTGCTTTTGACGTTCGTCGAAAGTCAACGTCAGCCCCAGGGACAGCCGGGTCGCCGTACCGCCCTTGCAGGGACAGTCCCCAACCATCAATCCTTATAAATCGGCCCGTCGAAAATGAACTTGCCGCCGTGGTAGTTGAACACGGCATCGTCGGCCGCCGGGTACTCGCCCGTTTCCGGCACGGCGTCGCGGAACTGCTCGGAGCTGTCCTTCGGACGGAAGCCCAGGTGGGCCGCCTTGCGGTTGTCCCACCACTGGCGCTGGTTGTCCGAGGCGCCGAACAGGATCGTGTGGCCCACGCGCGGCGTCAGCAGCGACACGCGCAGCGCTTCCACCAGATCGTCGTAGGACAGGTAAGTGCACATCATCCGCGCATTGTTGACCGACTCGAACGACGAGCCGATGCGCAGGCAGACGGTCTCGATGCCGGCGCGGTCGAAGTAGTAGCGCGACAGCTGTTCGCCGAACACCTTCGAGATGCCGTACATGCTGTCCGGGCGGGGCGGATCGTCCGCATCGATGACCTGCGTCTGCGGGTAGAAGCCGATCGCGTGGTTCGACGACGCGAACACGATGCGCTTCACGCCATGGCGGTGCGCCGCTTCATAGATGTTGTACGTGCCCTGGATGTTCGCGAACATGATGTTCTCGAACGTGTTCTCGGTGGAGATGCCGCCGAAGTGCAGCACGGCGTCCACGCCTTCCATCATCTTCAGCACGGCGGCCTTGTCGGCCAGGTCGCACTGGAAGATTTCCTCGCCCTCGGCGGCGGCGCCCATGTCGCCGATGTCGGACAGGCGCACCACGTCGGCCCACGGCTTGATCCGCTCGCGCAGGATTTTACCGAGGCCGCCGGCGGCACCCGTCAGCAGCAGGCGCTTGAATGGTTTTTTCGTCGTCATGATCGTGTACTTTGTCTCGGAGTGGGTCTTGGTCTTGGAATCGTGATCAGGTCACTGGTGCCGGGTTGAACAGCACGAGCGCATTATGCAGCTTCCAGTGCTCCGCCCAGGTTTTCTTGCCGCTGGCGACATCGAGCAGCAGCTGGAACAGTTCCCAGCCGACGCTTTCGATGGTTGCCTCGCCGGTGGCGATGCGGCCCGCGTTCACGTCCATCAGGTCGTGCCAGCGGCGCGCCAGGTCGTCGCGCGTGGCCACTTTCACGACCGGCACTTCGGCCAGGCCGTACGGCGTGCCGCGGCCCGTGGTGAACACGTGCACGTTCATGCCGGCGGCCAGCTGCAGCGTGCCGCAGATGAAATCGCTGGCCGGCGTGGCCGTGTACAGCAGGCCTTTCGTCGTCGCTTTTTCGCCCGGCGACACGACGCCGGAAATCGGCACGCTGCCCGACTTGACGATCGAGCCCATGGCTTTTTCGACGATGTTGGACAGGCCGCCTTTTTTATTGCCGGGCGTGGTGTTCGCGCTGCGGTCGACGCCGCCGCGGGTCAGGTAGGCGTCGTACCAGGCCATCTCGCGGATCATCGCCTCGGCCACGTCCGCGTTGACGGCGCGCGACGTCAGCTGGTCGATACCGTCACGCACTTCCGTCACTTCGGAGAACATCACGGTGGCGCCGGCGCGCACCAGCAGGTCCGTCGCGAAGCCGACGGCCGGATTGGCGGTCACGCCGGAGAACGCATCGCTGCCGCCGCACTGCACGCCGACGACGAGGTCGGATGCCGGACACGTCACGCGCTGGCGCCGGTTCAGCACTTCCAGCTGCGCCTCGGCCGTCTGCATGATCGAGTCGACCATCGACATGAAGCCCACGTGGCCGTTGTCCTGCAGGCAGACGACGGGCGGCTCGGTGGCGATGCTCTCGTCCTTGCGGCGGATCTGGATCGAATTGGCCGGGAACAGCCGCGTGGGCTGCAGCTTTTCGCAGCCCAGCGACACGACCATCGCCTGGCCGCCGAAGTTCGGGTTCTTGCTGATGTTGTGGATCGTGCGGATCGGGATGTTCGCGCCCGGCGCCTCGATCGCCACGCCGCAGCCGTAGGTGTGTTCGAGGCCGACGACGTCGTCCACGTTCGGGTAGCGCGGCAGCAGTTCGGCCTTGATGCGCTTGACGGCGAATTCGACGACGCCGGACACGCACTGCACGGTCGTCGTGATGGCGAGGATGTTGCGGGTGCCGACGGAACCGTCTTCGTTGCGGAAGCCCTGGAAGGTATAGCCTTCCAGCGGTTCCATGGCGGGGGCGGGCACGGTGGCGATCGGCAGGTTGTCCAGCTCGCGCGCCGGCGGCATCTCGATCAGCTGCTCGGCCACCCAGCTGCCTTGCGGGATGTCGCGCACGGCGCGGCCGATGATCACGTTGTAGCGCAGGATCGGCGCGCCTTGCGGGATCGCCGTGAGCGCTACCTTGTGGCCTTGCGGGACGCCTTCGACCAGCGTCAGGCCATCTTCAAATACGGTTCCGGCTGGCAGGCCGCCATCGTTCACGACGATCGCCACGTTGTCGTTGGCGTGCATGAGGATACGGCGCGGGGTGCTCGCTGTCATGTTCAATCCTGGAGGGGAAGCCGGCACGGCTGTGATCGTCTCGGTGTTGTAATTATGCGACGCCTGAAAGCCGTGGCGGCGGGTTGTCTGATGACTTCAGTATGCCAGATGCGTTTTTTTTTGGCTAGTCCACATTGCAGATTTGGTCTGACCGCTTTAGAATGGCCTGACCAAATGTCGTCATAAAAGCAAGAAGTTGAAACGCCGGCCACCGCTCCAGGAAACAAAAGCGGTTCTCGGCATCAACATTCGGACGTCAAAAAAGCAGTCGGACAAAAAGCATAAAGCAGTCGACGCAATAAAACAGCAGGCATCCCGCACCGTGCGGGATACCCAAAGGAGACAAGATGGACCAGCAGACATCCGCCAGCCCTGGCATCCCCGCCGGCATTGTGCGCCCACGCGCCGCGAGCCCGCGCCCCCGACACTAAAAAATCAGCTTTCTGACCGCCTGCGACCCCGGCTGCGCTTTTCCCGCGCAGCCTTCGTCTCAGCGGCGCGGAGCACGCGAGGTGCTCCACACGCGATCGTGATCAACACGGCGCCCACCATCGGAAAACATTAGGAGACAAGCATGAACAAGCGCGCAACCTTCCGCCAGCCACGGCTGGTCCTCACGTCGATCGCCCTGGCCGCCCTGACGCTGGCCAACCAGGCCGCCGCCCAGGAGGCCGCGATGCAGCGGGTGGAAGTGACCGGCTCGTCGATCAAGCGGCTGGCCAGCGAGGAAGCCCTGCCGGTCACGTCGATCAAGGCCGAGGAATTCACCCAGCGCGGCATGACCACGCTGGCCGACGTGATGATGGCGCTGCCGCAATCGGCATCGCTGGCGCCGTCGAACGCCGGCTCGGGCACCAACATCAACCTGCGCGGCCTGGGCGTGAACCGCACGCTGGTGCTGCTGAATGGCCGCCGCCTGGCCAACGAGGCGATCTCCGCCGGCTACGCCAACCTGGACGTGATCCCGTTCTCCGCGCTGCAGCGCGTCGAGATCCTGCGCGACGGCGCCTCGTCGATCTACGGTTCCGATGCGATCGGCGGCGTGGTCAACTTCATCACCAAGAAGGAATTCGAAGGCGTGCAGCTGACCGGCCAGTACGTGACGCCGGAACGCTCGGGCGGCGGCGACGAGCGCCGCGCCACGCTGACCTTCGGTAAAGGCAGCATGGCCAAGGATGGCTGGTCGGCCTATGCGACGGTCGACTTCCACGACCGCAGCCGCCTGGCCGCGCGCGACCGCGCCGCGTTCAGCTCCGACGAGCTGCTGGCATCGCTGGGCCGCCCGCGCACGCTGGGCACCGGCGGCTACGCGACGCCGGCCAACTTCACCACGCCAGGCAACACCACCGCGCGCAATCCGTACGCATCGACCTGCCTGGAACCGTATTCGACGATCGGCGCGAAGAACACCTGTACGCTGAACAGCAACGAGTACGGCACCGCGCTGTACGAGAACGAGCAGATCAGCTTCTACGCCCGCGCCGCCAAGCAGATCAGCGAAGACCACACGTTCACCGTCGAATACACCCGCGGCCAGTCGTACATCATCTCGGCCCGCAACCCGACGCAGTCGGTGGCCGCCAACGGCGTCACCGCCCAGGTGTTCAACACGTCCAAATGGTATCCGGGGAACAGCGGCGGCGTGCCGGCCGTGGCCGGCCTGACGGGCGAGCCGCTGAACGTCACGTGGTCGGTGGCCGACTACGGCCTGGCCGCGCAGAAGGACAAGCAGGTCAACCAGCGCCTGGCCTTCGTCGACGAGGGTCGCTGGGGCGAGTGGGATTACCGCGCCGGCCTCGTGTACGGCGTGTCCGACCGCGAGAACTACTACCAGAACGGCTTCTTCAAGGGCCAGGGCCTGAACGAAGGCCTGCGCAGCGGCGTGCTCAATCCGTTCGGCCTGCAGGACCAGGCCGGCCTGGACTACCTGAAATCGATCTCCGTCGACGGCCAGAAGAACCGCGATTCGCGCACCACGTTCACCGGCGTCGACCTGACCGTCAGCCGTTCGCTGTTCGCGATGGCCGGCGGCGACGCGGCGATCGCGATCGGCGGCGACATCCACCGCGACACGACGCGCGACGACAAGCTGGCGATCCAGAACGAAGTGCAGTACCTGAACAGCACGTCGTCGCACGGCGAAGGCGCGCGCAATGTGTACGGCCTGTACGCCGAGCTGGACCTGCCGGTCACCAAGACGCTGAACGTCAACCTGGCCGCCCGCGACGATTACTTCAGCGACTTCGGCAACACGTTCAACCCGAAAGCGTCGTTCCGCTGGGAGCCGGCGAAGAACGTGATGTTCCGCGGTTCCGCCAACACCGGCTTCCGCGCGCCGACGCTGTTCGACGCCTATGGCTACCGCCTGCCGGGCGCCACCGGCAAGACGTCGGCCCGGTGGGACGATCCGGTGCTGTGCCCTGGCGGCACGCCGGGCGTGACGGGCACCGGCACGGCGCTGCCGGGCTACGTGGCTTCCGAGGTCTGCAACGTGCAGCTGCCGAAACAGGTCGGTTCGAACGCCAACCTGAAGCCGGAAAAATCGCGCGGCTGGACGCTGGGCGTCGTGCTGGAACCGACCAAGTCGACCACGCTGTCGCTGGACTACTGGAACATCCGCATGAAGGACATGCTGGCCAACCTGCCGGAACAGGTGTACTTCCTGGACCCGGCCAAGTATGCCGACTACTTCGTGCGCAACAGCGACGGCACGCTGGCGTACCTGAACAACACCACGATGAACCTGGGCGGCCAGAAGGCGGCCGGTATCGACGTGTCGGCCTCGTACCGCCTGCCGAAATCGAGCTACGGCGACTTCCGCGTGGAGATCGACGGCACCTACCTGACGCAGTTCGACAACCAGCTGTTCGAAGGCGAGGAATGGGTCGACAACGTGGGCCGCTTCGGCGCCGCGTCGAACGGCACCACGTCCAGCTTCCCGATCATCACCTACCGCTGGAAGCACACGCTGAAGTTCTCGTGGGCACGGGGCGACTGGACCGCGCAAGCCACGCAGAACTACAATTCGAAGTATGAAGACCAGAACCTGGTGGCCGAGCAGTACTGGCGCGACATCAACTCGTACAAGCCGTGGAACCTGACGGTGGGCTACAAGGGCTTCAAGAACACGCAGCTGACGTTCGGCGTGACCAATGTGTTCGACTCGGCCCCGCCGGTGACGAACCACAGCGGCTACTCGTTCGGCTACCTGTCGTCGGCGGCCAGCCCGATCGGCCGTTCGTACAACCTGCGCGCGACGTACAACTTCTGATGCACCGATGTGCCGCCGGTCCGCGCTGCTGCCTGCAGCGCGTGGCCGGCGGCCATTTTCATTTGCAGGAGACCTCGATGAAACAGCAGTTCCTTGCCGCGGCGCTGGCCGCCCTGTCCATCGGCACCGCCGCAGCAGCCGACAAACCTGTTCGCTTCATCCTCGTCGGCGATTCGACGATGGCCACGGCCAGCGGTTACGGCGACGCGTTCTGCGCCCGCGTGATTCGCGGCGACACGTGCATCAACCTGGCCAAGGGTGGCCGCAGTTCCGGCAGTTTTCGGGCCGAAGGCCGCTGGGACGAGGTACAGGGCCTGCTCAAGGGCAGCGCCGCCTACCGGGCGACCTATGTGCTGATCCAGTTCGGCCACAACGACCAGCCGGGTAAACCAGGCCGCTCCACCGATGTCAAAACCGAATTCCCCGTCAACATGGCGCGCTATGTCGATGAAGTGCGCGAGCTGAAAGGCATCCCCGTGCTGGTGACGCCGCTGACGCGCCGCAGCTTCAAGGACGGCGTATTGCAGAACAATTTCGGGCCGTGGCTGGACGTGATCCGCGCCACCGCCGCGGAAAAGAAGGCGGCCCTGCTGGACCTGAATGCGGAAAGCCATGCGGCCGTGCAGGCGATGGGCGAACAGGAAGCGGACACGCTGGCCGTCGTGCCGAAGCCTGTCACTGCACCGGTCGCCGCGACCGGTGCCGCCGTCGAGCCGCAAGGCGCGGCCAAGAGCGCCTTCGATTACACGCACGTCGGTCCGAAGGGCGCGAAATATTTCGCCGCGATGGTCGAGCGCGAACTGAAGGCGGCGCTTCCCGACACGGCGCGCGAATTCCGGCCGGAGGGCGAGTGATGCAGCGGCTGGTCCTGTTCACGGTTGCGCTGGCGCTGACCGGTGCCGCCAGTGCGCAGGAGCCGTCGCGCCGCGCCACGATTTCAGCGGAGCAGGCCAAGCGCTATACGATTGCCCAGGTATTGAAGACCACCGGCCGTGCCGGCAGCGAAGTCACCGATCCGTGGAATCCGCTGGCCGACCCGCTGGCCAGCGGCGCCGTGTTCAAGGCCGGCTACACCGTCGATGCGGCCGGCCGTGCCGATGGCGTGAAAAACTTCACCAGCGTGCAGGCAGCGGTCAGCCGCGCCGTGCAGGATGCCGCCGCGCAGCCGCAGGGTGGCCGGCAGTACATTCTCGTCAAGCCGGGGACTTACCGGGAACTGGTGTACGTGCCTGTCTCCGTGCGGCCGATCACGCTGTACGGCGAGGGAAAGACCGCGGCCGACACGAAGATCACCGCCGGCCTCGATGCGGCCATTGCGGTGCCGGATTACGTGAAGCAGTACGGGCCGCAGTTTGCCAGTGTCGATCCGGCGATCAAAGAGATGCACGCGCTGGTTGCTGCCCGTACCGGCAACATCTCCACCAGCGGCACGATGACGGTGTGGGTCCGCAACCACGGCTTCCAGGCCCGTAACATCACGTTCGAGAATTCGTACAACAAGGATGTCGGCAACGCCCGCGACGAATGCGGCGAACGCATTTGCGGCACGGTGGCCCAGCCGCATATCCGCGTCAGCCACCAGGCCGTCGCACTGACGGTGGAGGGCGCAGATAAAGCGCAATTCGAGAACGTCCGGCTGATCGGCTTCCAGGACACGCTGTACGTCAAGTCCGCCGAAACGCGCATGACGGCGCGCAGCTTCTTCCACAAATCGTATATCGAAGGCGACGTCGATTTCATCTTCGGCGACACCACCGCGTATTTCTACAAGTCGGAAGTGAAGTCGCTGGGCGACCGCACGATGTCGTACGTGGGCGCGCCGAACACGAACTGGCGCACCCGCTATGGCCTGGTGTTCAATGACGTCGACTTCACCAACGACGGTTCGCCGAACGGCCTGCCCGGCAAGTTCTACCTGGCCCGGCAGTGGTTCCACAATTCGCGCTGCTCGCCGTTCGCACCGGTGGCCGTCGACGGCTATGCCTGCGTGCTCGGTGCCGAGAGCATCTACAAGGCGCCGAAAGGCACGATCACGCCGACCGTGCTGGAGACCGTCGGCAAGATGGCCGTCATTAACTCGCGCATCGGCAAGCATATCAGCCGCAAGAATCCCTGGTCGGACTGGAACGAGCCCGGCACGCTGGCCTACCGGCCGGCGCAGTTTTCATCCGATGATTTTTTCAAGAACCTGAAGAACGCGGGCTTCGACCCCGTCGACAACCTGGGCTACGGGAAGCAGCCCGTACCGGCCGAGATCTATCTCGCCGAGTACAACAATACCGAAGACTAGGAGAGCACATGCACGAACAGATGATCAACCAGCACCGCCGCACGATGATGAAGGCGATGTCCGCGTCAGGCCTGGTGTTTGCGGGCGGCGCCGGTACGGCCAATGCGGCGATTGCCGAAGACCCGTGGGGCCGCGCGAAGGAAATCGCCGGCCACCTGGGCAAGCCATTGAAATTCCGCGACCAGGATTTCGTCATCACGCAGTTTGGCGCCGCCCAGTGCAGGCTGGTACAGATCAAGGCGTGGATTTCGCACGACGACCAGGAGATGCTGCAGACGCATGCGCCGGGTTCGAAGGACTGCTATCCCGCGATCACGGCGGCCATCGCCGCCTGCCACAAGGCCGGCGGCGGCCGCGTGGTGATCCCGGCCGGGAACTGGTACGTGGCGGGGCCGATCGTGCTGCTGTCGAACGTGCACGTGCACCTGAAGAAGGGCGCCAATGTGCTGTTCTCGAACAAACCCGAAGACTACGCGAAGTATGGCGACTTCGATTGCGGCAAGAAGGGCAAGCTGGTGATCTCGCGGTGGCAGAGCAACGACTGCCTGAACTTCGCCTCGATGGTGTATGCGTACGGCCAGGACAATATCGCGCTGACCGGCGAGGACTGGACCAGCATCCTGAACGGGCAGGGCGGCGTGCCGTTCAATGGCAAGGACGGCGACTGCTGGTGGACGTGGAAGGGCAAGAACCGCACGATCAATCCCGCGTCGCAGGCCAACACGCCGGGCTATGTGGAAGGCAAGCTGACGCAGCGCCTGCCGAACCCGATCAATCCGGCATCGCTGAAGGAGATCGCGCCGGACCTGACCGAAGAAGAACGCCTGCACATCCAGGGCGAAGGCGACCGCTGGCGCGCCGACGAGCAGTACCTGCCGGCGCTGTCCGAAGCGGGCGTGCCGCTGGCGAAACGCGTGTTCGGCCTGGGCCACTTCCTGCGCCCGCCGATGATCCAGCTGATCGGCTGCACCAATGTGCAGCTGGAAGGCTACCACGTGAAGGACACGCCGTTCTGGCAGCACCACCCGGTCCACTGCCGCAACCTGGTGATCCGCAACGTGCACTGCAACAGCAAGGGCCCGAACAGCGACGGCTTCGATCCGGAAGCGTGCGACATGGTGCTGGTCGAAGGCTGCACCTTCGACACGGGCGACGATTGCATCGCCATCAAGGCCGGCAAGGACCTCGACACGCAGTACGGCCCGTCGCAGAACATCGTCATCCAGAAGTGCATCATGCAGAGCGGCCACGGCGCCGTCACGCTGGGCAGCGAGATGGCCGGCGGCATCCAGAACGTGTATGCGCAGGACCTCGTGTTCGAGAACATCCACTGGGCCACCGATCCGCTGAACACGGCGATCCGGCTGAAGACGAACATGAACCGGGGCGGCTACCTGAAGAACTTCTACGTGCGCAACGTGAAGATCCCCCATGGCGTGCAGACCAGCCCTTCGTTCTACGCGTCGCTGCCCGGTTCGCCGATCGAATCGCGCACGGTGGCCACCGCGGCCGGCGCCGTCGTCACGTTCGACTGCGACTACACGCCGACGGCCGACACGGTGCGCACCCGGCCGCCGCTGGTGCAGAACGTGCAGATCTCGAACGTCACCGTGGGGAACGTGGACGTGAAAAAAGGCGACAGGAAAGGCCAGAAGGCATCGTGCTTCCAGGCGATCGTCATCCTCGGCCCGGTCGCATCCGACTACAACGGCCCGCAGCCGATGCCTTCGGTGCTGCCGGTGATGGACGTGACGATCAGCGACTGCGACTTCGGCACGCCGGTCAACACCGGGCAGCCATGGTTCCTTTATAACGTGAAGGGACTGAAGCTCGCTCGCGTGAAGATCGGCGGCAAGGAGTACAACACCACGCTGTCGGCGTAAGGGGACTGTCCCCTCGGTTGCGGTTGACGTTCGTTGCGGGACTGTCTGGTCAAACGCAGAAGAGGGGACGGCCCCCATGCGCCGCCGGTTCGCCGCCCATGGTAAGGTTCCTGCAACAACCTTGCACGGAGACGCACATGGAACGTACTTACCAGGAAGCCGCGCCGTCGCGCGCCGACATCGATGCGCTGACGGGACCGGCGCTGCTGGAATTCGGCACCAACTGGTGCGGCTACTGCCGCGGCGCGCAGCCGGCGCTGGCCGAGGCGTATGCCGATTACCCGGACATCAGGCACTTCAAGGTCGAGGACGGGCCGGGGCGCTTGCTGGGCCGTTCCTTCCGTGTCAAACTGTGGCCGACCATGATCTTCCTGCAAGACGGGAAGGAAGTGGCGCGTGTGGTGCGTCCTGATAACGCAGGTGAGATCCGCGACGCTTTTGCCAGGATCGCCCCACCCGGCTGATGGCTTAAATTACCTTAACGCCTGTACCGGAGTCACAATGTCCCACCCTGCTACCGGACGAGTCAACTCGCCCGGCACCGTGCTGTTCGCCAGCCTGATCGGCACCACGATCGAATTCTTCGACTTCTATATCTACGCGACGGCTGCCGTCCTCGTCTTCCCGCACCTGTTCTTCCCGGCCGGCGATCCCACCGCCGCCACGCTGCAATCCTTGGCCACGTTCGCCATCGCCTTCTTTGCCCGGCCCATCGGGTCGGCCGTGTTCGGCCACTTCGGCGACCGCATCGGCCGCAAGGCCACGCTCGTCGCGGCGCTGCTGACGATGGGCATTTCCACCGTCGTCATCGGCATGCTGCCGACGTACGCGACGATCGGCGCGGTGGCGCCGCTGCTGCTGGCGCTGTGCCGCTTCGGCCAGGGCCTTGGCCTGGGCGGCGAATGGGGCGGCGCCGTGCTGCTCGCCACCGAGAATGCGCCGCCGGGCAAGCGCGCCTGGTACGGCATGTTCCCGCAGCTGGGCGCGCCGATCGGGTTCTTCCTGTCCGGCGGGATCTTCCTGCTGCTGTCCGAAGTGCTGACGGACGCGCAGTTCTTCAGCTACGGCTGGCGCATCCCGTTCCTGGCCAGTGCGCTGCTGGTGCTGGTCGGCCTGTACGTGCGGCTGAAGATCACCGAAACGCCGGACTTCCAGAAGGTGCTCGACAAGGGCGAGCGCGTGAAGGTGCCGGTGGTGGAAGTGCTGACGCAGCACACGCGCGTGCTGGTGCTGGGCACGCTGATCGCGCTGGCCACCTTCGTGCTGTTCTACCTGATGACGGTGTTCGCGCTGAACTGGGGCGTGTCCGCGCTGGGCTTCTCGCGGCAGAACTTCCTCGTGCTGCAGCTGGTCGCCGTGCTGTTCTTCGCCGCCACGATCCCTGTCGCGGCGCTGCTGGCGGACCGCCATGGCCGGCGCGGCACGCTGATCTGGGTGTCGGCCGCCATCGCGGTATTCGGCCTCGTGCTGGGGCCCCTGTTCGGTTCCGGCAGCAGCGCGCTGGTGACCGTGTTCCTGTGCCTGGGCCTGGCGCTGATGGGCATGACGTACGGCCCGCTGGGCACCATCCTCGCCGAGCTGTTTCCCGCCGAGGTGCGCTACACGGGCGCGTCGCTGACGTTCAACCTGGCCGGCATCCTTGGCGCATCGCTGGCGCCGTATGTCGCCACGATGCTGGCGACGACTTACGGTTTGCAGTACGTCGGCTACTACCTGTCGGCGGCGGCGGTGCTGAGTCTCATCGCGCTGGTGCTCGTGAAACGCTGACGTCGTCGGCCATCCCCCAATTGGCATAGCGATGGTGTGCTCGTTACAGGGATGACGCCCCGCATGGTCCACGTATGATGAAGACACTCATCGTCCTCACAGAGAAAGACCATGCTGATACTGACCAACGGCCGTTTTCACACGGCCGATAAAAGCAGGCCCGCCGCCTCCGCCGTCGCCATCGCCGACGGCAAATTCCTCGCCGTCGGCGACATCGAAGACGTCATGCGTCACCGCACGCCGGACGCCCAGGTGATCGACCTGAACGGCCGCACCGTGGTGCCGGGCCTGAACGACTCGCACCTGCACCTGATCCGCGGCGGCCTCAATTACAACCTGGAGCTGCGCTGGGAAGGCGTGCCGTCGCTGGCCGATGCGCTGCGCATGCTGAAGGACCAGGCGCTGCGCACGCCGAGCCCGCAGTGGGTGCGCGTGGTGGGCGGCTGGAACGAATTCCAGTTCGCCGAGAAGCGCATGCCAACGCTCGACGAGATCAACGCGGCCGCGCCGGACACGCCGGTGTTCGTGCTGCACCTGTACGACCGCGCGCTGCTGAACCGCGCCGCGCTGCGCGTGGTCGGCTACGACAAGAACACGCCGGCGCCACCGGGCGGCGAGATCCAGCGCGACGCCAACGGCAACCCGACCGGCATGCTGATCGCGCGTCCGAATGCGATGATCCTGTACGCCACGCTGGCGAAAGGCCCGTCGCTGCCGCTGGAGCACCAGATCAATTCCACCCGCCAGTTCATGCGCGAACTGAACCGCCTGGGCCTGACCAGCGCGATCGATGCGGGCGGCGGCTTCCAGAATTATCCGGAGGATTACCAGGTCGTCGAGCGCCTCGCCGCCGAAGACCAGCTGACGATCCGCATCGCCTACAACCTGTTCACGCAGAACAAGGGCAAGGAGCTGCAGGATTTCGAGAAGTGGACGGACATGGTCAAGCCGGGCGACGGCACCGATTACTACCGCCACAACGGCGCCGGCGAGATGCTGGTGTTCTCGGCCGCCGACTTCGAGGACTTCCTCGAACCGCGCCCGGACCTGCCGCCGGAAATGGAAGGGCAGCTGGAGCAGGTGGTGCGCCACCTGGTGTCGCAGCGCTGGCCGTTCCGGCTGCATGCCACCTACGACGAATCGATCGGCCGCATGCTGGACGTGTTCGAGAAGGTCAACCGCGACATCCCGTTCGACGGCCTGCACTGGCTGTTCGACCACGCCGAGACGATCACGCCGCGCAATATCGACCGCGTGAAAGCACTGGGCGGCGGCATCGCGATCCAGCACCGGATGGCGTTCCAGGGCGAGTACTTCGTCGACCGCTACGGTGCGGAAGCGGCGAAGCACACGCCGCCGATCAAGCGCATGCTGGAGAGCGGCGTGCCGGTGGGCGCGGGCACGGATGCCACGCGCGTGGCCAGCTATAACCCGTGGACGGCGCTGTACTGGCTCGTATCCGGCCGCACGGTCGGCGGCCTGCGGCTGTACGATGCGGGCGCCAAGCTGGATCGCGCCACGGCCATCGAACTGTGGACGGCCGGCAGCGCATGGTTCTCCAACGAGCAGGGCAAGAAGGGCCGCATCCAGGAAGGCATGCTGGCCGACCTGGCCGTGCTGTCGGCCGACTTCTTCAGCATCGACGAGGAGGCGATCAAGTCGATCGAATCGGTGCTGACGGTGGTGGGCGGGAAGATCGTCTACGGCCAGGCCGAGTTCGACAAGCTCGGTCCGCCGGATCTGCCCGTGCTGCCCGACTGGTCGCCGGTGGCCAAGGTGGCCGGCCACTATCGTGCCGTGGCGCCGCAGCCGGTGGCGAAATTGCCGCATCAGTGCGCCGGCGCTTGCGGCGTGCACCAGCACGCGCACGACGTGGCCCGCAAATCGACCGTTCCGGTGTCCGACTACGCCGGCTTCTGGGGCGCGTTCGGCTGCAGCTGCTTTGCATTCTGAGGAAGCGGCCATGAACTACCTGAAGATACTGGCCGGCCTGGTGCTGTCGTTCGTCGTCGGCTTTGCCTGCAACCGGTTCGGCATTCCCGCCGCGTCGCCGCCCGTGCTGACGGGCGCGCTGCTGGTGCTGATGATGAGCACCGGCTACTGGCTGGTGGACCGTTTCGTGGCGCGCCGCGCGGCGCAGAACAAGCGGCACTGCGGCGGCCACGCCATCGAAACGCCGGGAGGTGCGCGATGAGCGCGCTGGTGATCGGCTGCGTGCTGGGCCTCGTGCTGGGCGCCATCTGCCGCGCCTGCGACATTCCTTCGCCGGCACCGCCCACGCCGATCGGCGCGCTGCTGGTCGTCGCGATGACGAGCGGCTACGTCGTCGCCGGCATGGTGTAATCCCCCGCCGGCCCCTGTCACGGGGCCGGCTTGCCTTCCTCCGCCTGCAGCAGCTGCCGCAGGATTCTTTCCCGGTTGTTCATCACGAACGAGCGCACCATGTGCTCCTTGACGGCCAGCCGCACGACGCCGGGCAGCAGCTCGTAGCAGCAGGTCGCGACGGTGCTCATGGCCTGGTCGTTCTGCAGTGCCGCGACCGTCAGCGAACGGCTGTCCAGCCGCTGCAGGATGGCGCCGCGGTGCTCGCCGATGACGCGCGTAAGGGGTTGCATCAGGTCCATTGCCATCTCCTGTGGTGGGTAAAACCACAGTCTCGCCCGGCGGGGCTGCTGCGCTGCTGAGGCGGCGCAACATCCTCCAGGCAACATTGCGCTCACACAACTTCTGCCGGGCCGTCTGCGCCTACATTGGATTGATCCACCGCACCGGGAGCGATCATGAATGGCAAGGGCGCGCTGTTACTGCTGCTGGTTGCCGCAGGCAGCCTGATTTTCGCCGGCACGCATCAGCAGTCGGGCTCCGCGCCCCGCGCGTCACCGCGGGTGGTGGGCTGGATGCCGCCGCCGCCACCGCGCCTGCTGCCGGCGGGCGGCCGCGCCGGCCCGCCGAAGGACGAGCTGGCCTGGCTGGGCACGGCGCCGCCCGGCATCGCCGACGAGGAACTGACCCAGCGGCTCGATGCCGTGCTGACGAAAATGATGCACGACGTGCCGGCCGGCCAGGACACCAGCCGCTTCGTCTGCAAGCTGCCGGTCGAAGTGGGGCCGGTGCCGCTGCTGGAGGCGGTCGACGGGTATCTGCGCGCGCTGCCCGGCAGCCGCAGCGACCCGGCGCTGATGCGCGGCCTGTTCCGCGCGGCGGAGCAGGGCAACTGGCTGGCGAAAGTGCTGGTGTTCCAGCTGCTGAGCGAACGGCGCGCGCCGGATGCGACGACGGCGTGGCGCACGATCCGGCTGATGGAATGGATGCAGGAAAACCGCATCGGCGCGCTGTACTCGTCGGTGGGCGACGCGCTGGCCGCCTCCGGCTACTACACTGACACGCCGGACGTGTCGATCACCGGCCTCGACATCTACGCCGCCATGCACGACAGCTACGCGGCGCAGTACAAGGTGGGCACGGAACTGGTTCGCGTCGGCGGCCCGCAGCAGGCGGCGATCGGCCGGCGCATGCTGGCCTGTGCCGCCGCGGCGCTGCCGGCTTACGGGATCATGTATGGGGGCGAGGCGGTGGCGGGCGAGCACTTGCCGTGACGTCCGGGCCGCGAATGAAGCCTGGCAAGAATTTTGCGATACTTGAGAAACTCGATAAAGTGCGGTAGCATGACTTCGTAGTATCGCAGTGTCGTACCAGCGGACTGGCATGAATGATCCCCGGCCTTGTCGCACGCATGCCGCGAACCATTCGGTCGCTCCTCGTACTTGCCGGGAATTTCGTCATGACAGATTTTGCAGAACAAGGCGACGGTGTCGGCGGACTCGCCGCGGTCGACGAAACCAGCCAGCGCCTGGTGGATCAGTTTGCGCAGCTGGTCACGCAACGGGTCGAGCAGCTGGCCAACGGCCCCGACCGCCAGCGCATCGTCACGCTGGCCAAGCGGGCGCTCAGGGAGGCCCGCGCCACACTATCGGCAGGGAATTCGGTTGCCCACGGCAGATTGCCGGCGGCGCGGCTGAAGGCCGCCGAGGTAATTGCGCAGGAGTGGGTCAACCTGTCACCGGCAAGTCTGTATCGCGCCGCGGAAAGCGGCCGGTTCTACTGCGTCACGCCGAACGGCCGCAGTATCGGCAAGGAGTTCCCCGCCTGGCAGTTTGTCGAACCCGTGCCGGAACTGATAGGGCCCGTGCTGGCCCGGTTTGCCGGTCATCCGGGCAGCGGGATTCATGCATTCTGGGTCAATGCGGCAGATGAACTGAACGAGTTGTCTCCCGCGGAAGTCCTCGCCGGCAAGCCGTTCGATACACGCGGCGCACTCCATGCAAGCCAGCAGGAGCTGCTGGATCTGTCGGCCGTGATGCGCGCGCGCAGGGTACAGGCTGCCGCCTCATATTACCTTGGAGGTCCTGCCGAAATCATCGGGTGAGCCATGCCATCCAGCCAGTCCTTGCTGGTCCCGCACAGGATCGCTGCAGCCCTGCCGCGTCTTGCATTGCTCAGGCAGGTGCTGTGCCGCGAGATGGTCGGCTTGCCTGCGGGGCAGAGCGTCGTCCGCGCCGCCTGGCACCCTGCCGCCATCTGGCCGGCCAGGGTCAACCGGGCCTACCGGTTCGGTCCGCCCGAAGAGCTCATCGCCGTCGACGGAACCTTCCCGTTCCACTGGATTTATGTTGCCGACCGTGTGCTGACCGCGGCCTGGGAGGCCGGGCTGTGCGTGAACGATGTGACCCGCCCGGGGACCTTCCAGTTTGCCCGTGGCGCGGAGCAGGCGCTCATCGCGACGCTGCACTTTGCCCGTCCGCTGCAGTTGCTGGATCTGTCCGGCGACCTGTCGAGCAAGCTTGGCCTGTACGATGCGCTGCGCAGCCCGGATCACATCTTCTGCCAATGGCTGGGCTGGCAACTCGATTGCATCATTGCCGGCCAGGGCGGCGCAGTGGATGGCTTCCGCTATCCGTCGCGCCGTCATCCCGGCAATATCGCCTATGCCATCTCGTCACGGGCAATGCCATCGCTGGTGGGCGCCGTGTTCACGGCCACTGAACCGTTCTCCGACGGCGCTGCCTATGCCGAACTCGCCGCGGATCCGTGCCGGGTCATGCCGACGTAGCACGCGCCCGGGATTCAGCCGGCGTCGCCGATCCGCCGCGCCAGGGCACCGCCATCGCCATGCCAGAATGCCCGGTCGGCCTGCCGCACCCGTTCGGCGGCGCCCTGCATGTGCTCGATTGCCGCGGCGCGTGCCTGCTCGGGCGAGCCGGCGCTGATCGCGGCGAGGATCTGCCGGTGCTCGTGCAGCACCTGGGCAGCCAGGTCGGCGCGCTGCGCCTCGTTGGCGCGCGTCACCTGCACGGCTGAGCGGATCGGCCCGGCAAACATTTCCACCAGCTTCGGCCACGCACTGTTGCCGGTCGCCTGCGCGATCGACAGGTGAAAGCGGAAGTCCTCCTCCACGCCATCCTGCCCGTTGGCCACCGCCGCCTCAATGCGCAGCATGGCCCGCTCGATGTCCAGCAGCTGCGCGGGCGTACGGCGCTGCGCCGCCAGCGCCGCTGTCTCGCCCTCCAGGCCGCGGCGTACTTCGATCAGGTTCAGCAGCGATTCGATCGACCGTTCCGTCAGCGCATCCGTGCCGGTGCCCGGCAGGCGGCGGATGAAGGCGCCGCTGCCCTTGCGGGTTTCCAGGATGCCGTCCGTCTTCAGCAGCGCGATCGCTTCGCGGACGATGTTGCGGCTGACCTGGAAGTGCACCGCCATCGCCTGCTCCGACGGCAGCCGGGTGCCGACAGCCAGTGCGTCGGCGTGGATTTTCTTCAGCAGCGCCGCAGCCACGCGCGCGCCCAGCGTGCCGGCCGCGAAATCCTGCGCGGGAGGTGCCGCGGAGGACGGGAAGGTTGGGTCCATGACGTTTCTTTGGATGCAATGGCGCCTATTCTAGCCGCCGCGCGTGGGGAAGGCACGTGACGGGGAGTGTTACGTGACATCACTTAGTTCAGAGATGTACAAAAAATCGTAAAGAAGCGTATCATGCCGACACTTATAAAGTACAGAAAAGTACAGCTTAGGTACAGATCGATCGTACAAGTACCAGGCAAATAAAAGCGTATCTCAGGCAAAGCACACCCAGGGAGCAAGGCATGAAAGTCATTGGTATTTCACCCCACCGGCGCAGTTTCCTGCGCAAGGCCATCACCGCGGCGCCCGCCGTAGCACTCGTGGCCGGCGCCGGCGTGGGCGTGGCGGCAAGCGTTCCGCCACCCGGCGCATTCAAACCCGGCTATTTCACGGCCGCCGAATGGACCACGCTGACGGCGCTGGTCGACCGGCTGATCCCGGCCAACGACGACGGGCCCGGCGCCATCGAAGCAGGCGTCCACGAGTTCATCGATCTGCAGATGAACACGCCATACGGGCACGGCAAGCTGTGGTTCATGCAGGGGCCGTTCGTGCCGTCGCTGCCGGAATTCGGCTACCAGTTCGGCATGGCGCCGCGCGAGCTGTACCGCAGCGCGCTGCCGGGTCTCGACAAGGCCGCGCAACGCAAGCTGGGCAAGGCCTTTGCCGAGCTGGAAGCCGCGCAGCAGGACGCGCTGATCGGCGAGCTGGAAAAGGGCACGCTGGACATCGGCGCAGTGCCGCCGAAGACCTTCTTCGGCCAGGTGCTGCAGAACACCCGCGAAGGGTATTTCAGCGACCCCGTTCACGGCGGCAACAAGGGCATGGCGGCCTGGAAGATGATCAACTTCCCCGGCGCGCGCGGCGACTATATGGACTGGGTGGAGCAGTACGGCACGAAGTATCCGCTGCCGCCGGCCTCCATCGCATAAGGAAATACCATGGCAGACATCAAGATGAAACCGGTCGAGGTCGTCATTGTCGGCTTCGGCTGGACGGGCGCCATCATGGCCAAGGAGCTGACCGAAGCGGGCATGGAAGTGCTGGCGCTCGAGCGCGGTGCATTCCACGACACGTATCCGGACGGGGCTTACCCGAAAACGCTGGACGAACTGACCTACATCCAGCGCACCAAGCTGTTCCAGGACATGTCGAAGAGTTCGTTTACGTTCCGCCATGCCGTCACCGGCGTGGCCGTGCCGTACCGCCAGATCGGCGCGTTCAAGCCGGGCACGGGCGTCGGCGGCGCGGGCCTGCACTGGTCCGGCCAGCACTGGCGCGTGCTGCCGGAAGAGCTGCAGCTGCGCACGCACTACGAAAAGCGCTACGGCAAGAAGTTCATCCCGGAAGGCATGACGATCCAGGATTTCGGCGTCACCTTCGAGGAGCTGGAGCCGCACTTCGACTTCGTCGAGAAAGTGTTCGGCACGTCCGGCGTGGCCTACCGCGTGGGCGGTAAAGTGGTTGGCGAAGGCAATTTCTTCGAGCCGAGCCGCTCCGACCATTACGCGCTGCCGCCGCAGAAGGTGCCGTACACGGCGCACCTGTTCCAGAAGGCCGCGCAGGACGTGGGCCTGCATCCTTTCGTCGCACCATCGTCGAACGCATCGCAGCCTTACGTCAATCCGTATGGCTGCCAGATGGGGCCGTGCAATTTCTGCGGCTTCTGCTCCGGCTTCGCCTGCTACAACTATTCGAAGGCCTCGCCGCAGGTCAACATCATGCCGGCGCTGCGCCGCACCGCCAATTTCGAGCTGCGGCCGAACTGCAATGTGCTGCGCATCGATCTCGACAGCAGCAGGAAGAAAGCCACCGGCGTCACCTATGTGAATGCGGACGGCAAGACGGTCGAACAGCCGGCCGGTCTCGTCATCGCCAGTACCTTCGCGTACAACAATGCCCACCTGTTCCTGTTGTCGGGCATCGGCAAGCCGTACGACCCGGTCAGCAATACCGGCGTCGTCGGCCGCAACATCGCTTACCAGACGATGTCCACGGTGCAGATGTTCTTCGGCCCGGACAAGAATACCAACCCGTTCATCGGCTCCGGCGGCAACGGCGTGGCGGTGGACGACTATAACGGCGACAACTTCGACCATGGTCCGCTGGGCTTCGTCGGCGGTTCGCCCGCCTGGTGCAACCCGGCCGGCGTGAAGCCGATCGCCGGCATCCCCGTGCCGAACGGCACGCCGACGTGGGGCGCGGGCTGGAAGCGGGCGGTCAAGGATAACTATGCCAACACGGTGTCGTTCGATGTGCACGGCGCGAACATGGTGTACCGCGACTGCTATGTGGATCTCGACCCCACCTACACCGACCAGTTCGGCCAGAAGCTGCTGCGCTTCACCTTCGACTGGAAGGACAACGACATCAAGATGAGCCGCTACGTGACGGGCAAGATGCTGGACGTGGCGAAGGCGATGAAGCCGCAATCGATCCACGTGGCCGTCAAGGATTTCGGCGACCACCTGGACCTGCGCAATTACCAGACCACCCACTGGGCGGGCGGCACGGCGATGGGCACCGATCCGCAGATCAGCGTGCTCAACCGCTACCTGCAAAGCTGGGATGTGCACAATGTGTTTGCCGTCGGCTCCAGCGTGTTCCCGGTCGGTATCGGCTACAACCCGACCGGCCTGGCCGCCGCGCTGACGTACTGGGCTGCCAAAGCGATCCGCGAGCAGTACCTGCACGATCCCCGTCCCCTCGTTGCCGCCTGAGTTCACGATGAAAAAACAATTTATGACAAGGCTGCTGGCAGCCGGGCTGGCGCTGGCCGCCACCGCGAGCTGGGCCGCTTCTGCTCCAGACCAGCAACTGATCAAGCAGGGCGAATACCTGGCGCGCGCCGGCGATTGCTTCGCCTGCCACAGCGTCCATGGCGGCAAGCCGTTCGCCGGCGGGCTGGGCATGACGACGCCGATCGGCAAGGTCTATTCGTCCAACATCACGCCGGACAAGCAGGCCGGCATCGGCGACTGGAGCTTTGCCGATTTCGACAGGCTGATGCGCACCGGCGTCACCAAGGCCGGCTACACGGTCTATCCGGCGATGCCGTATCCGTCGTACTCGCGCCTGAGCGAGCCGGACATGCAGGCGCTGTACGCGTTCTTCATGCACGGCGTGCAGGCCGACCCGACGCCCACCCGCAAGGCGGATATTCCGTGGCCGCTGTCGATGCGCTTCCCGCTGACGGTGTGGCGATGGGTGTTCGCGCCCACGCCGCAGCCGTACAAGGCGTCGGCCAGCTCGGTCGTCAACGCGCAGGCGTTGCGCGGCGCCTACCTCGTCGAAGGCCTGGGCCATTGCGGCGCCTGCCACACGGCGCGCGGCGTGGGCATGCAGGAAAAGGCGCTGACCGGCATCGGCAACAGCGAGTACCTGGCCGGCGGCGCCGTCATCGACGGCTGGACCGTGCCGTCGCTGCGCAACGAGCACGGCGGCGGGCTGGGGCAGTGGACCGAGAAGGACATCGTTGCCTTCCTGAAGTCGGGCCGCACGGGTCACACGGCGTCGTTCGGCGCGATGAACGACGTGGTGGCGCAGTCGACGCAATACCTGAGCGACGCCGACCTGGCCAGCATCGCCGTCTACCTGAAATCGCTGCCGCCCGCGAATGGCGCGCAGCCGTTCGCGGCGGACCCGAAAGTGGCGCAGGCGCTTTTCCACGGCAAGCCCGGCTCGGATGGCGCGCTGCTGTACCTGAACAAGTGCGCCGGCTGCCACCGTTCCGACGGCAAGGGCTACGACACGGCCTTCCCGGCGCTGGCCGGCAATGCCGTGCTGCAGACGACGGATGCGACGTCGGCCATCAACATCATCCTGTCCGGCGGCGCGGTGCCGTCCACGCGTTCGGCACCATCGGCACTGACGATGGCGCCGTATGCGAAGGAGCTGGACGATGAACAGGTGGCGCAGGTGGTCAACTTCATCCAGACCAGCTGGGGCAACCATGGCGGCACGACGACGGCATCGCAGGTAGCGAAAGTGCGCAAGACGGCAGTGCCGGTGGTGCCGCTGACGGAAGCATCGTTCGCCGCCGGGCGTGCCGGCACCGCGCCGAAGCCGATCGTGCGGGCGAATCACGTCGACAAGCTGGACGAGAAGTAGACCTGCAGTCCACCAAGCAAAAAGGCCCCGCTG
>DKJA01000154.1:83206-83603 GCA_002454505.1 Oxalobacteraceae bacterium UBA6704
CAGCGGGGCCTTTTTGCTTGCATCTGGTGGTGATAGGTGGACTTGAACCACCGACCCCAGCATTATGAGTGCTGTGCTCTAACCAGCTGAGCTATATCACCTGTACTTGGTACTGAAAAGAAAATGGCCTGTGCCGTTGCCGGTCAGGCCATCTCCTGGAATTCCTGGTGGTGATAGGTGGACTTGAACCACCGACCCCAGCATTATGAGTGCTGTGCTCTAACCAGCTGAGCTATATCACCGCAACGGCAAGCATTATGGGGGCTGGGTAGATCCGTGTCAAGGATGTCCGCCCGATTTCCGTATGGCTGGCCAATCGAACAATATACCGCAATTCCGCACGCAAAAAACGGGTTGCGCCCGTTTTTCAGCAACATTGCCTGTAAAACAGGGTCTG
>DKJA01000016.1 GCA_002454505.1 Oxalobacteraceae bacterium UBA6704
ACGCCGCCGGCGCTGCTGATCGCTTCGTCGATGGGGCGCGGCGCGCGCAGCGTCACCGGCAGCGCCTTTAGTGCGGCGGCCAGCTGCACCGGATCGTTGTACGCATCCTTGCCGAGACACTCATGCAGCAGCCCCGCCTTGACGCCGCGGATGCCGAGCCGGCCCTGCAGGTGGCTGGCCAGCGAACGCGATCCACGCGGCCGCGTCACCTCCGCCAGCACGCGCTCCGCCGGCAGGTCGGGCAGCAGATCCAGTTCGATGACGGCGCTGCCGCTGGCGGCGATCTGGTCGCGCAATGGCGCGGACATCGCATAGATCAGGCTTCCCTCGACACCCGTTGCGGTAACGACGAACTGACCCTGCCGCCGCACGCGCTGGCCGCTGCCGTCGATCCAGCTGGCCGCCACGGTGGTCAGTGGTTCGCCAGCGTACTTGCCGGAGAAATGGCCGCTCCAGCCAACGTCGAAGCCGCAGTTCGACGGCACCAGCGGCGCCACATCGACGCCGCGTTCCGCCAGCAGCGGCACCCAGGCACCGTCCGAACCGAGCCGCGCCCAGCTGCCGCCGCCCAGTGCCAGCACGACGGCATCGGCATGCACCAGCACCTCGCCGTCCGGCGTACCGAAGCGCAGCGCGCCATCCTGCCAGCCCAGCCAGCGGTGCCGTTGATGGAACTGCACGCCCGCTTCGCGCAGCCGGTGCAGCCACGCGCGCAGCAGCGGCGCCGCCTTCATTTCGGTCGGGAACACCCGGCCGGAGCTGCCGACGAAGGTCTCGATGCCCAGCCCATGCACCCAGTCGCGCACCGCGTGCGGGCCGAACGCGTCGAGCTGCGGCCGCAATGCCGCTCTGCGCGCGCCGTAACGGGTCACGAACTGTGCGTAGTCTTCGGCATGCGTGATGTTCATGCCGCCGCGGCCAGCCAGCAGGAATTTGCGGCCGACGGAAGGCATCGCATCGTACACGTGGACGTCGCAGGTGCCGCCGGCCGCCAATTCCTGCGCGGCCATCAGCCCGGCGGGACCGCCGCCGACGATGGCGACAAGGGGACGTTGGATAGGGGTAGTCATAAGGTGCAGCATTGTAGTGCAATCGGCGCCGCACTACGGCATACTGGCACGATCGACTGAGGCAATTCGGGGAGAAATGCGATGGGTGCAGCTGACGGTATCAAATACTGGATCAAGCGTTACCTGCTGGCGGCGGTGCCGCTGTTTGCCATCCTGGCCGCCGTGGAGTGGTTCAAGGGCACCACGGCGCCGGCCGATATTGCCAGCGCCGCATTATGGGCCGCGGTGGCCGCCGCGCTGTTCGTCGGCTCGGCCTACCGCCGCCATCGCAAGGCCATCGTGTGCCCCGCCTGCGACGGGACGGTGCCGCGGCCGAAGAAGTAAGCCGGTCAGCCGCCCGTCACGGGCGGGAAGAACGCCACTTCGGCGCCCGCCGCCACCGGCGCGGCGCCATCGCACATCGCCTGGTTGCAGGCCATCCGCAGCGCGCGGCCTTCGCCCAGCGCCTCGGCCCATGCGCCGCCCCGCGCAATCAGGTAATCGCGCACGGCGCCCACGGTGGCCACATCGGCCGGCACATCGACCGTCTCGCCGGACGTACCCAGCGCTTCGCGCACGCTGGCAAAGAATTTCAGGTGGATTTGCATATCAGTACAGCAGTTCGGAAAACGGGATGAAACGCACGGTGTCGCCGGCGCGGATCGCCTGATTGGCCGGATTGTCGATCAGGCCATCGCCCCAGGCGGTGGACGTCAGCACGCCCGAGCTCTGGTTGCGGAACGGTTCCAGCCCGCCGGCATCGTTCACCCGTGCGCGTAAAAATTCGTTGCGGCGGTCGCCCTTCCAGTCGAAGTCCGCACGCATGGCAAACGTCAGCGGCGCCCGCACCTGCGCGCCCTGCAGCTTCAGCAGGAACGGCCGCACGAACATCAGGAACGTGACGAAACTCGACACGGGATTGCCCGGCAGGCCGACAAAGAACGCATTGCCCACCTCGCCGAACGCCAGCGGCTTGCCCGGCTTGATGGCGATCTGCCACATGTTCAGCTTTCCTTCCGCCTCGACGGCCGGCTTCACATGGTCTTCCTCGCCAACGGACACGCCGCCGGAAGTGATGATCAGATCGCTGTCCGCTGCCGCCTTGCGCAGCACGTCGCGCGTGGCGGCCAGCGTATCCGGCACGATGCCGAAGTCCTGGATGTCGCAACCCAGGTTTTCCAGCAGCGCGCGCAGCGTGAAGCGGTTGGAGTTGTAGATGCCGCCCGGTTCCAGCGGCTCGCCCGGCATCGTCAGCTCATCGCCGGTGAAGAACACGGCCACGCGCAGGCGCCGCACGACGGGTACCTGCGCCAGCCCGACCGACGAGGCCAGCCCCAGTTCCTGGCTGCGCAGCCGCGTGCCGGCGCGAATGATGACGCTGTCGGTGGCGATATCCTCGCCGGCGCGGCGTATCCATTCGCCCGGCAGCGGCGTATGGCGGATCGTCACCATGTCGCCGTTGGCCTCGCACTGTTCCTGCATCACGACGGCATCCGCGCCTTGCGGAATGAACGCGCCCGTGAAGATGCGCGCCGCCGTGCCGGGTTCCAGCACCGTGCCCACATGGCCGGCGGGAATGCGCTGCGACACGCGCAGCACGGCTTCGCCGCCGGCGCAATCGGCCGCGCGCACCGCGTAGCCGTCCATCTGCGTATTGTCCTTGCCCGGCACGTCGATGGCCGAGATGCAGTCGACCGCCACGACGCGGTTGTTCGCCTCCAGCGTCGGCACCATCTCGATGTCGGTCACCGGGCGGCAGGCGCCCAGCAGGAAGTCGCGGGCTTCGGCGGCGGTCAGCATCGGCTTGCGTTCCATGTTCACAGCCCGGTATTGGCGGCGATGTACGCCTTCATCTTGTCCACGTCCGGCGGCATCACGGTGAACTTCTGCGGCAGCGACTCGATGTCCTCGAAACCGGCCGGCCGCTCGGCGTCGTCGCCCAGCGCTTCCAGGATCGTTTCGTTGAACTTGGCCGCCAGCGCCGTTTCCAGCACGATCATCGGCACGCCTTTTTCGATGAACTGCCGGGCGACCTTGATGCCGTCCGCCGTGTGCGTGTCGATGACGATGCCGTAATCGTCGGCCACGTCGCGGATCGTCTGCAGCCGGTCGTCGTGCGTGGACTTGCCGGACTTGAAGCCATACTTCGCGACCTGGGCGAATTCGTCGCCATCGCTGCCCGGGCCGCCCGTCAGGTCGAAGCCGCCATCCGTTTCCACTTTCGCGAACAGCGCTTTCACGCGCGCGGCATCGCGACCGACGAGGTCATAGATGAAGCGCTCGAAGTTCGACGCCTTGCTGATGTCCATCGACGGGCTGCTCGTGTGATGCGTCTCGGCGGCCTTGCGCACGCGGTAGATCCCGGTGCGGAAGAATTCGTCCAGCACGTCGTTTTCGTTGGTTGCCACCACCAGCTTGTCGATCGGCAGGCCCATCATGCGGGCGATGTGCCCCGCGCAGATATTGCCGAAGTTCCCCGACGGGACGGTGAACGACACCTTCTGGTCGTTCGACGTCGTCGCGGCCAGGTAGCCGCGGAAGTAGTACACCACCTGCGCCACCACGCGGGCCCAGTTGATGGAATTGACGGTGCCGATCTTGTGGCGCGCCTTGTATTCCAGGTCGTTCGACACTGCCTTGACCATGTCCTGGCAGTCATCGAACACGCCTTCGACGGCGATATTGAAGATGTTCTGGTCCTGCAGGCTGAACATCTGCGCCGTCTGGAACGCGCTCATTTTCTTGTGCGGCGACAGCATGAACACGCGGATGCCGCGCTTGCCGCGCATCGCGTATTCGGCCGCGCTGCCCGTGTCGCCGGACGTGGCGCCGAAGATGTTCAGCTGCGCATCCTGCTTCGCCAGCGCGTATTCGAACAGATTGCCCAGCAATTGCATGGCCATGTCCTTGAACGCCAGCGTCGGGCCGTTCGACAGCGCCTGCAGCAGCAGCTTGTTGCCGCCCTCTTCTTCCAGCACGCGCAGCGGCGTGATGTCGTTCGCATTGTCGTCCGGCCGCGCGTTGCGGTACACCTCGGGCGTGTAGGTCTTGCGGGTCAGCGCATGCAGGTCCGCTTCCGGAATATCGGTGGCGAACTTCTTCAGGATCTCGAAGGCCAGGTCGGCATACGACAGCTTGCGCCACGCATCCAGCTCGGCACCGGTCACCTGCGGGTATTCGGCCGGCAGATACAGGCCGCCATCCGGGGCCAGGCCGCCGAGGAGGATGTCGCTGAATTGTGCGGGAGACTGCGAAGCGGCCGAAGTGCTCGAAGCGTCGGCGCGGGTGGACACGTAATGCATGTTCAGAAATCCGGTTGTGCACTGCAATGAAGGATTTCTATTATAGTGCGGGCGGACTTTCTTTGTGAAATTTGCCAGAGTTGGTGCGGGGCCTGTCCCCGGGGT
>DKJA01000135.1 GCA_002454505.1 Oxalobacteraceae bacterium UBA6704
ACGTGGACGGCCGTGATGCAGCTGGTCCAGCAGGGCAAGATCGACCTGGACCGGAACGTCAACGACTACCTGGATTTCCGCATCGACGAAGCGTTCGGCAAGCCGATCACGATGCGCCACCTGATGAACCACCGGGCGGGCTTCGAGGAGGGGTTAAAGGATCTGCTCAGCTACGATCCGAAAACCGCGCAGACCACCGAGCAGTACCTGAAACAGCATCCACGGCCGATGCTGTTCGCACCGGGCGAGGCACCGGGGTATTCGAACTATGGCGTGGCGCTGGCCGGCTATATCGTGCAGCGCGTGTCCGGCGAGCCGTTTGAAAAGTATGTCGAACGGCACATCTTCCACCCGCTGGGCATGCAGCATTCCACGTTCGAACAGCCGCTGCCGGCGAAATTCCAGCCGCTGGCGAGCCAGGGGTATCGGACGGCCAGCGAGGAACCATCGGCTTTCGAACTGGTGATCACGGCGCCGGCGGGCAGCGTCAGCGCCACGGCCGCCGACATGGGCCGCTTCATGCTGGCCCACCTGCAGCAGGGCAGCCTGGATGGCTACGCGATGCTCAATCCCGCCACCACGGCGCTGATGCACAGCCCCAGCGAGACCAGCCTGCCGGGCTTCGGCGTGATGGCGCACGGCTTCTTCTCCGGCCAGCAGAACGGCCGCACCGTGATCGGCCACGGCGGCGATACGGTGGTGTTCCATACCGAGTGCAATCTGCTGCCGCAGGAGGGCGTCGGCATCTTCTTCTCGTTCAACAGCCGCGGCAAGGATGCCGCCGTGTATGGCGCCCGCAAGGAGCTGTTCGACGGTTTCATGGACCGCTACTTCCCGGTGGCCGCTGTCGTCGATGCTCCCGCGCTGCCCACGGCGAAGGACGATGCGCAGCGCATCGCGGGACGCTATGAAAGCTCGCGCCGCGTCGAACACGGGTTCCTGACCGTGCTCTATCTGCTGGAGCAGGCCGTCATCACGGCCAATGAGGACGGCACGATCAAGGCGCCGAGCGGCCCGGCGGGCGAACCGGCCACATTCCGCGAAGTGGGCCCGCAACTGTGGCGCAAGGTGGGCGGCACGCAGATGCTGGCGCTAAAAGATGTGAACGGCGTGAAGACGGTGATCGACAGCGAGAACCCCGTCTCCGTGCTGCAGCAGGCATCGTTCGCGCGCTCGGCGCCGCTGAACCTGACGGTGCTGACGCTGTCGCTGCTGGTCATCGTCGTCACGCTGGTGCTGTGGCCCCTCGGTGCATTGCTGCGCCGCGCCGACCGGGCCACCAGCGGCGCCTCGGCCGGACTGCGGCGGCTCCGCAAGATCCAGTACATCGCCGTGGCCGTCTCCGCTGTCTACCTGCTGGCCTGGTTCATCCTGATCAAGCCCGTCCTCAGCACCGACCTGGGCATCTACAGCACGGCCAACGACTGGCTGATCGGCGCGATGGAGCTGAGCGGCCTGCTGGCAGTCGCTGCGGCCATAGCCGCCGTGTGGGCCGCGTGGCGCATGCTGCGCACCGACGCGTCGCGGCTGGCGCGGACCTGGGGCGTCGTCGTCGCGCTGGCCTTGCTTGGTGTCGTGTGGATCGGCCTGGTGGGTCAGCTGATCACGTGGAACCTGAATTACTGAGCGGGCCATGCCGGTCTCCGTCTCCATCGATGCCGCCGTGGCACCGCGCGGCGCGGGCCGCAATGCCGCCATCGGCCTGATCACGCTGGCCCTGTTCACCGGCACGGCGGCGCGCTATGTTCTGAGCCCCGTGCAGGAGCTGGTGCGCGCCGACCTGGGCCTGGGCGACAACCAGGTCGCACTGTTGCAGGGCATGGCGCTGGCGCTGCCCACCGCGCTGATGTCGATTCCGCTGGGCCGGCTGGTCGACCGCACCAACCGGGCGCGCTTGCTGTTCGTGCTGGCGCTGCTGTGCGCGCTGGGCAGCGTGCTGACGGCGCTGGCGCAGGATTTTACGACCGCTTTTCTTTCGCGCATGCTGGTCGGAGCAACCGTGGTGGCGGCGCAGCCGGCCGCGTTATCGCTGGTGGCCGACCTGACCGCGCCGGCCGAGCGGGGCCGGATGATCACCGTCACGTCGCTGGGCCAGGCCGCCGGTGCGACCGCCGCCTATATGCTGGCCGGCATGCTGCTGCCGTGGCTGGCCACGCTGTCGTCCATCGCGCCGTGGCGGGTGGTGCAGCTGATCTTTGCTGCAGCGATTCTCGTCGCTGCGGTGCCGGTGTGGTTCATGCGGGAGCCGGCCCGGCAGGAAGCCGGTGTCACGCCGAGCGGCCGGCTGGCCGATGCGCTGCGCGCACTGTGGACTTACCGCCGCTTCCTGCTGCCGCTGGTGGGCGGGCTGGTCACCGTGGGCATGGCCGATGCGGCCGCGTCGATCTGGGCGGTGCCGGTGCTGACGCGCCAGTTCCACCAGACGCCGGCCGACTTCGGCGTGTGGATGGGATTGCTGAACCTGGGCTCCGGCGTCGTCGGCGCCGTGCTGGGCGGGTTTGCCGCCGATGTGGGCCAGCGCAAGCGGGGGCGTGCGGGCGTGCTGACGAGCGCCGTGATCGCCAGCGCCATATCCGTGCCGGCCGCGCTGTTCCCGATCATGCCGGGCGTCGGCGGGTTTGCGGTCCTGCTGACCATCCTGCTGACGGCCGGGGCCTGCGCCAACGTCGCCTCGACGGCCGCCATCATGATCTTGCTGCCCAATGAATTGCGCGGCATCTGCCTGAGCCTCGTCGTGGCCGTGATGGGCATTGCGGCGTATGGCATCGCGCCGCTGCTCGTCAGCCTGGCCGCGCAGGCATTCGGGCAGGACCGCAGCATCATCATGCCGCTCACTTGCGTGGGCTTCATCACCAGCGTCTGCGCGACGGCCGCCTTCGTGCGGGCGATGCGCGTTGCCGGAACCATCCAGACAGGGGAAACCAGATGAGCGATTTCGTTGCGAAGCTTGATGCACTGTTCCAGCCGGTGAACCGCGGCGACGCGCCCGGCCTCGTGGTCGGCGTGGCACTGCACGGCAAGCCGATCTACCGGCGCGGCTTCGGTCTGGCCAGCATCGAGCATGGCGTCGCCAATACGCCGTGGACGCGCATGCGCATCGGCTCCACCAGCAAGCACGTCGCCAGCCTGGCGGCGCTGCTGCTGGCGGAAGAGGGCAAGCTCGATCTCGACACCGGCGTACGCGCCTATGTGCCGGAACTGCCCGCCGGCCCGCACGAACCCACGCTGCGCCAGTTCATGGCGCACACGAGCGGCATCCGCGACAGCCTCGACGTGGGCTTCGTCGCGGCCGGCCTGACCATCAAGCCGAAGGGCGAGGGACTGGCCGTGCAGGCGCGCCAGCGCGACGTCAACTTCCCGCCCGGCGAGAAGATGATCTACAACAATGGCGGCTACCACCTGCTGTCGCTGGCGATCGAGCGTGCGAGCGGTGTGCCGTTCGAGCAGTTTTTAAAGGAGCGCATCTTCACGCCGCTGGCGATGCACGACACGCTGTCCGTGCCCAGCGACTTCGAGATCCACCAGGGCGTGGCGACGATGCACGTGGCGCAGCCGGACGGCACATACCGGCGGGGCATCTTCCCCAGCGAAGAGGTGCGCGCCGAGGGCGCCATCATCTCGACCATCGACGACATGCTGCGCTGGCTGGCCCACCTGCGCGGCCCGCATACGGTGGGCAGCGAAGCAAGCTGGCAGCAACTGCTGACGCCCGTACGCCTGAACAACGGCGTTGCCACCGGCTATTCGCTGGGCCTGCTCGTAGAACAGTACCGTGGCGTGGACGTCATTCACCACGGCGGCACGGTGATCGGCGGCACCTGCCAGATGCTGACCGTGCCGGCGCATGCGCTGGACATCATCATCCTGTCGAACGGCGCGCCGGTGAACGTGGGCGAGCTGGCCAACAAGGTGATCGAGGCCGTGCTGGGCGAGGAGGCATTCACCCAGCCCGCCGAAACCATCGCGGCCAGTGCGGCCTTCAAGCCGCTGGTCGGCGCGCTGTACGCGTCGCCAACGGCCGACATGGTGTTCGGCTTCGGCGACGCGGACGGCAAGCTGGGTTTCATCATCCACAATTCGCCGGCGATTCCCGCGCGGGAGGAGCAGGGCGCCTTGTCCCTCGCATTCAGCCGCACGGTGACAGGGCCGTACCGCGTGAGGATGGAGCCGCTGGCCGCGGACGGGATCGCGCCGCAGACGCTGGAGCTGGATGAAGCCGGCACGCTGCATCGGCTTGAAAAGCTGCCGGCGACGCCGCCGCTCGCTGAAGCGGGCAAGCCGCTGGTGGGCCGCTACCGCGTGCCGGACCTGCATGCGCAGGCCGTGATCGAATTCGCTGGCGACGCGCTGCTGGTGCGGATCGCCAGCGAATACGGGCCGAACGTGCTGGTGCTGAAGGCCTATTCGGCCGACATCTTCGGCTGGCAGTACACCGGCCAGCTGGCCGCGCTGGGCGGCACGCTGCACGTGGAGCGCAGCGGGGGCAGGGTAACCGGCCTGCGCGTCAACACGCTGCGCACCCGCCACCTGCACTTCGAACGCGTGGAGGACTGAGATGAAATTCTTCCTGGCCGAACTGGTCACCGAAACGAATACCTTTGCCGCCGCGCCGACCGGATTGGGCGGCTTCGAGGAATACGGCATTTATCATGGCGACGCCAGCCGCCGCGCGCCGGAAGGCATGGGCGCGCTGATGCACTACCTGCGCACGCTGATGGAAGGCGACGGCCACGAAGTCGTCGAGAGCATCTGCGCGCTGGCGCAGCCGGCCAACCGCACGGTGCGGCGGGTCTACGAAGCGCTGCGCGATGAAATCCTGGCCGACCTGCGCGCCGCGCTTCCCGTCGATGCGGTGCAGCTGATGCTGCACGGCGCGATGGCAGCCGAAGGCTACGACGATTGCGAAGGCGACCTGCTGTCGCGCATCCGCGCCATCGTGGGACCGGACGTGCCCATCGGCGCGGAGCTGGACCTGCATTGCCATTACACGGCGCTGATGCACGAGTCGGCGGATGCGATCATCGCGTTCAAGGAATACCCGCACGTCGATGCGCAGCCTCGCGCGCTGGAACTGTACCGCATACTGGCCGGTACGGCGGAAGGAAGGCTGCGGCCTGTTTCCGCGGTGTTCGACTGCCGGATGGTCGGTCTGTGGCAGACCACGCGCGAGCCGATGGCGTCGTTCGTGCAGCGCATGCAGGCCGTCGAGGCGCAGCCCGGCGTGCTGTCGGTGTCGCTCGGGCATGGCTTCCCGTGGGGCGACGTGCCCGAGGCGGGCGCCAAGCTGTGGGTCGTCACCGACAACGATCCGGCACTGGCCCGCACGCTGGCCGACCAGCTGGGTCGCGAGTTCCGGGAACTGCGCGAAGCCGCGCGCGCGCATGCCGACAGCATCGATGTCGCACTCGATGTCGCACTGGAGGCCGGCGACGGGCCGGTGGTGCTGGCCGACGTGGCCGACAATCCGGGCGGCGGCGCCGCCTGCGACAGCACCTTCATCCTGCAGCGGATCGTCGAACGGCAAGTGGCGAATGCGGCGGTGGGGGCAATCTGGGATCTCGGCGCCGTGCACATCTGCCAGAACGCCGGCGTGGGCGCGGAACTCGATCTGCGCATTGGCGGCAAATGCGGGCCGGCGTCGGGAACGCCGGTGGATCTGCGCGTGGTGATTCGCGCCGTGGTCGAGAACCACAGCCAGAACGCGCTGGGTGTGCGCGAGCGACTGGGCACCTGCGTTTGGGTCGAGGCGGCCAACGGGCTGCAAATCGTGCTGTCGTCGGTCCGCACGCAGACCTACAGCACCGAGGTGTTCACCGGGCTGGGCATCACGCTGGCGGACAAGCGCGTGATCGTCGTCAAATCCACCCAGCACTTCTACGCGGAGTTCGCCCCGCTGGCCCGCGCCGTGCTGTACGTGACGACGCCGGGTGCGATGAACTTCGATTTCGGCAGCATCGACTACCGCCTGCGGTCGCTGGATTACTGGCCGCGCGTGGCCATTTGACGCCGCTGCAAGGCCATCATCGCGAGCGCGCTGGCGGCCATCGCTGCGCCGGCCAGTGCCACGGTGGGATAGCCGAAACCCGTGTCGATCACGCCGCCGCCCAGCGCCGCGCCAATCGCGTTGCCCAGGTTGAAGGCGCCGATATTCATGGCAGATGCCAGGTTCGGCGCATCGGCGGCCGCTTCCATCACGCGCATCTGCAGCGGCGGCACGATGGCGAAGCTGGCGATGCCCCACACCAGGATGGTTACCGCGGCGGCGGCCGGCAGGCGCATCACGCCGGCAAATACCACCAGCGCGGCAGCCAGTGCCACGAGCGACACCACCAGCGTGCGCGTCGGCGCGCGATCCGCCGCCTTGCCGCCCCACACGTTCCCGATCGTCATGCCGACGCCGAACAGCATCATCATGGCGGTCACGAATGCCGTGGAAGCGTGGGCCTCCTCGCGCAGGATCGGCACGATGTAGGTGAAGACCGTGAACATGGCGCTCGAACCCAGCACCGTCAGCAGCAGCGCGCCAAGCACGGGACCGCGCACGAGCACTTTCAGCTCCGCCTTGATATTGCCGCCGCTGGTTGCCGGCAGGTCCGGCAGCGCGAAGCGCAGCGCCACCATGGCAAACGCGCCCAGCACGGCGACGCCCGCAAACGCGGTACGCCAGCCGATCGTTTCGCCCACCCAGGTGGCCAGCGGCACGCCGCCGATGGTGGCAATCGTCAGGCCGAGGAACATGGTGGCGACCGCACCGGCGCGGCGTTCCGGCGCCACCACGCTGGCGGCAACCACCGAGCCGACACCGAAGAATGTGCCATGGTTGAACGACGTGAGAATGCGGGCAGCCATCAGCGTGGCGTAACTGTCGGCCAAGGCGGACAGCAGGTTGCCGACCGTGAAAATGCCCATCAGCGCGATCAGCAGCGTGCGGCGGGGCACCTTGGTCGTGGTGAGCGTCAGCAGCGGCGCGCCGATCAGCACGCCCATGGCGTAGGCGCTGACCAGCATGCCGGCGGCGGGAATGGTGACGCCGAGATCGGTGGCGATCGCGGGCAGCATGCCCATCGGGGCGAATTCGGTGACGCCGATGCCGAAGGCGCCGATGGCCAGGGCGAGCAGGGGGAGAGGGATGCGCATGGGATGATCCTATTAGTGAATGGCGCAGTATAATTGGCGTCACTCCGGGGAAACAGCCCCGATACGGCGAAACACCTTTGCCAGAAATTCACAAATATGGATGTCAGTGGTCAATCCGGCGAAATGCGCGTGTTCGCGCAGATCGCCAAGGACGGCAGCCTGTCGGGCGCCGCGCGCACGCTGGGACTGACGCCGTCGGCGGTCAGCCGCATCGTCGCGCGTATCGAGGAAAGGCTGGGCACGCGTCTGCTGGTGCGCACCACGCGCACCCTGCAGTTGTCGGTCGAAGGGGAGACGTATCTGCGCGCGGCGCACCGCATCCTGGCCGACATTGCCGAGGTAGAGGAATCGATCGCCGACCAGGCCGTGCCCAGCGGCCGGATCCGCGTCACCGCCTCGCTGGCGCACGGACGCATCGCGATCGTGCCGATGCTCAAGGCGTTCACGGCCCGCTATCCGGGCATCCTCATCGACCTGATCCTCAGCGACCAGGTGCTCGACATCCTGGGCGGCCAGGCCGACGTGGCCATCCGCTTCGGCGCACTGCCCGACAGTCCACTCACCGCGCGCCGGCTGGGCGAGACGGGCCGCGTGATCGTCGCGTCGCCCGACTACCTGGCCCGCCACGGCGCGCCGCAGGTGCCGGAAGACCTGCATCGCCACAACTGTCTGGGCTTCACGTTCCGCCGCACCGAAGCCCCGTGGCCCTTCCGCCGCGACGGCCGCGACTTCACGCTCGACCTGCACGGCACCATCGCGGCGAACAGCGGCGAGGCGCTGTCGCAACTGTCCCGCCTGGGCGTGGGCATCTCGCGCGGCGGCAGGTTCACGGTGCAGGATGACATCGACAGCGGCCGCCTGGTGCCGCTGCTCGAGGCGTTCAATCCGCAGGACCGCGAAGCGTTTCACGCCGTGTTCATCGGCGGCGCGACGATGCCGGCGCGTGTGCGGGTGTTTGTGGATTTTCTGGTGGAGAGGTTCGCCGCGGGGGCGGGGTCAGCTCCGCTTCAGCAGGAGGGCTAGCTGTGCGTTGCCGTGATCAGGCTCCATATCGCGGCAGAGTTCCAGTGCAGACAACGAAGTACGGCCGGCACGGACCGCGCCATGGGCATCTGAAGGTATCGAAGGGTGCTGTCATTCCGGCGCACTTCGGCATCGTGCGGTCGCCTGCATCGAACGACGGATGCGATGCTGCGACCCCGGATGATTCGGCTTTACGCTAGCCTTCATACAAATTATCCAGCCATCGCAAGGCTGTTTCCTTCTCCTGCGCATCGTCGCTATGCAAGCCCCGGTAGACTGCCATATATGCTTTCCTGTCGGTCGATTCTTTCGTCACACCATAGAGTTCCAGGAGTGCATTTACAGCGTGTATTCGCCCCAGTCGTTTGGGTTCGCTGCGTATCATATTCCGCAGTGCCGCTTCCAGATCTTTCGTGAAACGGGTAACGGGAACACTGCCGACGGCCATCTCTCGTAAGCCGGCATCCGGGCTTGCCATGTATTCGATGAAAATCGCCAACAGCTTGTCATTGTCCTGACCACCCCAAAGCCTGGATGCCGCTGCAATTTGCGCCTCGCTACTCAATTTCCCTTCCGCCAGCAAGCGGGCAACCGGACCAGCGGCGCGGCCGTAGTCTGCCGCGAACAATCCGTTAATGGACTCCCGGGAGCCGCCAGTCACCCTGATTCTCTCCAGCAGGAAGTCGAATGCCTGATCTCTTTCCCGGTGCGTCATGGCGCTGAAATGACCTTCGTTCAGACCATCCAGCCTCTCCTTATTACACATGGAAAAGAAGTCCAGGAAATTTTGATAAGCGTTCATTGCGGGGGAGAGTGCCGTACGCAGTACGGGCGAATTTTCAGATCTGCTGATCCGCGGCGTCTGCCATTATAAGTGCACGCTCTCCGGAAAAGTCTCTCCAATAACCACCCCCACCGCCTGACCCGCACGCCGCATCGAACGTCACCGGTGAGCGATTTGCTACCCCTAGGAGGGATCGGACAACGATCCGCTTGGCGTATGGCCGCCGCCGGCGCGCACAGTTACCATTTTCTCAAGACACGCATCAGGCCGACACGGCCCGCTGCGCCCTGGAATATGGCTGAGCTCGAGAGGAAAACGCACGATGCCTTACACACTGGAAGTAAACGGACAACGGCAGGTCGCCGACGTCCCCGGCGATACACCGCTGCTGTGGGTGCTGCGCGATACGCTGGGCATGACCGGCACCAAGTTCGGTTGCGGCATCGCGCAGTGCGGTGCCTGCACCGTTCATGTCGATGGCAATCCGGTGCGCTCCTGCGTGTTGCCGGTCGCGTCGGTCGGGAAGCGCAAGGTGACGACCATTGAGGCCGTCAATGGCACCGACAGCGGCAAGCGCATCCAGGAGGCATGGCTGGCGGTGGACGTGGTGCAATGCGGCTACTGCCAGTCCGGGCAGATCATGTCGGCCGCCGCACTGCTGCAGCGGAACCCGGCACCGACGGATGCCGATATCGATGCGGCCATGTCCGGCAACATCTGCCGCTGCGCCACCTATCTCCGCATCCGCGCGGCGATCAAGCAGGCGGCCACCGGCCGGATCGAGACCACCCAGGCGATCCCGCATGGCACCGCCGGAGGTGCCCAATGAAGCGGGACGAACAGGACTTCGATGCCGGCCGCAGAACGCTGCTCAAAGCGGGTGGCCTGGCCGTGGCCTTCGTCTGGCTGGGCACGCCGAAGATCGCGCAGGCCCTCGTCAGTCCGCATCGCCAGCCCGGCGATGCGGCGGCGGCGGCGGCGGATGGTGCGCCGCCGTTTGCCCCCAACGCGTTCGTGCGCATCGATGCCGATGGCGCGATCCGGCTGGTGATGCCGATGGTGGAAATGGGCCAGGCCATCTACACGGGCTCGTGCATGCTGCTGGCGGAGGAGCTGGATGTCGACCTGGACCAGATCCAGGTCGAACACGCGCCCGCCAACGAGGCGCTGTACGGCATGCGGCTGCTGGCCGGCCAGATCACCGGCGGCTCGACCAGCACGCGCAGCACGTTCACGGAGCTGCGCCAGGCCGGTGCGGTCGCCCGGGCGCTGCTGGTAAGCGCTGCTGCCGCGCGGTGGAACGTGGCGGCCGATGCGTGCGTGGTGGAGCGGGGCGTCATCCACCATCGGGCCACACGCCGCAGCCTGAAATACCGGGAGGTCGCGGCGGCGGCCGGCAAGCTGGCCGATCCTGGCGAAGTCAAGCTCAAGGCGCCGGAGCAGTACCGGCTGATCGGCAAACCGATGGCGCGCCTCGATGCGAGCGACAAGGTGTTCGGCGTGACGAAGTTCGGCATCGATGTGGCGGTGCCCGGCATGCGCGTGGCCACCGTCAGGGCGTGCCCCACATTCGGCGGCACGCTGGCGCGCGTGAACGACCGGGCTACGCGGGCCATGCCGGGCGTCATCGACGTACTCCGCATCGGCAATGCGGTGGCCGTGGTGGCAACGAATTTCTGGGCCGCCCGGCGCGGCATGGACGCGCTGGAAGTGGAGTGGAACCGGGGCCGGAACGCCGGCCTGACGACCGGGAAGCTGCGCGAGGATCTGGTCGCGAGCCAGGCCAGCGGCAAGGCGATCGTCGGACGCGAAGTGGGCCAGCGTCCGGCCGGCAAGCTGGTGCAGGCCACGTACCAGATGCCTATGCTGGCCCACGCGACGATGGAACCGCTGAATGCAACCGTGCACGTGACGCCCGGGGGCTGCGAAATCTGGGCCGGTACGCAGGTGCCGGCGAACGTGGTGCAGAACGCCGCGAAGATCACCGGCCTGCCGCCGGAAAAAGTGCTGCTCCACGCGCAATACATCGGTGGCGGCTTTGGGCGGCGGCTGGAGACCGACTACGTCGACCAGGCCGTTGCCTTTGCGAAGCAGGTGCCTTATCCGCTGAAGGTCATCTGGACGCGCGAGGAAGATATCCGGCATGACATCGTCCGCCCGATGTACCACGACGTGATTTCCGCCGTGGTCGATGCCAAGGGCAAGCCCGTATGGTTCGGCGACCGCATCTGCAGCGGCACCGTGCTCGGGCGCTGGCGGCCCGGCGCGATGGGCGCCGACGGCATGGACCGGGACGCGATCGAATGCGCGGCGGACCTGCCGTACGCGGTGCCCAACCTGAAGGTGGAGTGGGTGCGCCACGACATGCCGCCCGGCTTGCTGGTGGGCTGGTGGCGCGGCGTCGGCCCGCTGCACAACCTGTTCGTGGTGGAGAGCTTCTTCGACGAACTGGCGCATCGCGCGGGCGCCGATCCGGTTGCGTGGCGCATGGGGATGCTGCAACACAAGCCGCGCCTGGCCGCGGTGCTGGAACGGGCCGCCAGCAATATTGGCTGGGGCAAGCCGTTGCCGCCGCGGGTGGGCCGCGGCATCGCGGTGGGCGAGCCGTTCGGCAGCCATATCTGCGCGGCGATCGAGGTGGAGGTGTCGGCGCAGGGCGATATCCGCTTGCGGCGCGCCGTGGTTGCGGTGGACGTGGGCATTCCCGTCAACCGCGGCTCCATCGAAACGCAGATCCAGGGCGGCCTGCTGTTCGGCATCAGCGCCGCGCTGTTCAATGAAATCACCATCGAGGACGGCGCCATCCAGCAAAGCAACTTCAACGATTACCGGATGCTGCGGATGAATGAAACCGCGCCGGTGGACGTGCACATCGTCAACAGCGCGGAAGAACCGGGCGGCGTGGGCGAGCTGGGCACGGCGATCGCGGCACCGGCCCTGTGCAACGCCATCTTTGCCGCCACCGGCGTGCGCGTGCGGGAGTTGCCAATACGGCGGGAATTGCTGGCACAAGGAGCACGGGCATGAAGCGCATCCTGATCCCGGTGGCCCTGTGTGCCATTGCCGGCGTGGCCGCCTACCATTACCTGACCCGGTCCGACCCGTCCGCGGGCACCGCGCCCGTGCTGCATGGCGCACCGGCCACCGCTGCGCAAGTGGTGCGCGGCGAGTACCTGGCGCGTGCCGCCGACTGCGTGGCCTGCCACACGACGCCGGGCGGAAAACCGTTTGCCGGCGGACTGGCATTCAAGCTGCCGTTCGGCACGCTGTATTCGTCGAACATCACGCCGGACGGGAAGACCGGCCTGGGCAACTGGAGCGACGACGATTTCGTTCGCGCGCTGCACGACGGCATCCGTCATGATGGGCAACGGCTGTATCCGGCCTTCCCGTACACGTCGTACTCGCTGCTGAGCCGCGACGACGTGCTGGCCATCAAGGCTTACCTGTTCAGCCTGCCGCCCGTCGAACAGACGACGCGGGAGCCCGACCTGTCGTTCCCGTTCAACCAGCGCTGGGCGATGGGGTTCTGGAATGCGGCCTTCTTCAAGAGCGAGCGGTTCAAGCCCGAGCCGAACCGGTCGGCCGAGTGGAACAGCGGCGCCTATCTGGCGATCGGCCTGGCCCACTGCGCGGAATGCCACACGCCCCGCAATATCGGCTTCGCGCTGGAACATCGCAACGAACTGGCCGGCGCCGAAGTGAATGGCTGGCGGGCGCCGAACATCACGGCGGATCCTGCCCACGGCATTGGCCGGTGGACCGACGCGGAACTGTACCAGTACCTGCGCTTCGGGCACGCGGCGGGCCATGGCTCGGCCGGCGGGCCGATGGCCGAGGCGGTGGAAAACAGCCTGCAATACCTCGATCGGCAGGATGCGCTGGCGCTGATTGCCTATCTGCGCAGCGTGCCGGCGCGACAGGGCGAACATCCGGTGGAAGTGAATGCCAGGCCGGCCAGCATGCAGAGTTCTTCGGCCTATTCGCCATCGGCCAATACGCCCGAGGATTTGCGGGTGGGCCTGCAGCTGTTCGAGGGCAGCTGCGCCAGCTGCCACCAATGGAACGGCAACGGTGCGCAGACAAGATACGCGGCGCTCACCGGCGCCCGGTCGGTGAACGATCCGACCGGGCAGAATGTCATGCAGATCATCCTGCATGGCGGCAAAATGCGCATCGGCACGGAAGAGGCCTTCATGCCGTCGTTCGGCGCCGCGCTGACCGACGGGGAAATTGCGCAGTTGAGCAATTATGTGCTGTACCAGTTCGGCGGCAAGCAGGGGAAGGTGACTGCGGCGATGGTGGCGGGGCAGCGGAAGCACTGAGTTGCCTGCGTGAGCCCGGGGCAAGGTCAGTCGATCAGCCCCCGGCGCAGTGCGATCACGACGGCTTCCGTCCGGTCGCCAGTCTGCAGTTTCTGCAGGATGTTGCTGAGATAGCTCTTGATGGTTTCCTCGGCCAGGCCCAGCTCGGCGGCGACGCCGCGGTTGCTGTGGCCTTGCGCCACCAGCGCCAGCACGTCGCGCTCGCGCGGCGTGATGCGCGCGGAGCGTCCCTTCGTCAGCGCCCGCGCCAGTTCGGGAGCAAGCACGCGGCTGCCGTCGACGGCGGCGCGCAGCGCGTCCGGCAGGCCTTCGCACAGTGCACTCTTCAACAGGTAGCCGGTGGCGCCGGCATCCAGCGCACGCTGGATCTGGCCGTCACCGTCAAAGGTGGTCAGCGCGACGATGCAGGCGTGCGGAAACGCTGCGCGGATGGCGCGGATCGCCTCGACACCGCCGCAACGCGGCATGGCCAGGTCCATCAGCGTCACGTCGGGCAGGTGCTGGCGGTATTGCGCCTGGGCGGCAAGGCCGTCGCCCGCTTCGGCGACGACAACGATATCGTCCGCTTCCGCCAGCACGCCGGTGATACCGCGGCGCATCATCGGATGGTCATCGACGACCATGACACGCAGGGTGGGCGCCGGACGGTTCATGGCGTCCGCCCCGTATCGTTTGCCATCTCGACAGCCTCGGCCGTTGTGCCGGCATCGCCCGCATAGGCCAGTGCCGCGATCAGCTGCAGGTGCCAGGTGGTGCCCTGGCCGGCAGCGCTGTGCAGGTGCAGCGTGGCGCCCAGTTCGGCGGCCCGCTCGCGCATGCCGGGGATGCCCCAATGGCCGGCGCGGCCCGCCTGTTCCGCGTTGCGGATGCCGGCGCCATCGTCCTGCACGATGAGCTCGAACAGGCGCTCGCCGAACTGCAGCGTGACATCGATCCGCGCTGCCTTCGCATGCTGGCATGCGTTGCGGATCGCTTCCCGCCCGATGGCGAGGATTTCTTCCTGTGCCGTCGCGCGCAGCGGCCGGTGCCGGCCCTGGCAGCGCAGCAGGAAGTCGATGCCATGCTGTTCGGCCAGGCGCCGGCCGTCCGCCGACAGCTGGTCCGCCAGATCCGCGCCATCGTTCGGCACCCGCAAGCCGCCCACCTTGTCGCGGCCTTCCTTGAGCACCTGCTGGGCATCGGTCAGCGCGCCTTGCATCGCCGGCCGGGTCGGCGCATCGGCCGGCGTCTGCAGCACGATCCGGTGGAACTGCAGGATCAGCCCCTGCACGGATTGCAGCAGCGTATCGTGCAGGTCGCGGGCGATCCGCTCCCGCTCGGCGGAACGGGCCTCGAGCGTACGGGTCATGCGGCGCAGCGCCAGGGCCAGGCGCATGCGGTGCAGGCAGTAGATGACCAGCAGGGCGAGCAGGGCGCAGCCCAGCTTGAACCACACCGTCTGCGTCAGCGTGGGCGGGATCGCGAACTGCAGCCGGGCGCCTTCCTCGTTCCAGACGCCATCGTCGTTTGCCGCCTTGACGCGGAACGTGTAGGTACCTGGTGGCAGCCGCGTGTAAAACGCTGCGCGCCGCGTGCCGGCATCCTGCCAGTTCGTGTCGACACCTTCCAGCATGGTGCGAAAGCGCACGCGCTGCGGCATCGCCAGGCTGAGCGCCGTATAGTCGATGCGCACTTCACCGGGCGCGGCGGGCAATGTCACTTGCGCCGTTGGCCGGCGCACGGCGTTGTCCGCGGCGATGCCGGTAATGTGGACCGGCGGGGCGAGCCGGTTGCCGGGCGTGCGGACGGGATCGTAGCGGAACACGCCGCCGCTGGTGGAGATCACCAGTTCGCCGTCCGGCATGCGCACCATCGACGGCAGGGGCAGCATATTGCCCGGCGAGCCGATCAGGCCATCGTTTTCATCGAAGCGGCGGAACTGCACGCGGTAGCCGGGATCTGCTGATGCACGTTGCAGTTCGGCGGCGGCGATCGTCAACAGGCCCCGGCCTGTGTTGGCCCACAGCGCGCCGTCCGGCGTCAGCACCAGGCCGGTCGCGCCGGGAAACAGCTCGCCGCCTTCGCCAACGATGCGCCGGGCACGCTGGCCGTCATAGCGCGCCAGGCCCGCGTCACCGCTGAGCCAGGCGCCCCTGGCGTCGGGCAGGATCTGCAGCGTGCTGCCGATATCGATGCCCTGCGCGGGCCCCAGGCGGGTGACGGTGCCGGCGCGCAGGATCGCCAGGCTGTTGTTGACCGAGCCGAACCACAGGCTGCGGTCCGGGCCGGGCGCCATCGTCGTCGTGGCATACAGCGTCAGCGCGGCGATGCCACCGGCCTGCGTCCATTGGCCGTCCTTCAGGCGCCACGTGCCGCGCGGGCCGTACGAAATCCACAGGCCGTCGTCGGCATCCATGGCCATCGCGTAGGCCGGAAGCGTTTTCAGCGGTTCGATTTCCTTCGCCTCCGGCACCCGCACGGGTTTGAGGCCATCGAGTTTCCACAAGGTGTTCCACACCGAAAACCAGACCGTATCGTGGGGATCGCGGTAGATGGTCGTCATCAGGTTCGCCGACTTCTGACCTGACCCGAAATATTGCGGCGCCGCGCCGGTATTGGCCAGATAAGCGTAATCCACCCACAGGCGGCCATCGGCGCCGGCTGCCAGCGGCCGCGTCGTCGCCAGGTAGGGCGGCAACGGAATCTCCCGCATGCGGCCCGGCCGAAACTGGTCGAGCCCGCTTTCCGTGGCGACCCACAGATTGCCCTCACGGTCTTCGAAGACTTCCTTGCCGAAATGGCCGCTGAGACCCTGGCGCACCGTCCGGCTCTGCAGTTCCGGTGCCGCGCCATCCATCGCGATGCGCAGCACGCCGTCTTCCGAAGTGAACCAGAAATTGCCCTGGCGGTCGATCATGCCGTCGTTGGCCACCACTTGCCGGAGCAGCCGTTCCAACTGGTCCGGCGCCGGGCCGGGTGTCACGCGCTGCATGCCGCGACCAGCCGGATTGAACGCCCACAAGGCGCCGTCCGGTCCGAAGCGCAGCGTGCCCTTGACCGTCAGGTCGTCGACATGGGTGAACGCCTTGGCGCCGTGCCGCAGCATCCAGATGCCCTTGCCGAGTGCCCAGAGTGTTCCAGTACTGTCCATTTGGAGATCGCGTACCGGTCCGGACAGGCCAAGCGCTGCGCTGACGTTGCGCCACTGGCCCTGACCCGGTTCCAGCACGAACAGGCCGAGACCGGAGCCGAACCACAGCCGCCCGTCCGGCCCCTGCGCCACGGCGGCGGCCACGCCGACCGGCAGGCCATCGGCCTTGCCGAAGGTGCGCACGTCGTCGCCCTTGATCAGATACAGCCCGCCGAAGAACGGCGCAGCCCACAGGCGGCCATCGGGCAGCGCGCCGATTTTCGACATATTGCCCGGCATGGCGATGCCCGCCGGCGGCTGGTAGCGGCTGAACGTGATGCCGTCGAAGCGGTACAGGCCCGTGGGGCTGGCCAGCCACAGCCAGCCGTCCGGCGTCTGGGTCATGCTGGTGATACCTGGCGGCACGCCTTCCCTGACGGACCAGCGGGTATGCACGAAGGGAATCGAAGGCAGGTTGTCCGGTATCGCCGCCGGCGGCAGTGTCGGCGCGGCGCTGGCGGGCTGCCGGACGGCCACCGCGAGCAGCGCGGCGAATATCCAGCAGGTAAACAAACCTCTCATCCCATCACCCCATATTGAGCGGGCAATCGCACGACTACCCCCGATCGAGCCTGTTTTCAACGCTCAGGCCGCTTTATCTTTGATTATGACAAAGCCACCTTTTAAAGCAATAGTTGTGAACCGGCCTGATACGAATGAGAGAGCCAACCTGTGGAGTCATATATGAACGGCGATGATACGAGGCCGGGAACCCTGGCCTTCCTGGACTACGAACTCCGGCCGGCGCACCGGCAACTGGTGCGCGATGGCAAGGCCGTCGCCATTGGCGGCCGCGCCTTCGACCTGCTGGTGGTGCTGGCCAGTCAGCCGGGTCGGGTGCTGAGCATTCCCATCCTGATGCACGGCGTCTGGCGCCGCACCGTGGTGGACGAGGCCAACCTGCGCGTGCAGATCAACACCTTGCGCAAGCTGCTGGGCGATCGGGGACCGGGTTCACCGATCGTGACGGTGTCGGGGCGGGGGTATTGTTTTACGGCGCCGGTGCGGCAGGTGGGGGCGGGGCTGGGGCGGCTGGGGGAAGATGCGGGGTGGTGATGCGGTGATGCCGGACTTGTCTTGTCACGTTTCGGCGGCGCGGTTTCAGATATGCCGCTCCACGATCGGCGCATTGCTTGGGGAATAGCGTACCGTCAGTTTGTCATTTTCAGTGTGGGACGGCAGGGTACTGTCGGGCCCTTGCTGACCGGTCTCCAGCATCAGGCGGTCATGTACGATCGCGAGACCGGTCGCATCGTCCAGCTGCGCCAGGAAGTTGGCCGACGAGCGCAGCACCCGTCCGGTGTAAGTGCCGCGCAACTCATCGGTATCATCCAGCCCATAACCGTGTGCTTTCAGACCGGCGATAAGCTGGTCAAGTTCGAGCTCTCGCTGTTGCAGCGGGATGACCAGACGCTGAATGACCCATTCCTTTGCATCTGGCGTAATCGAGAACTGCGCGTCACGCTCGATGACGGCTTGCAGCGTTGCCTTTTCGAAGTCCACGGAATTATCGTAGACATAGACAGCATCGGCGATCTCTGCGGCGCGCGGCAATAGTGCCAGCGTGCGGTCATATCGCTCCCGCACCTTGGCAGGTGAGACGAAATGTCCAGTTGTTGTGCCCGTTTCGTAGCGGAGAGTAACGCGGGCTACGTTCTTTTCCGGGTCATCGGTTGTGATGAAGGCCAGAAATAGCTGGTAGCCCTGTTGTTTCAGCATCAGCATCTCGTTGATGCGTGACGGATGGGACATCACGGTCTCGAACGCAAATGGAAGTTTGCTTGCGATGGCTTCCGCACGGATGCGTATCGCCGCGCGCTGAGCTGCCTCGTCCCTGGCGTTCTGGTCGCCAAAGTCGCCTTCTAGGTCCTTGGCGACCTGATCGGGATTGATGAAATAGGCCGGCAGGGGAAAGACACCGCGGACCGTCCTCAAGCCTGTCCGCTTGACCTCATCGATGAGTGACGTTTTGCCCGACCCATTGGGGCCTGCGAACACAACGACGTGAAGTGCAACGGGATTGTCTTGCGGTGCAGTGGGCATCTGGGCAGGCGCGCGGCTCGTGCCGCATCACTGGAAATGCAAGGAGAAATTATTTAGTGCGGGCCAGGCGCCTGCTGGCGAAGCTGGCCAGATCGAAGGTGGTGGCTTTCGATGCATCGCGATGAGCTGCCTTGTCCAGCGCCCGCAACTTGACCTCGGCCAGCGTCTTTTCCATTTCACCGGTAATGGCTTTATCCCACACGTCGACTGTGGCGCCGAGGAATGCCGAGTCGCCCCGCAAAACTGTGGGAGATGCGAACCGGTGGGAACTGCTGCGATCTTTGAGCTTCATGACGGTCTCCGTCAACTGTCTGGTGTTGACAATTATAGTCCATCAAGCCGCGACGCACCTCCCGGGCAAGCATGGCCCTTCGGGCGCGCGCATGAAAGGAGATTGGAGCACAGCGCCGACACCGAGAACGATTGGAACGTCTGGCGGATGGTCATCAAACTGGCGGCGCGATTGCCAGAGCGGCCTCGCGATACCGCTCAGTAAGCGAACGTCCTGGCACGGGTGCAATCGAGATAGGCCATGCGCGTGCGCAGGGACCAGATTTCGTTCGCAATATCGTGCAATGCAATTTCCTTGTCGTGAAGGCGTTGCAGTACCGCTGGCTGAGGCGACGAGCTGTCTTCGATCAGTGCCGGCGCAGCGCCGGTGACCTTCAGGAACAGCGCGCTGCGGGCAGCGATGTCGGACGACAGTTGGTTGCAGCGGGCGTCGACATTGGTCGCGGCTTGGGCCGCCGAGGCAATACCGGTGGCAAGTGCCAGGCAGAGCAGTGCGATGGATTTTTTCATCATGAGTCCTTTAATTCAATATCAGGGCATGGCTGTTTCATCGAGGCGGCAGATCGGATGGCCGGCGATGGCGTCGAAGTGCGGAAATGCCGACCGGCGAACTGGCGAAAATGCCATTTTCCTGAATGAAAACAGAGGGATACCTGATTATGGTGCGGTGCACCATAGAACTCCAATTGCTTGTGGTGATATTCGTTATTTCAGTTAAGCATAAGAAGGGGATAGATAAAAAATTCCGCCAGAAAATTGACGATTCCTCCGGGCGAAATCGCGTCTGACCGGCGCTCACACCATCGCGAAAGTTCCCGAAGATTTGTCGCGTTTGAACCACCGCAAACGTGATCAGCACGCCTAGAATCGCCCGGTAGCAAATCGATAATTGTGACTTTTAGATAGTTTTCTGAAGGGATCATCATGCGTATTCCCACTTTCATCGGCGCGGCGCAAGCCAGGAGTGTGGCGAGGATGGCGCTACCGGTGAAAGTGGGAATACGCATG
>DKJA01000134.1:0-33839 GCA_002454505.1 Oxalobacteraceae bacterium UBA6704
CGATCACTTCCGCCACGCGTGGGTCTTTCTGCCGGTCCAACAGCACGGCCGGGAAGGTGATCTGCTTCGCACCGTCGCGCTCGGCAATCAGCCTGGCCTCCGCACCGCGGGCGCTCAGATACTGCACGTCGGTTATTTCCACTTGCGCATTCGCTGCCACACTGTCCAGGCGCACTAGCACCTGGCCGGCCTTGACCTGCGCACCATCGCGCACCAGCAGTTCGCGTACCGTACCGCCCTGCAAGTGCTGCACGGCCTGGCGGTTCGACTGCTTAGTGACGTAGCCGGACATCGGCACACCCTTGTCGAGCGGCGCGAAGAACGCCCATACCAGGAAGCCGATCACGCCGGCCAGCACGACAAACCAGCCCACCCGGGCGAACGCACCCGCGTCCGTATTCACGGCAACGGGCGTGATTTCATGCGAAATGACTTCCGCCGCCGCGTTCTTTTTTTCGATAATGCTGCTCATTATTTGCCCTGCTCCGTCATCGTTTCCTGTACCGGCGCTGCTGCCGGCCGTTGTGCCGCCTGGGCCTGCGCCTTTTGTGCCTGCAGTGCCTTCTGGGCGCTTTCCGTCAGCGCAGCAAGCACCTGATCGGACGGGCCGAACAGGCCTACCGTGCCGTCGCGCAGGACCAGCAGTTTGTTCGTAGCGCCGATGATGTTGCTACGGTGCGTGATCACCACCACGGTCTTGCCACGCTTTCGCAGTTCGCCCACCGCGCGCACCAGTGCCGCCTCGCCGATGTCATCGAGATTCGAGTTGGGCTCATCGAGCACCACCAGCGCGGGATCGCCGTACATGGCACGCGCCAGTCCGACGCGTTGCTTCTGCCCGCCTGAAAGGCCCAGGCCGCCCTCGCCGAGCATCGTGTCATAGCCTTTCGGCAGGTGCAGGATCATTTCATGCACCTGGGCGCGCTGCGCAGCCGCCACCACCATGTCGGGATCGACATTGCCGAAGCGGGCGATGTTCTCGCTCACGGTGCCGGCAAACAGTTCGATGTCCTGCGGCAGGTAGCCAAGGTGCGGGCCCAGTTCGCCCTTGTTCCACTGGTGGATGTCGGCGCCATCGAGGCGCACCTTGCCCGCCATCGTCGGCCAGACGCCGATGATCAGGCGTGCCAGCGTCGACTTGCCGGAACCGCTCGGCCCGATCACGCCAAGGATATCGCCCGCCTGCAGCGAGAAATTAATGCCCTTCAGCAGCGGCGTTTGCGAGCCCGGCGGCGCCGCCGCCACGCCTTCCACCGCGATGGCACCCAGCGGCTTCGGCAAAGGCATGCCGGCCGACCGCGCTGCATTGGCCGTCAGCAGCGAGACCAGGCGCTCGTAGGCACTGGTGGCGCCGCTCCAGTTTTTGTACACGCCGATGACACCCTGCACAGGGCCCAGCGCACGGCCGACCAGGATCGAGGCGGCGATCATCATGCCTGCCGAGATCTTGTGTTCGAGCACCAGCAAGGCACCGAAGCCCAGCGTCAGCGATTGCAGCGATACCTGCACGAATTTGGTGGCACCGGCAATGATGCCGGCCTTTTCGCTGGCCACCGCCTGCAGTTGCAGGAACTTGGTGTGCAGCTTGAACCAGCGGCCCATCAGGTTGGGCAGCATGCCCATCGACTCGATGACTTCCGCATTGCGCAGATTGTTGTTGGCCATGCCCACCGACTGGATGGCCATCGTGTTCGCTTCCTTCAGCGGCGTGTGCGTGATCCGCTCGTTGACGATCGCCAGCACGATCAGCACCAGCGTGCCGCACAGGGCAAACAGGCCGAGCGTGGGTTCGAACAGGAAAATGACGATCAGGTAGATGGGGAACCACGGCGCGTCGAAGAACGCGAACAGCGCATTACCGGTGAGGAACTGGCGGATAGTGGTGAGATCCTGCAATGCCTGGCCCGCATTGCTGGTGCCGTTTTTCAGGTTGTGCTCGAATGCCGCTGTATAAACGCGCTTGTTCAGCTGCATGTCGAACTTCGCACCGACGCGGATCAGCACGAAGCTGCGGATCAGCTCAAGACCGGACATGAATGCATAGGCACCCAGCATCAGCAGCGTCAGCATCAGCAACGTGATTTCGTTGCGGCTGCCCAGCACCCGGTCGTACACCTGCAGCATGTACAGCGACGGCACCAGCATCAGCAGATTGATGATGGCGCTGAAGGTACCCACCGTGATGAACGTGCGCTTGAAACCAAGCAGCGTCTCGTGGATTTCGTTCTTTGCCTGCGTAAGTTTGTTTTTCATGGATTGTGCTTTGCTCAAGAGGCCAGCCGGCCATACGCGCTGCCGGATAAGGCTGCGGGAACGGCATTATCGCTCAAAAAATCCCAGTTTTGTGATTTGCGTCACAAAATAATGCTCCAGGCAAAAAAAACCCGCCGTTTTGCAACAGCGGGTTTTGATGTGACCGGCCCGAAAGCCGGTCAATACACGTAATTAAACGTGGGTGATGATGCCGTTTTCGAATTTCAGCTGTTCTGGAGCCACACCGGTCAGGGTGATCGTCAGGTACTCGTGTGCTGCCGAGTTCGAGCCGAATGCCGACGTTTCAACGATGACGTTGGTGCTGGCACCGCTCTTCACGAAGAACACTTCCAGAGCCGAGTTGCTGCCCTTGGTCAGGTCGCCCGTGGTGTTCAGCGTGAAGCCGGAACCGACGTACAGGACGTCGTCGCCAGCGGCGCCGAAGTTCACGATGCGCGACGTAGCAACGTCGTCGGCCAGGTAGATGTCGCTGCCCGAGGTTGCGGTAGCGGAAGCACCCAGCAGTACTGGCAGCTTGTAATCGTGCAGGGTGAACGAATCCTGAGCGAACGTGATGGCTTCTTTCAGGCCAGCCAGTTCGGTTGCCAGGCCTTGCGCTTCGGTCAGGTCAGCAACAGCTTCAGCCAGGTCGTCGATCTTGGTCTGGATTACTTCCACGTTGCCGGCTTCGGTCGTGACCGCGGACGACAGTGGGGAGTCGTTCGCTCCCAGGAAGTCGGTCACCAGGCCGTTGAACGTGTCCAGCGCGGCTTGCGCGTCGGTCTGCTCTTGCGAACCGTCAGCAGCTGCGTCAACGTTTGCTTGCAGAGCCGAACGCTCGTCGATGATCTGAGCAGCGGTAGGTTTCACGTCGGCAGCCAGGTCAGCCGTCAGCGTGATGCCTTGGCCAACCAGCAGCAGCGCGGCCGTGCCGTCTGCGTCCAGGTCGGCAACTTCCACGGTCAGTTCTGCGTCGGCCAGTGCCACTGCTGCGCCGTTGTCGGCCAGTTCAGCGGATTCGCGGGCAACGATCGAGTTCAGCAGGGCGGTGACGCCTTTGTTTTTGGCTTCGGTCACGCCAGCAACCAGACCCAGATCGCCGTTGGCTTTCACTTCGATCAGGCCGGCAACAGCGCCGTCATCACCGATCGTGATCGCGGTGCCGCCGTTGTAACCTTCGTAGGCCACTTTAGCAGCAGCGGTGACAACCACAGCGTCGTCCAGCGCATCTTTGGTAGCATCTTTGGCATCGCCCGTAGCGGTCACGGCAGCGATTGCTGCGCTCAGACCGGCGACTTTGTCAGCAGCAGCAACGGCTGCGGCGTAGTCTTTTTCGGCAGCAGCCAGTTCCAGCGTGTTGTCCAGTTGCGTGTCAGCCAGGATCGCAGCTTTCACACCCGTGGATTGGTTAACGGTGTAACCAGCCAGGCCACCAACGACGCCGTCAGCGGTGCTCACAGCGCCGGTGATTTGCAGTTCGGTTGCGGAGGTGGTTGCGTCGTCGTCGCCGTCAGCGGTGACCAGGAATGCGGTCAGCGCGTCGTTGGCTGCATCCAGGGATGCCAGGGCGGTCGTCAGCGCGAACGGGGTACCAGCGTGCACGACGCCAGCGATGGTTTCGTTCAGTGCGGTCGGAGCGACAGCAGCTGCGTACGAAGCATCGGTGGTGATGCCAGCCAGGAATGCCTTGGCCAGTGCCAGAGCGTCGGCGCCGGCGTAGCCAGCGATTTCCGTAGCGGTGTCCAGGGCAGCGGTGAAGGCCGTAGCGGCTTTCACTTTGTTGCCGTAGGCGGTTGCGTCGGAACCTTGAGCTGCGTCGCCGATGATCTTGACGGCTTCGTCGATCGTGAAGCCTTTGAGGTTCAGCTGCTCGACCCAGTATGCCTTGCCGGTTGCTTCTGCAGGACGGCCGAACAGGTTCTGGTAGATCGCGTCGACGATTTCTTCGTTCGACTTGTTGCCGTAGATGGCGGTGTATTCAGCGGAGGTCGAGAACGAAGCCGACACGGTCGACAGGTCGCCGCCGTTAGCTTCCAGGACGCCTTCCCAGTACGTCAGGCCGCCGGTGTCTGCTGGGCGGTTGAAGTAAGCGACATACAGTTTCTGGAGGTCGTTGTAGTACGTAGTTGCCATTTATAGCTCCTGAGAGATCGTTAGTTCAAAGGTCATCAATATTGCAGCCACAAGACAGTGTTCTGCAGCCCAACGCACGAATCATGACAGAAGAGACATCCGAGACTTGTGATCACCATCACATTTCCCAATATTTCTTCATATTTTTTCGGGTTTTATATATAACCAATTGCCGGGTCAACAATAGGTCGCTAATTATGGTGCAACTTGCGCCGGGCGACAAGAGTCGATTTCGTATCGAGTTGTTGCAGATGGCCGTGCCGGATAAAGTGGCAGATTAGCCGCAAGCGTAGTAAAAATTACATCATCCCCAAATAAAAAACCCCGCATCTGCGGGGTCTTCAAAGGTGCAATTTAATCGGTCGATTAATGCTGCCATTTCGTTGCGCCGTTAACCGTGCGCTTGTCATCCAGGCGGGCATCGAATATATAAACCGCGGTACCGTTCTGTTCGTTACTTAACAGACCCTGCACATTCATTAAACCGGTGCGACCATTTGCGGCATCGCCGAACAGGCGGCCGTCCTTGCCAAGGACGCCCTGCGCCTGCAGGCCAAACTTCTCCTTCAGGCTGGTGACATCGGCGCTCGTGACAAATGAACGGGCACCGAAATCCACCGTGAGTTTTCCGTTGCTCATTGTGGCCGGGCTTTCAATGCGCTTGGTGCCGTAATCGGTGTACATATACACCTCGCTCTCCATCAGCTTGAATCCCATCGAGCCCCGTTCCGGCGCCACATAATCGGTGCCCGGCGTGCGGTACAGCGCGAAATTGCCGTTGGTGGCCAGCAGCTCGCTGCGCTGGTTTTCCACCACCAGATTAATCGGCGCGGGCTTGCCGAGCACCGGCTGCCAGCGGCCCCAAACGATGCCGCGTTCCACCGCGACCTGCGGCGGGGTCGGGAATACCGGCGGCGGGATTACGACATCCGGATCGCCCGGATTGCTGGAATTATCCGTTGGCGGAACGATCGCAATATGCACCAGATTCTGCGATTTCTGCGCATCGAGATTCGGGCCGGCCACCAGCGTCGAATTGCCGCCGGCTTTCGCCACCGGCTCGTCGCTGCGCGGCGGCGTCACATCGTCCGGCGCGCTGCCGTTGCTGTGCATGACATCCGGCGCGGCCTTGCCGCGCTGCACGCGCAGCAACTGGCCTTTCTGCGTGGCAAACAGTTCACGGCTGGCGCCGCCTTCGCACGGGCCACCGCCATCCGGGCGACAACCGTCGGTGAAACCACTGACGACGATGCCGCCAGTTAACACGGTGACGCGCGTGGTTTCCTGGTCGGTAAACACGGTGAAGTCCGTGCCGCGCACGCCGATCGCCGCGACGGGCGTATTGAAGCGGAAATTCTGCCGCGCCTGCTTGACGGCATCGCCGGAACGGGCCCGTGCCACGCCGCGCACCAGCTCGAATTTCACGCGGGTATTCTGCGCATTCTTCTGGTCCACGTGGTAGCTGATCACCTTCGCCTCGGAATTCGGGCGCAGGATGAACAGGCCGTTGTCCACCGTCTTGACGTACAGGAAACCATCGCCGCCCGTCTGCAACGTTGCGCCCTCGGGCACCACGGTGCCGACCTTGGCATCCTGCCCGTCGAGGCGGGCACCGCCGGCGGCGAAGATGACCGTACCGGCGTCGCCTGCCCACGCGCTGGAAGCGACGGTCAATAGCATGGCAGTGATCAGCGAGTGGCGCGACATATGGAATCCTGGTGGTGGCTGGACGAGCGGAAAAACAAGGGGGAAGGTCAGAATTGCATTCTAGCGGAATCCGCCTGGGTCACTGCGACCATTACAATTTGTAGCAAATGCCGGCTGTGCAGGCAGTCACGATATACTTCACATTTCCATTCAGCTAATTTCAGCGCCCCCTTTTCGTGCCGCGTTTCCACCCTGCCATCACTCTCCAGCGCCTGCAACGGCTACGCCCTGGCATCGTACGGCTGGTGATCGCTGTGCTGGCCTTGTCTGCCACGCTGGCAAGTGAGGTTGCGGTGGCGCAATTTTCCTATTTCGGTAACGAATGGTTACGCGATCGCTTCCTGCAACTGCAAAAAAGTGATGCGCCAGAACAACGAATTCTGATCGTCGACATCGACGAGAGCAGCACCGCCAAGCTCGGCACCTGGCCGTGGCCGCGCGCCCGGCTGGCCGACCTGGTCGAAACCTTGCTGACGCATTACCAGGTGGCCGGCGTGGCGCTGGACATCGTCATGTCCGATCCGCGCGATGCCGAGGGCGACCAGCGCCTGGCCATGCTGGCGCAGCACGGCCCGGTGGTGCTGGCCCAGGCGTTCGACTTCCAGCATGGCCGGCCGATGGCCCTGCGCGACGGCGCCCTGGCCGGCGCTACCCGCGCCTACGGTGCGCAGGGCGTGCCGGCCACCGGCTACATCGCCACCGCCGCCGAACTGTCGCGCGGCGCCAAGGCCGGCAACATCGGTTTCATCCCCGACCCGGACGGCGTGTTGCGGCGCGTGCCGCTGCTGACCCGCTTCGACGGCGCGACCTATCCCGCGCTGGCGCTGGCTCTCGTCAACTGCTGCGGCAACGGCGCGCCGGTGGCCGTGCCCGGCGACGGACTGATCCGCCTGCCCTACCAGCGCGACTGGGATGCCTACACGGTGGCCACCGCCGCCGAGATCCTGCAGCAGGAATACGCCGCCGATGCGTTCCGCGGCCGGCTCGTCGTCATCGGTTCGTCGTCGCTGGGCCAGGGCGACCGGGTGGCCACGCCATTGGGCAGCAGCCGGCCGGGGCTTGGCGTGCAGGCGGACATCCTGTCGCTGCTGCTGGACCGCCAGCAGGGCAACGTGACGCAGCCCTGGCCGGGCCGGCTGATGGCCGTGCTGTTCGCGCTGGGCTCGGTGCTGGTGGCGCTGTACGGCTTCCCGCGGCTGTCGGCGGTGGCCAGCGTGTGCTTTCTCGCGGCCTCCTCGCTGGCATGGCTGGGCACGGCCTACGCGTTCAGCCGCCACGATCCTGATTTCGGCACCACCGGCCCCCTCGCCACCAACCTCGTGCTGCTGGCGATGGCCGTGCCCTACCACTGGCAACTGGCGCAGCGCCGCTCCCGCCAGCTGCTCACCACGCTGCGCCAGTACGTGGCGCCGGGCGTCGTGGCCGAGTTGTTGCGGCGCGACAACGGCGACCCGCTGCGTCCCCAGCGCTTCGACGTGACCACGCTGATCGCAGACATGGAAGGCTATACGCGGCACGTGGAATCGCTGCCGGTGGAAGAGGCGGCGCGGCTGACGCGCGACTTCCTCGCCTGCCTCACCGGCCCCGTCATCGAATGCCAGGGCACGCTGGACAAATACACGGGCGACGGCCTGGTGGCGTTCTGGGGCGCACCGTTGCCGGTGGCGCAACATGCCGACCTGGCGCTCGATGCGGCCGCCGAGATGCTGCGCCGCGTGGGCGCCCTGAGCCGCAGCCGCGAAGCCCAAGGCGCGCCGCCGCTGCGGGTGCGCATCGGCATCGAAAGCGGCGATGCCATGGCGGGCGATTTCGGCACGGCATTCAGAAGCATTTATACTGCGGTCGGCGACAGCGTGAACACGGCTGCCCGGCTCGAGCAGGTGGCCCGCGAATTCCCTCATGACATCATCATCGGGGCCGGTACGCGGCAGCGTGCCGAACGCCACCGGTTCGTCCCGCTGGGCGAACGGACCTTGCGGGGCAAGGAGAAGCCCACCGCACTGTATTCACTTGATTTGACAGAAGAAGAAGCATTGAAAACTACGATCCAGGCTGTCGCACCATGACCGCGCGTCTGTTCCCCGGCATGCTGGGCAGCCTGTTGCTGGCGTTCGCCTGCGGCGCGGCGGCCCAGGCCACCGGGCAGGAGGCGCCGCCGGCCGACGATGCCGGCGTGAGCCCGGCCACGCAGGACATGTACCGCAGCGCGCTGCAATCGATCTCCGACGGTCGCAAGGACGATGCCGCGCAGATGCTCGAGCAAGTCATCCTCAACGAGGCACGCCATGCCGGTGCCTGGCTCGACCTGGCGCTGATCCGCTGCGCGCTGGGCCAGCGCGAGGAAGCCGAGCGGCTGTTCCGGCACATCGAGGTCAACTTCGACCCGCCGCCCGGCATCGTCGAGCTGATCGCCGAATCGCGCGCCGGCGGCTGCCGCGAGTGGCGCCCGCTGGGCCAGGCTTCCGCCAGCCTGGGCCGCGGCACGGCGCAGAACGTCAACCAGGGCACCAAGGCCAACGGTACCGACCTGGGCCTGCCGGTCGACCTGCCCGTGGCGGACGAGTTCCGCCCCGCGCACGACCAGTTCAACACGCTGACCGTCGACCTGATGCGCGAGCTGTCCGGCAACGGCACCGTCGGCTTTGCCCAGTTCCAGGGGCGGCGCTACGACAAGCTGCGCGACTACGACACGGCATCGCTGTTCGTTGGCGTGGAAACGCCGTGGCGCTGGGGCGACCACGTGGTGCGCGGCAGCGCCCTGCTGGGCGCCGTCACGCTGGGCGGCAAGCTGTACCAGGAACAGGCCCAGGCGCAGCTGCGCAGCGTGCTGCCGTGGTCGCTGCCCTACGGCACCAAGCTGCAGGTGGCCGGCACCGTCAGCCATGTGCGCTACCTGACGCTGCAGAACTTCGATGCCAACTCGGCCGAGCTGCGCGCCCAGCTGCTGTACCGCAGCAACAGCCTGTATGCCAGCGCGGGCGGCAGCTACCTGTACGACAAGGCGGAGGCGAGCCGGCCCGGCGGCGACCGCGACGGCTGGCAGTTCAGCGCGCTGGTGCGCCGCCAGCTGCCCTTCCGCACCATCGGCGAACTGGGCTTCAACCGGCAGACGTGGCGCAACCGCGAGCAGTATTCGCCCGGCCTGATCGACATCGTGCGCCGCCAGGGCACCAATGTGTGGCGCGGCATGCTGAACTATCCGGTCAATGCCAACCACTCGATCGTGCTGGAAGGCCGTATCATCCGCAATAACGAAAATATTTCTCTCTTTCAGTACAATGACCGCCAGCTGCAGGTCAGCTGGCAATGGCAGAGTCAATAGGAAGAGCATGAACAAACGGACCGAGGAACCGGTAACGGCGGCACCCGACGAGGTGCGGCTGCAGATTCACCTGCGCAAGATCCCGCTGCTGGCGGACCTGACGCCGGAGGAACTGGCACGCGTGGCCGCCGATATCCGCATCCGCCAGTACGGCAAGCGCGAGGTAGTGCTGCACAAGGGCGGCAGCGGCGACGGCCTGCTGTTCCTGCTGGGCGGCCAGCTGCAGGTGGTCGACATCACCGAGGACGGCCGCGCGGTGGGCCTGCGCATGCTGGAACCGGGCGACTTCTTCGGCGAGATCGCGCTGATCAACAATTCCACCCGTTCCGCCTCGGTGGTGGCGATGAGCCAGGTCATCGTGGCGTTCCTGCCGGTGCAGACGGCGCTGCACCTGTTCGCGCACGTGCCGTCGGTAGCGCGCCAGATGCTCAAGCACCTGGCCGCCAAGATCCAGCGCGACTCGGAATTCCGCGCCATGCTCAGCATCAATAACACCAACCGCCGCATCTACGCCTACCTGGTGCTGATGAAGAAGGACACGCCGGACGGCGCGGTGGTGGAAAACCTGCCGACCCACCAGGATATCGCCAACATGATCAACACCAGCCGCGAGACGGTGACGCGGGCGCTGCTGGCGCTGGCCCAGCAGGGCATCATCCGCAAGGACAGCAGCCGGCTGGTGATCGTCGATGCGGAACGGCTGCGCAGCCTGATCCACAAGGACTGATCGTCCCCGTCCGGAACGCTGCTGTAACACTGATTCCCTGTATCAACCTGTTACATCTCTGGCAAGTTGAGTGCGCTATAATTGCGGCTCCCGAAATTTCCCTGTCCGTTGCACCGCGCGGCTCACCTCATCGATGTGCATTTTCCCGAAGGCCCGCTCGCGCCACCGCCAGCGAGGTGACCTGTGATGGCCCGCGCCCTGCTGCGCGGGATCTGGACGTACCGCGGCTTCATCCTCGGCAGCGTCCGCCGGGATTTCGAAGCCAGGTACCGCAACACGATGCTGGGCGCCGCCTGGGCCGTGCTGAGTCCGCTGGCGATGATCCTCGTCTACACGCTGGTGTTCTCGCAGGTGATGCACAGCCGCCTGCCCGGTTCCACCTCGACCTATGCCTACAGCATCTACCTGTGCGCCGGCGTGCTGACGTGGGGGCTGTTTGCCGAGATCACCACGCGCGGCCAGGTGATGTTCCTCGAGAACAGCAACCTGCTGAAGAAGATCAGCTTTCCCCGCATTTCGCTGCCGATCATCGTGGTGGCCAATGCCCTCGTCAATTTCGCCGTCGTGTTCGCGCTGTTCACCGTGTTCCTGGTGCTGTCCGGCCAGTTCGTCGGCCTGCCGTTCGTGGCGCTGCTGCCCGTGCTGGCGCTGCAGGTGCTGTTCTCGATCGGCCTGGCGCTGGTGCTGGGCGTGCTGAACGTGTTCTTTCGCGACGTGGGCCAGTTCTTCACGGTGGCCGTGCAGTTCTGGTTCTGGCTGACGCCGGTGGTGTACCCCGCGTCGATCGTGCCGGCATCGATGCAGCCATGGCTGGCGTGGAACCCGCTCACGCCGATCATCCAGTCGTACCAGCGCGTGCTGGTGGAAGGCCTGTGGCCGCAATGGGAACGCCTGGCATGGCCGCTGGCCGCGGCGCTGCTGCTGTGCGTGCTGGGCTGGCGGCTGTTCCGCAAGCGGGCCAATGAAATGGTGGACGAACTGTAATGGGCAGCATCACCGTCAGCCAGCTCGGCAAGGCTTATAAACAATACCGTACCCGCTGGTCGCGGCTGGGCGAATGGGTGCTGCCCGCGCTGGGCGGCCGGCACGCGCTGAAGTGGGTGCTGCAGGATGTCGGCTTCCATATCGAGGCGGGCGAATCCGTGGGCCTGATCGGCGTCAACGGCGCTGGCAAGAGCACGCTGCTGAAGCTGATCACCGGCACCACCCAGCCCACCGTCGGCACGGTGACGGCGCAGGGCCGCATCGCCGCGCTGCTGGAACTGGGCCTGGGCTTTCATCCCGATTTCACCGGCCGCCAGAACGTGCTGATCGCCGGCCAGCTGCTCGGCCTGACGATCGAGGAGATCGGCGCGCTGATGCCGGAGATCCTCGCCTTCGCCGAGATCGGCGACTACATCGACCAGCCGGTGCGCGTGTATTCCAGCGGCATGCAGATGCGCCTGGCGTTCAGCGTGGCCACCTGCGTGCGGCCCGACATCCTGATCGTCGACGAGGCGCTGGCCGTGGGCGACGTGTTCTTCCAGCAGAAATGCTTCGGCCGCATCGAGAGCTTCACGCGGGCCGGCACCACGCTGCTGTTCGTGTCGCACAGCGCCGGCACCATCCTCAACATCTGCGACCGCTGCATCTTCCTGCGCGACGGCAAGGTGGCCTTCGACGGCGCGCCGGCCGATGCGCTGGACCTGTACCAGGCCGACCTGCTGAGCCGCCTGGACCAGGCGCCCGACCAGCTGCAGATCCGCCCTGCCGCCGAATCTGCCGCCGAACCTGCCGTGGCCAGCGCCGCGCCCGTCACGCCGCGCGAACAGCTGGTGCCGCTGACCGGCAAGACAGGCAGCATCAGCACGGCCGCCGCCGACTGCGTGGGCGTGCGCCTGCTCGCCGCCGACGGCGCCGAGCGCAACACGGTGCTGGCCGACCAGACCGCCACGCTGCAGATCGACTACCTGCTGCACGAGGCGCAGTCCGATCCGCACGTGGGCTTCAAGATCCGCAACCGCTACGGCGCCGTGCTGTTCGAGACCAACAGCTACTGCATGCGCCGCCCGTTCGGCCCGGCCGCGGCGGGCACGCTGCTGACGGCCAGCTTCGTGCTGCCGATGGCGCTGTTCCCGGACGAGTACACCGTGACCGTCGGCCTCGGCCAGGGCGGCCACGGCGAAGGCTCGTTCGAGAAAGTCCTCAATTACCTGCATGAAGTGCACAGTTTCGTGGTTGTGCCGAACCCGGACGCGATCGTCTGGAGCGGTCTCGTCAACCTGCAACCGCAACTGCACTTCAGTGCCCGCTGATTCAACAGGAACCATCATGTCAGAACTGTCGCTCGACCGGCGGGAAGCCGCCGCCCTGATCTCCGGCCTGTACGGCGCCCTGCTGGGCCGCCGGCCCGATCCGGCCGGCCTGGAATACTGGACCGGCCGGCTGCTGGCCGGCACCGCCGTGGCCGACCTGGTGGACGCCTTGCGTGCATCGCCCGAATATGCGCAGGCTCGCGGCGGTGCGCGCGACGGCGACGCCGTGCGCCGGCGCGTGATTGCCGCCGCCGCCGGACTGATGAAGCGCGAGCTGACGATCGTCGACATCGGCGCCCAGGAACTGGCTGGCGAGGAGCACGTGTATGCGCCGCTGGCCAAGGCCGGCCTGCCCTACCGCATCGTCGGCTTCGAACCGCAGGAAGACAAGATCGCCGCCAGCCGCGCGGCCAATCCGGACAGCCGCGTGACGCTGCTGCCAACCTTCATCGGCGATGGCCAGCGGCACACCTTCCACATCAACAACGATGACGCCACGTCGTCGCTGCTGCCGCTGAACCATGCGCTGACGGGCGAGCTGGTGGACCTGAGCCACCTGGCCACCGTGCACAGCGAGGAAGTGGCGACCAGCCGGCTCGACGACGTGCTGGACGACGGCGCGCCCGTCGACTTCCTGAAGCTGGACATCCAGGGCTTCGAACTGCCCGTGCTGCAGCATGCGGCGGCGGTGCTGCAGCGTACCGGCGTGGTCCACTGCGAAGTGTCGTTCGCGCCCATCTATGCCGGCCAGGCGCTGTTCTCGGAAGTGGAACTGCTGCTGCGCGCGGCCGGCTTCCGGCTTGTCGATTTCGCGTCGCTGTGCCATTACCCGAGCCACGCGCCGTCCGCCCCCCGCTCGCGCGACAGCCTGGGCTGGGGCGACGCGATCTTCCTGCGCGAGCCGGCCGGGCTCGATGCCCAGGCGCTGCTGGCCCAGTGCCTGACGCTGCTGCTGGTGTACGACAAGCCGTCGCTGGCCGAAGCGGTGGCGCAGCGCGTCGATGCGCTGGCCGGCACCGCCCTCGCCCCCCTGTTCGCGGCGGACCCGGCATGACGTTCATCTCGTACGCCCAGAATTTCGAGGACGTGCTGCTGTGGCGCGCGCTCAAGCACGTGCCGCAGGGCTTCTACATCGACGTCGGCGCCAACGACCCGGAAGAGCATTCCGTCACCAAGGCCTTCTACGATGCGGGCTGGCACGGCATCAACATCGAGCCGATGCCGTCGTACCACCAGACCTTCCTCGAGCAGCGCCCGCGCGACATCAACCTGGCCGTCGCCTGCGGCGCCGAGGAAGGCACCATCACGCTGTTCGACACGCCGGCCATCAACGGCTGGGCCTCCACCGACGCGGCCACCGCGCTGGCGCACCGCGCCGAAGGCGTCGAAGTGGTCGAAGTGGCCGTGCCGCTGCGCACGCTGGCCGGCATCTGCGCCGAATACGTGACGGGCGACATCCACTTCCTGAAGATCGACGTGGAAGGCTTCGAAGGCGAAGTCCTGCGCGGCATGGACCTGGCGCGCTGGCGCCCGTGGATCCTGGCGATCGAGGCGACGCTGCCGAACAGCCGCGTCACCGTGCACGAGCAGTGGGAGCCGCTGGTCACGCCGCACGACTACCACTTCGCCTACTTCGATGGCCTGAACCGCTACTACGTGGCCGGTGAACGGCGCGAGCTGCTGGCCGCGTTGACGGTGCAGGCCAATGTGTTCGACGAATTCATCACGCACCACCTGGACAAGGCGTGGGATGCCGGCCGCCGCGCCAACGAAGTGGCCGCGCAGCTGCCGGCCGTGGCCGCCGAGCGCGATGCCGCGCTGGCCCAGGCGGCCGATGCCGAGCAGCGCTTCCGCACCGCTGCCGCCGCGCTGCGCGAGGCCGAACGCGTCAACCTGGTGATCCAGGAACATGCCGACACGGCCGAGATCGCACGCCGCGAAACGGCCGCCTGGGCCGAGCAGCTGGCCGGCCAGCTCGATGCCACCCATGCCAGCACGTCGTGGCGGATCACGAAGCCACTGCGGCTGGCTGGCCGGATCGCCCAGCGCATCCGCGGCGGCGCCGTCCAGCGCGTGCTGGGCCGCCAGGCGCGCAAGGGCCTGCGCTGGCTGGCCGGCCGCCAGGCGCTGCGCCGCGCCGTGTTCCGCGTGCTGCTGCACTTCCCCGCGCTGGAGCAGCGCGTGCTGGCCGCCTGGTCGCGCATGCGCGACGTGCAGGCGGCGCCGCAGCACGCCGACGTGCCGCCCGGCCAGGTGCACATGCCGCAGCCGGTGCGCAAGGTCCTCGGCGACCTGCAGCGCCTTCATACCAAACCCTGAACCCTGATCCCATGCGTATTGTTATCGACATGCAGGCATGCCAGAGCGGCGCGGCGCACGATGCCGGCGCCGCGCTGGCGCTGGCCGGCGCGCTGGTGCGCACTGCCGCCGGCCACACCGTGGAAGTGCTGCTGCACGGCCGTCATGAATCCACGCTGGCGCCGCTGCGGCTGGCGTTCGCGCCGCTGCTGCCGGCCGCAAATCTGCACGTGTTCGACGCGCCGGCCGGCCACGGCCCGTGGGTGCGCAGCGCCGCCGGCCACCTGCGCGACACGCTGCTGGCCGACCTGCGCGCCGACCTGGTATTCGTGCCCGGCCTGTTCGACCGGCCCGACACGCCGTTCGTCTGCGCGGACGACAGCACCATCCCGGCCGCCTACCTGTGCGCCGTCCGGCCCGCGCTGGAACCGGCCCCGCTGGCGAAAGCAGCCGAGGAAGAGGAACTGCTGCGCCGCCAGGCCGTGCTGCAGCGCGCCGTGCTGGTGGCCGCGCCGGCGGCCGACCTGCTGCCCCTGTCGGCCGCCGCCACGCTGGTGCTGGATGCCGATGCGGATGCCGCGGCACGCCAGCTGTGGGCAGCCTTCGCCGCCGCCCTGCCGGTGACCTCTGCCCCGATCGCCCATGCCGGCGGCGACAAGCCCCGCCTGGCCTACCTGTCGCCGCTGCCGCCGCAGAAGTCCGGCATCGCCGACTACAGCGTGGAACTGCTGGCCCAGCTGGAACGGTTCTACCGCATCGACCTGATCGTGGCCGACGGCGACCGGTGCGATGCCACGCTGGCCGCCCGCTTCGCCGTGCACGACGTGACGTGGTTCGACGAACACGCGGACGAATTCGACCGCCGCCTCTACCACTTCGGCAACAACACGCTGCACCAGCACCTGTTCGAGCTGCTGCGCCGCCATCCCGGCGTGGTGGTGCTGCACGACTTCTTCCTCGGCGGTGCGCTGGACAATATGGAACGGGACGGCTACCTGCCGCAGGCCTTCATGGCCGCGCTGTACGAGTCGCACGGCTACGGCGCGCTGGCGATGCACCGCCAGCACGGCCGCAATCCGACCATCTGGCAGTTCCCTTGCAACAAAGGAGTGCTGGACAACGCCGCCGGCATCGTCGTTCATTCGCCGTTCTCGCACGAACTGGCGCGGCACTGGTATGGCGACACGGCGGCCGACGGCTGGCGCACCGTGCCGCTGATCCGCGGCCTGCCCGATGGCTACCGGCACGCCGAGGCGCGCACCGCGGCCCGCGCCGCGCTGGGCTTCGCCGACGACGACTTCGTCATCTGCAGCTTCGGCATGATGGGCCTGACCAAGCGCAACGAGCTGCTGCTGCAGGCCTTCCTCGACTCGCCGCTGGCGCAGGAGCGCAACTGCCGGCTGGTGTTCGTCGGCGAAGGCGATGGCGGCCAGTACGGCCAGGGGCTGGCACGCACCATCGCCGCGCACCCGGCCGGCCAGCGCGTCACCATCACCGGCTTCGTCACGCCGCAGCTGTATGCGGGCTACCTGGCCGCCGCCGATGCCGCCGTGCAGCTGCGCAGCCACACCCGCGGCGAAACGTCGGCGTCGGTGCTGGACTGCCTGCTGTACGGCGTGCCGACGGTGATCAATGCGCACGGTTCCAGCGCCAGCCTGCCCGGCGAGCTGCTGGTCAAGCTGCAGGACGACTGCACGGCCGCCGAACTGGGCGACGCGCTGGTACAGTTGCGCGGCGATCCGGCCGGCCGCGCCGCGCTGGCACAGCGCGCGCTCGCCTTCATGCAGCAGGAGCATGCGCCGGCGCGCGTGGGCCAGGCATTCTTCGAAGCGATCGAAGAGCTGGCGCAGCGCAGTCCGGCCGACCATTACCGCACGCTGCTGCGCCGCCTGGCCGCGCTGCCGCGCGCCACCGATGCGCAGCTGGCCGACACGGCCGCGGCGATCGTCGCCAACCGGTTGCCGACGGCGCCGCGCCAGCTGTTCGTCGACATTTCCGCGCTGGTGCAGACGGACCTGAAGACGGGCATCCAGCGCGTCGTGCGCAGCATCCTGCTGGCGCTGATCGACACGCCGCCGGCCGGCTACCGCATCGAACCGGTGTACAGCGACGGCGGCAACCGCCCCTACCGCTACGCGCGCCGCTTCACGTTCGACATGCTGGGCATCGACGGCCTGGCGCTGGAAGACGCGCCGTTCGAGACGCGGCCGGGCGACCTGTTCCTCGGCCTCGACCTGTTCACCAACGGCACCGCGCAGAACCGCGCGCAGCTGCAGGCGATGCGCGAACGGGGCGTGGCGATCCACTTCGTCGTCTACGACCTGCTGCCGGTGCTGCTGCCGGACGCCTTCCCCGCCGGCGCGGAGCGCTATTTCGCCGACTACCTCGAGACCGTGGCCGCCGTGGCCGACGGCGCCGTGTGCATTTCCCGCGCGGTGGCCGACGAGCTGCACGACTGGCTGGCGCAGCGGCCGGAACGCCGCGCCGAGCCGCTGCGGCTGGAGTGGTTCCACCTGGGCGCCGACATCGACGCCAGCGCGCCGTCGTTCGGCCTGCCGCCCGAGGCGCCGCAGGTGCTGGCCGCCGTCGCCGCCCGGCAGTCGCTGCTGATGGTCGGCACGGTGGAACCGCGCAAGGGCCAGGGCCAGGCGCTCGACGCCTTCGAGCTGCTGTGGCAGCAGGGCGTCGATGCCAACCTGGTCATCGTCGGCAAGCAGGGCTGGATGATGGAAGGCCTGGCCAAGCGGCTGACCACGCACCCGGAAGCGGGCAAGCGGCTGTTCTGGCTGGCCGGCGTGTCCGACGAGATGCTGGTGCAGCTGTACGACAAGTGTTCCGCGCTGCTGGCGGCATCCGTCGGCGAAGGCTTCGGCCTGCCGCTGATCGAGGCCGCGCAGCGGGGCCTGCCGATCATCGCCCGCGACATTCCCGTGTTCCGCGAAGTGGGCGGCGAACACGCCTATTATTTCGACGGCGCGACGCCGCAGACGCTGGCCGCCACGCTGGCCGACTGGCTCGCGCTGCACGCCGCCGACCAGGCGCCCGGCTCGGACCGCATGCCGTGGCTGTCGTGGCGGCACAGTGCCGACCAGCTGATCGAGGCCGTGACAGGCCAGCGGCGCTATCGTACCCTGGCGGGTGTTCCGCCGACGCAGGAGTAAAGCCAGATGAATTTCACGAAGTCCCCGAACCAGCTCGCCGACAGCGCTGCCGCCCTGCCGTGCGAAATCGAAGCGCGCATGGCGCAGGCCCGCATCGCCGTCGTCATCCCCAGCTACAAGGTGACCCGCCACATCCTCGGCGTGATCGCCGGCATCGGCCCCTACGTGGCGCGCATCTACGTGGTCGACGACAAATGCCCGGATGCTTCCGGCGCCTTCGTGCGCGCCAACTGCACCGACCCGCGCGTGGTGGTGCTTGAAAACGCGGAAAACCAGGGCGTCGGCGGCGCCGTGATGGCGGGCTACCAGGCCGCCATCGCGGACGGCATGGACGTCATCGTCAAGGTGGACGGCGACGGCCAGATGGATGCCCGGCTGATCCCCAATTTCGTGGCGCCGATCCTGAACGGCGAAGCCGATTACACCAAGGGCAACCGCTTCTTCAACCTGGAGCAGATCAGCCAGATGCCGGCGGTGCGCCTGTTCGGCAACGCCATGCTGTCGCTGATGACCAAGCTGTCGTCCGGCTACTGGGACCTGTTCGATCCCACCAACGGCTTCACGGCGATCCACGCGGATGCGGCGCGCCACCTGCCGTTCGCGAAGATCAGCCGCCGCTACTTCTTCGAGACGGACATGCTGTTCCGCCTGAACACGGTGAACGCAGTGGTCGTCGACGTGCCGATGGACGCCAGCTACGGCGACGAAGTGAGCAACCTGAAGATCTCGAAGATCATCACCGAGTTCCTGTTCAAGCACGCGCGCAATTTCGGCAAGCGCATCTTCTACAACTACTACTTGCGCAATATGTCGCTGGCGTCGATCGAACTGCCGGCCGGCGTGCTGCTGACGCTGATGGGCGGCATCTACGGCATCGCCCACTGGATCGACTCGGCCCGCAACGGCGTCGCCACGGCGCCCGGCACGGTGATGCTGTCGGCGCTGCCGATCCTGATGGGCGTGCAGCTGGTGCTGGCCTTCCTCGCCTACGACATCGCCTCCGTGCCGCGCCGCCCGATCCACCGCATCACCCGCTTCCGCCGCACCGTCCGGGACGAGCCGGTCGATGGTTAAGCTGCTGCTGGCAAAGGCGCCGTTCCTCGTCTACGTGAGCGGCGGCGTGCTGAGCGCGGCGGTGGACATCGGCACGATGCAGCTGCTGCTGACCAACGGCATGCCCACGCTGCCGGCCACCACGGTCGGCTTCCTGACGGGCCTCATCGTCAACTACATGTTCCATGCGCGCGTGACGTTCGGCAAGGGCGGCTCGCGCGCCAGCTTCGCCCGCTACCTGGCCGTGGTGGCGGTGAACTACACGCTGACCATCGCGATCGTCACCGCATTCGAGCACCTGGCCGGCAGCGCGCTGGCCGGCAAGCTCGTCTCGCTGCCCGTCGTCGCCGTCGTCGGTTACCTGTCCGGCAAATACTGGATCTTCAAATGACCAACGTTCCCCCGACCTCCCCGTCCGCCGCGGCGGACCGCCGTACCACGCTGCTGTTTGCCGGCCTGCTGCTGGCGACGCTGGCCTTCCTGCTGCTGCGCCACCGGGGCATGCTGCCGATGGTGTTTGCCGACGAGTGGCTGTACAGCCAGTTCGCCCGCCTGCGCCCGATGGCAGACAGCGCGCTGCCGTCGTGGCTGTACCTGAAGCTGTTCAGCACCACCTCCGCCTGCGGCAACGGCTTCCTGTCCTGCGCGCGCATGCTCAACACCGTGCTGTTCGCCGCCTCGGCGCCGTTCATCTACCTGATCGCGCGCCCCGTCACGGGCCGCGCCGCGGCGATGTGGATCGCCATCGCCAGCCTGCTGGCCCCCGTCGGCAGCTACACGGCTTACTTCATGCCGGAGTCGATGTACTTCTTCGGCTTCTGGGTCACCAGCTGGTGCCTGCTGTCCGAGCGGGGCGGCCGCGGTCTGGCCGGCGGCGTGGCGGCCGGCGTGCTGCTCGGGCTGATGAGCCTCGTCAAGGTGCACGCGCTGTTCCTGCTGCCGGCGCTGGTGGTGTTCGCGCTGTGGCGCGGCTGGGTGGGCGAAAGCCTGAAGGATGGCGTGCTGTGCGCGCTGGCCATCGTCGTCGCCACCGTGGCCGTGCGCCTGGGCCTGGGCTGGCTGCTGGCCGGCCACGCCGGTCTCAGCCTGCTGGGCAGCTTCTACGGCGGCCATGCGGAAAACAGCAGCCACGGCGCGCTGCTGCGGCTGATCCCGCCGATGCTGTACAACCTGCGCGGCCACGCGATGGCGCTGGCCATCCTGTTCGCGCTGCCGCTGCTGGCCTTCCTTGCCAGCGCCGCCAGCGGCACCGTCCGCAAGGCCGCCGGCGCACCGGGCCGCGCGCTGCTGGTGTACGCGCTGCTGACGCTGGGCGCCGGCGTCGGCCTGACCACGGCGTACACCGCGTCGATCGCCCATGCCGGCCCGATGGAAGGCGTGCGCCTGCACCTGCGCTACTACGATTTCGTGTTCCCGCTGCTGTGGATGGTGGCGGCATCGGCGATCCTGCAGGTGCAGCTGCGCCTGGCGGTACGCGCGGCGCTGGCGCTGGTCGCCGGCGCGCTGCTCACTTATGCCGCGCTGCGCATCCTGCCCACGTATAACCTGTCGTTCGTGGACGGTCCGGAAATCTTCGCCTCCGGCCTCGATCGCACGGCGCGCCACATCACCGTCGGCCTGCAGCTGCTGGCGCTGCTGGCCTGGGTGGTGCGGCCGCAGCTGGGCCGCATCGCATTCCTGTGGGTGATCCTGCCGGTGATGACGATCAATGCGGTGCTGGTCAACCACCACCTGATGAAGCGCGCGCTGCAGCCGAGCGATTACGATCACGCCGCCACGTTTGCCTACAAGGCCCTGACGCCGGCCCAGCGCGACGACCTCGCCATCGCTGGCGAAGACCTGGCCGGCCTGGCGCGCGCGCAGTTCCACATCGATTCCGCCGTCAGCACCACGACGGCACTGACGGCCGGCCAGCCGGTCGACGCCACCGAACTGCCGATGCGCAAGCGCTACCTGCTGGTGGTGGGCGATCATGCGCTGCCGGCCGGCGTCGAGGTGATGGTCAAGGAACCCAACTACACGCTGGCGAAACTGCCGCCGGTGGGCCGCATGCTGTTCAACGTCGACTTCTCGCACGCGCCGGATCCGGCCGTGCTGAGCGGCCTGGAAGGCATGGCGGCGCCGGAGCCGTGGGGTGCCTGGTCGTCCGGCGACAGGATCACGCTGACGTTTGCCCAGCCGCTGCCGGCGCACATGACGCTGTTCCTGCGCGGCCACGCCTTCGGCGACAACGCCGGCAAGGATTTCGTGATGAAGGTGGGTGACCAGCAGCGCATCTTCCGGCTGCCGATCTTCGGCCAGGAACGCTTCTTCCGCATCGACACGGACGGCACCCAGCGCCAGCTGACGATCGACGTGCCGGCCCCGGCTCCCGCCGGCCCCGACGGCCGCCGCCTCGGCCTGGGCATCATCGCCATCGAAGTGGGCCAGCCGTGACGGCGGCGCTGCAACGCTGGCGCGCCAATCCGGTCGGTGCCGGCCTGCTGCCGCTGCTGCTGGCGGCGTTCCTGTTCCTGATGCTGCGCAACGCGGGCATCTACCCCATCGTGTTCATCGACGAATGGGTGTACAGCAGCGGCGCGCGGCTGGTGGCGCGGGCCGAGGCGATGGTGCCGTCCTACGTGTACTTCGCGCTGTTCCGCCTGACCAACCGGTGCGGCGACAGCTTCATGGAATGCAACCGGCTGCTCAATGCCGTGCTGTTCGTCGGCGCCGCGCCGTTCATCTACCTGCTGGCGCGGCGCGTGGCCGCGGCATGGGTGGCCGTGCTGGTGGCGCTGGCCGCCGTGCTGGCGCCGGCCAATGCGCTGACGCCCTACTTCATGCCGGAAGCGGCGTATTACTTCGCCTTCTGGGTGATGTGCCACGCTGCCTTCCGCGTCTACGAACGCCGTACCGCCGGCCGTGCGATGGCGCTGGGCGCGCTGGTCGGCATCGGCGCGATGGTCAAGATGCACACGCTGTTCCTGCTGCCGTCCTTCCTGCTGTTCGTGGCGTTCGCCACGTGGACCACGCGCGCCGAAGGCGGCGTGCGGGGCTGGCTGCGCAGCACGGCGCTGCTGTGGGCCGCGTTGCTGGGCGCCGCCGCCGTGGCCCGCTTCGGCCTGGGCCGCCTGCTGGCCGGCAAGCCGGGCATGCACCTGTTCGGCGAACTGTATTCCGGCCAGATCGCCTACACCAGCCACGCGCACCTGCCGTACGACCAGCTGGCGCAGCTGGCGCTGGCCAACCTGGGCGGCCAGCTGATGATCCTGACGCTGCTGTTCGGCGTGCCGCTGGCGATGCTGGCGGTGCACGGCACGGACATCGTGCGCGGCCGCCTGCGCAACGACCCGGCGCAGGCGATGGCCGTGCTGACGCTGCTGCTGCTGGGCGCGCTGATCGCCGTGACGGTGGGCTTCACCACGTCGATCACGGGCCTCGGGGCGCAGGAGACGGCCAGCCGCATCCATACCCGCTACTACAACTTCGCGCTGCCGCTGCTGGTGCTGTGCGCCGCCGCCGGTCTCTCCGCCGGCGGGCAGCCCGGCCTGCGCCGCCGGGCCGCGCTCGGTGTACTGGCGCTGGCCGGGCTGGCCTGCGCCCAGCTGATCCTGCTGCAGCGCTTCACGCACAACATCATCGACGCGCCGGAGCTGCGCACCCTCGCGCTGAACCCGCAGGCGTTCCGCATCGCCGGCGTGCTGGCGGCCGTCGCGCTGGCGGGCTGGATCGTGAAGCCGCTGGCCGGCGCGCGGCTGTTCCTGTACCTGTTCCTGCCGGCGACCACGCTGTACATGGCGAAGGTGACGGCCGAGCAGGTGCGGCAGTCGATCTATCCGGACCCGTATTCGAAGGCGGGCCTGTTCGTTCGCCACTACCTGACGAAACAGGAAACCGGCCGGATGGCGCTGGTGGCGGACGACATGGGCGGCCTGCACCGGGCCCGCTTCTTCATCGACGATCCGGCCGCGCAGCTGATGCTGACGGCGCCCGGCACCGTGCCGGACTGGTCGAAGCTGCCGGCCGGGAAGAGCTGGGTGCTCACGGTGGGCAAGTACGCTTTGCCGCCGCACGCCCGCATCTACGCGCAGAAGGACGACATGACGCTGGCCCAGGTGGGCGCGCTGGACGCGGCGGGCCAGCGCTTCGACTTCTCCCGGCCCCTGCCGGCCGAGTACGTGCAGCGGATCGACGGCCTGTCGCCGTCCGAACCGTGGGGCGCCCGCTTCGGCAGCACGCGCGTGGCGATCCAGTTCGAACTGCCGCTGCCGAAACGCCTGGCGCTGTCGCTCGACGCGCGGGCCTTCGATGCGGCCGCCGCGCGGGAAATCCAGGTAGCGATCGGCGGGCAGCGCCAGTCGGTGCGCCTGGACGGGGCCCGGACCAATGCGAAGCTGGTGTTCGACACGGACGGCACCAGCGACAACGTGGAGTTCACCGTGCTGCCGCGCGCCGGCGCCGCGGCCGATGCGGTGCCCGACGACGTGGGCCTGGAGGCGCTGTCGATCGAGGCGGCGCCCGGCGCCTGACGCGCCGGCAATGTCGATGCATCGGACGTAAAAAAAGCGGGCAGTGCCCGCTTTTTTTTACGTCTTCACACCCTACTCCTTCGGCAGGCCGCCCAGCAGGGCCGCCAGCTTCTGCTTCGGCTTCGCCGACGCACCCGTCGTCGATGCCGCCGCCGTGCTCGTGGTGGCGCGGGTCGGCTCGTAAGGCTTCAGGAACCATGGATCGACCTTGTCGCGGCGCGGCCCGCCGGCAGGACGGCTGCCGTTGCTGGTGCGTTCCGTGCGCTCGGCGCGGTCGGTCGGGCGCGCGGCGCGTTCGGGACGTTCGGGACGTTCGCTGCGTTCGCCTTCCGCACCGCGGCGCGGCGGACGGCGCTCGCCCCGTTCGTCGCTGCGCACGGCGCCCGGATTGAAGCCGGCCAGGTCGGCCTTGCGGATGGCCTGCTTGATCAGCTTCTCGATGTCGACCAGCAGGCGCTCGTCCTTGTCGGAATAGATCGAGATCGCGTCGCCCGACGCGCCGGCACGGCCCGTGCGGCCGATGCGGTGCACGTAGTCTTCCGCGTTGTACGGCAGGTCGTAGTTGATCACGCACGGCAGGTCGGAGATGTCCAGGCCGCGGGCCGCCACGTCGGTGGCCACCAGCACGTCGATCTCGCCCCGCTTGAACGCTTCCAGCGCGGCCATGCGTTCCTGCTGCGTCTTGTCGCCGTGGATGGCGGAAGCCTTCATGCCCTCCTGCTCCAGGCCGCGGGCCAGCCGCGATGCGCCGATCTTCGTGTTCGAGAACACGATCACCTGCTTCAGCTCGCGCGAACGGAGGATGTGGGCGACCGCTTCGCGCTTGTGCTCTTCGGCCACCTTGTAGACCACCTGCGTGACCTTGTCGGCCGTGGCGTTGCTGCGCGCCACCTCGATGGTCACCGGGTCGGTCAGGAAGCTGTTGGCCAGCTTCTTGATCTCCGGCGAGAACGTGGCCGAGAACATCAGGTTCTGGCGCTTTTTCGGCAGCAGGTTGATGATGCGCTGCAGGTCGGGCAGGAAGCCCATGTCCAGCATGCGGTCGGCCTCGTCCATCACGAGCATCTGCACCTGCGACAGCGACACCGTTTTCTGTTCGATGTGGTCCAGCAGGCGGCCCGGCGTGGCGACGAGGATGTCGACGCCGTGTTTCAGCAGCTTGATCTGCGGGTTGATGCTGACGCCGCCGAAGATCACGGCCGAGTTCAGTTTCGTGTACTTGCCGTAGATGCGGACGCTTTCCTCGACCTGCGCCGCCAGTTCGCGCGTCGGGGTCAGGATCAGCGCGCGGATGGCCCGCGGCGACGTGTTATTCGTTTGCTTCGCACCGACGGCGTCGGTGGACAGGCGGTGCAGCACCGGCAGCGTGAAGCCGGCCGTCTTGCCGGTACCGGTCTGTGCGCCGGCCAGCAGGTCGCCGCCGTTCATGACGGCCGGGATGGCCTGGGTCTGGATCGGCGTCGGCGTGGTGTAACCGGTTTCGGTAACGGCGCGGACGATCGCATCGGACAAGCCAAGATGAGAGAAAGACATAGTTGCTCTGGTAAGTGTTTCAGCCCCGTGCCAGTCGCAGGCAGGGTAATCGGAGAATGCGGCCGGACTGGTCGGCGGTTCGCCCAGCCAGTATAGCAGTGATTATCGGCATGACTTTCGCCATGGCAATAAAAAAGAGGCCCCAGGCCTCTTTTTTTTGTAACAAAGCTACACGAATAATTGCAAATTAGGTAATTTACGCAAATTCGGCAAGCAGGCCGACCATCTGGCCGAACACGCGCGGGCTGCCGGCGATGATGTGACCGGTCGCCAGGTAGTTCGATTCGCCGTTGAATTCGCCGGCGATGCCGCCCGCTTCGGTGACCAGCAGCGAGCCGGCGGCGATGTCCCACGGCTGCAGGTTCTTCTCGTAATAGCCGTCCAGGCGGCCGCAGGCCACGTAGGCCAGGTCCAGCGCGGCGGAGCCGGCGCGGCGCACGCCGTGGCTGCGTTCGGCCATCAGGCCGTACATTTTGAGGTATTCGTCGAGCGCCTTGGCGCTGCCGTTCTTGTAGCCCGTGCCCAGCAGCGCGCCGGCGATGCGGTCCTGCTTGCGCACGCGGATGCGTTTTTCGTTCAGGTAGGCGCCGGCGCCTTTTTCGGCGGTGAACAGGTCGTTGCGCACCGGGTCGTAGACGACGGCCAGCGTGATCACGCCGCGCTGCTGCAGCGCGATCGATACGCAGTATTGCGGGAAGCCGTGGATGAAGTTGGTGGTGCCGTCCAGCGGGTCGATGACCCACACGAATTCACTCTCGTCGTTCACATTGCCGGTAACGCCCGATTCTTCGCACAGGAAGGCGTGCGTGGGGTAGGCTTTCGACAGCACCTCGATGATTGCCTGCTCGGCGGCCTGGTCCACGTCGGTGACGAAATCGTTGTGTTGTTTTTCGGTGACCTCGACCCGGTCCAGGTCGAACGAGGCACGGTTGATGACGGCGGCGCCGCGGCGGGCGGCCTTCACGGCCGTATTGAGCATGGGATGCATGGCAGATTCCGTAAAAATGGACAGGCCGCCGGGCGCATGCGCGAAAAATCGGCGCTGCGGACAGGCGGTTGCTGTGTGAACAAGAATGAATTAAAGAGCAGCGCGGCCCGGCAAGGTAGAATCTGCCGTTTCGCGAAAAGCGCTATTTTAAATGATGCAGCACGAAATCACACCGTCTCTTTTCAGTCGCCTCCGTGTCGTGCTCGTGGAAACGAGCCGCCCCGGCAACATCGGCTCGGTCGCGCGCGCAATGAAAACGATGGGTTTCGGCGAGCTGGTGCTCGTCAATCCCCGCTTCGACGGCGCGCTGCAGCACGAGGAGGCGGTGGCCTTTGCCAGCGGCGCGCAGGACATCCTGGCCGGCGCCCGCATCGTGACGACGATGGCCGAGGCGCTGGACGGCATCACCCATGCGGCAGCCGTGTCGGCCCGGCTGCGCGAATTCTCGCCGCCCGTGCAGACACCCCGGCAGATGGCGCAGCACGTGGCGGCGGCCGGCGACCTGGCGGCGGCGGTGATCTTCGGCAACGAGCGCTTCGGCCTGCCGAACGACATCGTGGAACGGTGCAATGTACTGATCAATATTCCCGCCAATCCCGACTACTCGTCGCTGAACCTGGCACAGGCGGCCCAGGTGGTGCTGTACGAATGCCGCATGGCCGCGCTGGACGGACAGGGCACCGTTGCCAGCCAGGTCGGCTTCCACGGCGATGCCGCCAGCCAGGAGCAGATCGAAGGCATGTACACGCACCTCGAGCAGGCGCTGGTGCGGATCGGCTTTCTCGACGCGCACAACCCGCGCAAGCTGATGCCGCGCCTGAAGCGCCTGTTTGCCCGCAGCGGGCTGGAGACGGAGGAAGTCAACATCCTGCGCGGCATCGCGCGGCAGATCATGGCGGCCAAGGACAAGCCGGAGTCATAAGGAGCAGACATGGTAATCCGCATCCTGCTGGCGATCATGGCCATCCAGGTGGCAGTGGCGCTGGCGATCTGGTACGCGGCCGCCGCCTATGTGCCGGTCGACCTGGCCCTGCTGCTGGCGCTGCTGGCCGTCGTGCTGGTGCGGATGACGATCACCGCCAACAACTTCCGGCTGGCGCGCCGCTTCGGCAGCGCCGTGCCGCCCGAGCACCGCCTCGACGGCTTGGCCAGGGCGCGGCTGTTCTTCGGCGAGTTCCGCGCCACGATGCTCGCTTCCTCCTGGCACATGCTGCGCCACCGTCCCGCCCCTTTTTATGATGGCCACTCGCCGGCACTGCCGGTGCTGCTCGTCCATGGCTACGGCTGCAACGGCGGTTACTGGCACGCGCTGCGCGCGCTGCTGCGGCGCGATGGCATCCGCCACGCGACCGTCGACCTGGAACCCGTCACGGCTTCGATCGACGATTTCGTCGAGCCGGTGGAGCGCGCGGTGCAGCAGTTGCTGGCAGCGACGGGCGCACCGCAGGTCGTCATCGTCGGTCACAGCATGGGTGGCCTGGTGGCCCGGGCGTGGCTGCGGCGCCACGGTCCGGCGCGCGTGGCGCGCATCGTCACGCTGGCCACGCCGCACCACGGCACCGGACTGGCCAGCTTCGGCATCGGCGCCAACGCGCACCAGATGCGCTGCAGCGGCGCGTGGCTGGAACAGCTGGAACGCGACGATATCGGCCTGCGCGGCCTGTTTACGTCGCTCTGGTCGTGGCACGACAACATCATCGCGCCGCAGCTGTCCTGCCGCTTGCCGGGTGCAAGGAATATCCCGTTTGCCGGCATCGGCCACGTGGCCATCGGCAGCGACCCGCGCGTGCTCGGCCGCGTGCGCGAAGAGATTTTGACGGCCACTACCCCATCCGCTACACTAAGTTGACAAGAAGAAACATTCAGTCACTTTATAACAATCACCGGCAGGCATCCCGTGCATCGCTTCGGCAAGGAATAAGGGATACTGGCTTCGACCGGCAACGACCACAACACAAGCGATAACAACAGCGGGAGGGAGAACGTGTCAGCACGCATTCTCATCATAGAAGACAACCCCACCAATATGGAGCTGATGGTATACCTGCTCCGCGCCTTCGGCTATACGCCGCTGTCGGCGAGCGATGGGGAAGAGGGCGTGGCCGCGGCGCGGCGCGAGCTGCCGGACCTGATCATCTGCGACGTCCACCTGCCGAAGCTGGACGGCTATGGCGTCGTCACGGCGCTCAAGGCCGATATCACGACGCAGCACATTCCCGCGCTGGCCGTAACGGCGCTGGCGATGGTGGGGGACCGCGAACGGCTGCTGGCCGCCGGCTTCGACGGCTACATCGGCAAGCCCATCGAGCCGGACAGCTTCGTCACGCAAATCGAGTCTTTTTTGCCGGGGGAGATGTCGCCCCCTGAACCATCCGACATCGCGGCGATCCTGATCGTCGACGACCACGTGCTGAACCGCCAATTCCTGATGACGCTGCTGGCCTATTCCGGCTACCGGCTGATGGAGGCGGCCAGCGGCGCGGAGGCCCTGCAACTGATCGGCGAAGACCGGCCGGACCTGATCATCTCCGACATCCTGATGCCCCGCATGGACGGCTACGAATTCGTGGCGCGCGTGCGGGACAATCCGGCCACGGCCACCGTGCCGATCATCTTCTATACGGCCACCTACCGCGAGCGCGAGGCGCTGGCCGTGGCGCAGGCCTGCGGCGTGCGCTGGGTGCTGCCCAAGCCTTCCGATCCGGAAGTCATTCTGGCCGCCGTCCACGAGGCGCTGGGCACCACGGCGCCGGCCGCACCGGTTGCCGCAGTCGAGCAGCCGGCCGGCGTGCGGGACGCCGGCACGCCGGCCGATATCGGCCACCAGGTGGCCGGCTTCCTGGACGAAGTGGCATCGAGCAGCCAGGTGCTGACCCAGCTGGTGAACGATGGCGTGGCCGGCGACGGCGAAGCCGAGCGGCTGCGCTCGATGACGCAGCGGCTGTCCAACAGCCTGTCGAGCCTGCAGGCCGTCAGCCTGCGCCTGACGGCGCTGATCGAGCTGGGCATCGACCTCGGCGCGGAACGCGAGCCGCAGGCGCTCGTCGATATCGGCTGCCGGGTGGCGCAGAACATCTGCATGTCGGCGTATGCCTGCATCGGCGTGCTGGACGACACGCGCGAGTCGCTGGGCTGGTTCAGCAGCTGCGGCACGGGCGAATCGGCACCGCTGCCGACCGGCGCGCCGCTGTCCGGCGTGCTGCAGCAGGTGGTCGGCGAACGCCGCATCGTCCGCCGCGGCGGCTTGCCCGGCGATCCCGCGGCGCTGGGCCTGCCGGACGGGCATCCGCTGGTGCATTCCTTCCTCGGCGTGCCGATCGCTTCCGGCGAGCGCGTGCACGGCTGGCTGTACCTGGCCAACAAGCTGGGCGACGAAGGCTTTTCCGAGGTCGACGAGCGGATCGCCGCCACGGTGGCCGCGCAGATCGCCGTCTCGTACGAAAACCTGCAGCTGTACGAGGAAGTGCGCCGCAACCACGCGCAGCTGCAGCAGGACATGGATGCGCGCATCCGCCTGACCGAGGACCTGCGCCGCTTCCGCATGGCGATGGATGCCACGGCGGACGCCATCTTCCTCGTCGACCGCGCCAATATGTGCTTCGTGGACGTCAACGTGACGGCCAGCCGCATGCTGGGCTTCGAGCGCGAGGATTTCCTGCTGGTGGGCGACCACGAACAGGGCGGCGCGCCGCCGCAGCTGGTGGACCTGTACGAAAAACTGCTGTCCGGCGACCAGGGCGGCGCGATGGCCGAGCTGCTGCTGCACCGGCGCGACGGCTCGCTGCTGTCGGTGGAAGTGCAGCGCCGCACGCTGCGCTCGGGCCACAACTGGATCCTCGTCGCCGTCGCCCGCGACATCACGGAGCGCAAGGAAGCCGAGCGCCGGCTGCTGAAACTGGCCCACTTCGACACGCTGACCGGCCTGCCGAACCGCAGCCAGCTGTATGAGTCGCTGACCCATTCGCTGGCCCAGGCGGCCGAACACCGGTGGGCGCTGGCCGTGCTGTTCCTCGACATGGACCGCTTCAAGAACATCAACGACACGCTGGGCCACACCATCGGCGACGAGCTGCTGCGCCAGTTCGCCAGCCGGCTGGTGGACTGCCTGCGCGTGCGCGACACGATCGGCCGCTTCGGCGGCGACGAATTCGCGGCGATCCTGATGCTGCCGGACGGCGTGCAGAGCGCGCTGCCGGTGGTCGACAAGATCCGCGAGGCGATGCGCCAGCCGTTCGACCTGAAGGGCCACGAGGTGACGGTCACCTGCAGCATCGGCATCGCCGTCTATCCGGACGACGGGCTCGATGCGGACACGCTGATCAAGTATGCCGACACGGCGATGTACCGCGCCAAGGAGGCAGGGCGCGATGCGTTCCGCTTCTTCACGGCCGAAATGAACGCCCAGTCGCTGGCCCGGCTGGACCTGGAAAACGCGCTGCGCCGCGCCATCGACAACGAGGAGTTCGTGCTGTACTTCCAGCCGAAGGTGGACATCGGCACGGGCCGCATCAGCGGCGCCGAGGCGCTGATCCGCTGGAACCGGCCGGGGCACGGCATGGTGTCGCCGGCGCTGTTCATCCCGCTGCTGGAAGAGACGGGGCTGATCGTCCGCGTCGGCAACTGGGTGATCCACGAGGCGTGCCGCACGATCGCGCACTGGCAGGCCACCGGCGTCGGCGGCGTGCAGATTTCCGTGAACGTTTCCGGCATCCAGTTCTTCGTCGGCGGCCTGCAGGAGGAAGTGCTGCGCGCGCTGCGCGAGCACGATATCCCGCCCGAGCTGCTGGAGCTGGAGCTGACGGAAAGCTCGCTGATGTCGAACGCGGAAGAGACGATCACCGTGCTGCAGAACCTGAAGGAACTGGGCATCCGCATCTCGATCGACGATTTCGGCACGGGCTACTCGTCGCTGGCCTACCTGAAGCGCTTCCCGATCGACAAGCTGAAGATCGACATCGCCTTCGTGCGCGAGGTGACGTCCAATCCGGACGATGCGGCGATCGTCCTCGCCATCATCAACATGGCGCACAGCATGAAGCTGAAGGTGATCGCCGAGGGCGTCGAGAAGGATGCCCAGCTGGCCTACCTGCGGCGCCACGACTGCGACGAGATGCAGGGCTATTATTTCTCGCGCCCCGTGGCGGCGGAAGATTTCGAACAGATGCTGCGCGAAGGGCGCAGCCTGCAGGCGCCCGCCGACGAAGCGAAAGCCGACTGCCAGCCCACGCTGCTGATCGTCGACGACGACGCGTTCATGCTGGACGTGCTGTCCGACTTCCTGTCGCAGGACGGCTACCGGATCCTGACGGCGCAGACAGCCGCCGACGGCTTCGACATCCTGGCCCGCCACAATGTGCAGGTGATCCTGTGCGACCAGTGCATGCCGACGATGAGCGGCACGGAATTCATGGAACGGGTGAAGAACCTGGCGCCGGACACGTTCCGCATCATGCTGTCCGCCTACGCCGACCTGACGCCGATCATGGCCGCCATCAACCAGGGCGCCATCGACCGCTTCTACACCAAGCCGTGGAAGGGCGCCGTGCTGCGCGAGAACATCCGCGAAGGCTTCCGGCTGCACGGCCTCGCGCGGCGGGCCGCCGCCGTGCAGGCGGCTTGAGGTGGCGCCATGGTGAAGAAGAAAATCCAGCAGATCTGGCACGCAGGCCTGCAGGACTTCGCTGCCCGTCGCGCCAGCGTGGAGGCGGGCCGCGAGCCGGCGCAGCGCGTGCAGGCGCCGGACCGCGAAACGGACGACCACGTGCGCCGCGCCGTGGTTGCCGCCACCGCGCCGCTGCGGCAGGAGCTCGATGCGCTGAAGGCCGAGGTGGAGGAACTGCGCGAACAGGTCGCCAGCAAGAAGTAGTTGGGGACTGTCAAGGGGACTGTCCCTAAAAGGGACTGTCCCCGGGGTTGTATTTGCCTTCCGAGCCCTCGGTCGCCATGCCTCCCTTGCAGCAACACCCCCCACCTTGGTACCCTCCGGGCAACAGTGTTATCCTTGCAGCCGAAACAACCACCGCTGCCGCCATGTTACAAAAACCCCCGAGACGCACACGCGAACGCATCCTGGAGCTGTCGCTGCGCCTGTTCAACGAATTCGGCGAGCCGAACATCACCACGACGGTGATCGCCGAAGAGATGGCCATCTCGCCGGGCAATCTGTACTACCACTTCCGCAACAAGGACGACATCGTCAACTCGATCTTCGTGCAGTTCGAGCAGGAGATCGAACGCATCCTGCACGTGCCCAGCGGGCGCCGCTCGAACATCGAGGACGTGTGGCAGTACCTGCACCTGATGTTCGAACTGATCTGGCGCTACCGCTTCTTCTACCGCGACCTGAACGACCTGCTGTCGCGCAACCGCAAGCTGGAGCTGCACTTCAAGCAGATCCTCGCCCACAAGATCAGCGTGGCCAGGCAGTTGTGCGAAGACCTGCGCAGCGAAGGCTCGCTGGAAGCGTCCGACACGAAGATCGATGCGATGGCGACGAACATGGTGGTGGTGGCCACCTACTGGCTGTCCTACGAATACGTGCGCAATCCGCGCAAGTACACCGAGCAGCAGTCAATGGCCGATGCGCTGGCGCGCGGCTGCTACCAGGTGCTCACCCAGGTCGAACCCTATCTGCGGGGCGACACGCTGGACCGGTTCCAGAAACTCTCCGATGACTACCTGAAGAAACTGAACAAGTGAAATCCATCTGTGTTTATTGTGGCGCCAATGCCGGCGCCGACCCGCTGTATGCGGAACGCGCGCGTGCCCTGGCGGCCGCGCTGGTCGAAGCCAACCTGGCGCTGGTCTATGGCGGCGGCAATGTGGGCCTGATGGGCATCATCGCCGACGAAGTGCTGCGCCTGGGCGGCGAAGTCACCGGCGTGATCCCGACCCAGCTGGTCGAACGGGAAGTGGGCCACACGGGCCTGACGCGCCAGTTCATCGTCAAGGACATGCACGAGCGCAAGGCGATGATGGCGCAGCTGTCCGACGGCTTCATCGCGATGCCGGGCGGTCTGGGCACGCTGGAAGAGCTGTTCGAGATGCTGACGTGGTCGCAGCTGGGCATCCACGCCAAGCCGATCGCGCTGTACAACGTGAACAATTTCTACGATCAGCTGATCGGTTTTATCGGGCACGCGCGCGACCAGGGCTTCATCGCGCCGCGCAATGCGGAGCTGATGATGTCCGCCGCCGAGCCGCAGGCGTTGGTAAAGCTGCTGAAAACCGCCGGCAGATAAGTGGCTGGGGACTGTCCCTGCAAGGGACTGTCCCCGGGGTTGCTTTTATTTCAGCCTGACCTCGGTGTGTTCACCAAAGCTTCGTCCCCGAGTATTCAATCTCGGTCAGGTAAAGCCGCACATCGAACTCGTACTGGTGATAGTTCGGTTCCATGTACGAGCACAGCTTGTAGAACGCCTTGTCGTGCTGCTTTTCCTTCACGTGCGCCAGTTCGTGCACGGCAATCATGCGCAGGAATTCGATGGGGCAATCGCGGAACATGGTCGCCACGCGGATCTCGTGCTTCGCCTTCAGCTTGCCGCCCTGGACGCGCGAGATCGAGGTATGCAAGCCGAGTGCATTGTTGATCACGTGGATCTTGCTGTCGTAGGTCACCTTGTCGATCGGCGACGCATTGCGTAAGAACTCATCCTTCAGCTCCTGCACGTAGTCGTACAGCGCCTTGTCGTTGCGCACGCCGTGGGCATTCGGATAACGTTTCTTGAGGACTTCGCCCAGGCGGTTCTGCGTCAGCAGTGCGCGTACCTGGTGCTGCGTGTCGTCGCTGTACGCGGCGAGGTATTTCAGGGTGGGATTCATGGCGGCGAGACTGTACCACACGGGGGACTGTCCCCGCA
>DKJA01000134.1:34016-36063 GCA_002454505.1 Oxalobacteraceae bacterium UBA6704
CGGGGTTGTTTTTGACGTTCAGGGTGGCGGGCAGAAAGGCAGAGGAGGGGACAGTCCCCATGCGCTATATACACAACTATACAGCGTCAGGTATAGTGCGCTTTTACCATCCACTTTCTCATCCATAAGGGACCCCGCCATGTACCGGAAACTGCTTGCCGCCGCCATCGTCGCCACCCTGCCGCTGGCAGCCAACGCCACCGACGTCACCGTCTCCGCCGCGGCGAGCCTCACCAACGCCTTCCGCGAACTGGCCCAGGCGTTCGAAGCGGCCCATCCCGGCGACAAGGTGCTGCTGAACTTCGCCGCTTCCGATCCGCTGGTGCAGCAGATCGCCAAGGGCGCGCCGGTGGACGTGTTCGCGTCGGCCGACCAGGACGCGATGGACAAGGCGGAAAACCTGAAGCTGCTGGCGGCCGGTACGCGCCACGATTTCGTCAGCAACAGCGTGGTGCTGATCGCGCCGACGGCCAGCACCGTCGCCTCGCTGGCCGACCTGAAAAACGTCAAGCGCATCACCACCGGCAACCCGGCCAGCGTGCCGATCGGCCGCTACACGCAGGAAGCGCTGGAGAAGGCCGGCCTGTGGACGGACCTGCAGCCGAAGTTCGTGTTCGGCACGTCGGTGCGCCAGAGTCTCGACTATGTGGCGCGCGGCGAAGCGGATGCGGGCTTCGTCTACGCCACCGACGTGATGGCGCAGAAGGATAAGGTCAAGGCCGTGCAGACGATCCCGACCACCACGCCGGTCCGCTACCCGATCGCCGTGCTGGCCAATGCACCGCAGCCGAAGCTGGCCCGTGAATTCGCGACCTATGCGGCATCCGCCCAAGGGCAGGCGATCCTGGCGAAATACGGCTTCGGCAAGCCGTGACGGCGGCGGCGCTGACGGCGCTCGGCCTGTCGCTGAAGGTCGCGCTGTGGGCCACCGCCATTGACCTGTTGCTGGGCACCGGCGTCGGCTACCTGCTGGCGCGCACCCGCTTTGCCGGCCGCGAGCTGCTCGATGCGCTGCTGACGCTGCCGATGGTGATGCCGCCCACCGTGCTGGGCTATTACCTGCTGGTGGTCATCGGCCGCAACGGTCCGCTGGGCCACTGGCTGGACCAGGCGTTCGGCCTCAATCTGATCTTCACGTGGCAGGCCGCGGTCATCGCGGCGGCCGTCGTCGCATTCCCGCTGGTGGCGAAAGGCGCGCGTTCCGCGTTCGAGGCGGTCGATCCGCAGTTCGAGCAGGCGGCACGCGTGCTTGGCGTGTCGAATGCCGGCGTGTTCCTGCGCGTGACGTTCCCGCTGGCGTGGCGCGGCATCCTGGCCGGCGCGCTGCTGGCGTTTGCCCGCTCGATGGGCGAGTTCGGCGCCACGCTGATGGTGGCCGGCAGCATTCCCGGCAAGACGCAGACCTTGTCGATCGCCGTCTATGAAGCGGTGCAGGCGGGGCAGGACGACACGGCGAACATGCTGGTGATCGTCACGTCCGTCACCTGCGTGCTGGTGCTCGTGCTGGCCAGCCGGCTGGCGCCGAACCGCAAGGAGGCGCAATGATCCGCATCGACATCCGGACCACGCTGCGTTCCGCCCAACGCGAGTTCCGGCTGAACGCGCGCTTCGCATCGAGCAGCAAGCGCATCGTCATCTATGGGGCATCGGGCGCCGGCAAGAGCCAGATGCTCAAAGCGATCGCCGGGCTGGCGCGGCCCGATGCCGGCGTCATCGAACTGGGCGGCCAGGTGCTGTTCGACAGTGAACGCGGCATCGACATCACGCCGCAACGCCGCAACGTGGGTTATCTGTTCCAGGACTATGCGCTGTTCCCGCACCTGAACGTGAGGCAGAACATCGCGTTCGGCCTGCAGCGGGGGCTGTGGAATCCGCGTCCCCACGCCGGCGGTGCCGCGGTAGACTACTGGCTGCAGGCATTCGAGCTGGAAGCGGTGGCGCGGCAGATGCCGGCCCAGCTGTCCGGCGGGCAGCGGCAGCGGGTGGCGCTGGCCCGCGCGCTGGTTGCCGAGCCCCGCGCGCTGCTGCTGGACGAGCCGTTTGCCGC
>DKJA01000134.1:36280-36553 GCA_002454505.1 Oxalobacteraceae bacterium UBA6704
CGCGCTGGACCCGGCGCTGCGCGTGCGCATGCGCGCCGAACTGGATGCGCTGCAACGCCGGCTCGATATCCCGATGCTGATGATTACCCACGACCCGGCCGATGCGGCAACCTTCGGCGGTCATGTGCTGACGATGGCCGATGGCGCCATCCTGGACGATGAAGACAATGCGGAGCAGGGCAATGGCTGAAGAAACCGAACTGCATGGCAAACTGTGGCTGACCGTGCAGGGGCAGCACCTGGGCGGCGCGGACCGCGTGGCGCTGCTGGCCG
>DKJA01000164.1 GCA_002454505.1 Oxalobacteraceae bacterium UBA6704
TCGCGCATGCGCTGCACGTCCTTTTCGGACACGGCCGCCGCCGTATTCGTCCAGCCCTGGCGCAGGAACGTGGCCAGCGCTGCCGCTTCCGCATCGTCGAGGCGGTGGGCAAAGCCCGGCATGACGAGCACCGACGGTGCCTTCTCCGTCGATGGCGTGCGGGCGCCGGCCAGCATCACGTACAGCAGTGCGTTCGGGCTCTCGGCATTGATCGCCGTGGCGCCATCGAGCGCCGGGAACACGCGCGAGGCGCCCTTGCCGGTGACGAAGTGGCAGGCCGCGCAGTTGTCCAGGTACAGCCGCTCGCCCAGCGACAGGTCGCGTGCGTTGGTCAGCTTGGCCACGGTTTCCTTGACGCCCTGCGGCTTCACGGCGGCGGCACTGCCCGACGCCGGCGACAGCGTCTTCAGGTACGCCGCCACGGAGCGCAGATCGGCTTCGCTCAGGTGCGACGTGCTGTGCTCGACCACTGCCGTCATTTCACCGGCCACGGCGGCGCCATGGTTGCGGCCCGTCTGCAGGTAATCGACGATGGCTGCCTGGTCCCAGCGCGGCAGGCCGCGCAGCGATGGCACGGGCCAGCCGCCCAGCTCGCCGCCGGACAGGAAGGTGGTCGAGCTGCTGTCGAGCGCCTTCTCGTTCATCGCGAAGCCGCGCGGCGTGTGGCAGCTGCCGCAGTGGCCCAGGCCTTCGACCAGGTAGGCGCCGCGCGCCACGTCGGCACTCCAGCCCGCCTGGGCCTTGAACGGCGTATCGGACGCGAAGAAGTAATTCCAGAACTTCATGCCCCAGCGCACATTGAACGGGAAGCTCATCGTGTTGGCCGGCGGCACGTTGGCCGACGGCTTGACGCCGTCGCGGAAGTACGCGTACAGCGCCTTCATGTCGGCGTCCGTCACCTTGGCATAGCTGGGGTACGGCATGGCCGGATACAGCTGCGTGCCGTCGGCCCGCACGCCCTTGCGGACGGCGTCGGCAAACTGCTGCTCGGTGTAGTTGCCGATGCCGTGCTGCTTGTCCGACGTGATGTTGGTCGAGTAGATGATGCCATGGCCGCTGTCGATGGGCAGGCCGCCGGCAAACGCCGCCTTGCCGGCCGCGCTATGGCAGGCGATGCAGTCGCCGGCCCGCGCCAGGTATTCGCCACGCTTGATCAGCGCGCTGTCCGGTGCGGCGGCCGCCGTGCCGACAGCGGCCATGCCAAGTACCGCCACCAGCAGATGTTTCAGGGTTTTCATTGCGCGCATAGTCATACCTGCACCAGCGGGCCAGGGTTTTTCAGATAGTGTTTCTTGATCGCTTCCGCGGCGAACAGCGTGATCGCGCCGATCGTCGCGGTCGGGTTGGCCTGGAAGTTCTGCGGGAACGCGTTACCGCCCGGGACGAACACGTTGTGCACGTCCCACGACTGCAGGTAGCGGTTCAGTGCCGAATCGCGCGGCGAATCGCCCATGATGGCGCCGCCCACGTTGTGGGTGGACACATACTTCGTGATGTCCCAGTGCGAGTCGAGGCCGAGGAAGCTCTCCGAAATGGCGTCCGGCTTCATCTCCTTGGCGATGTTCATGACGACCTCGCGCAGGTAGCGCTGCAGCTTCAGTTCGTTCTGGCGCCAGTCGAACGTCATGCGCAGCAGCGGCTGGCCCCACGGGTCCTTGTAGGTCGGGTCCAGGTCGAGGAAGTGGCCCCGGTAGGACATGCAGGTGGTGGTGATGCCGATCTTCATCGAGCGGCCGTACCAGTCCACCATGCCTTCCTTCCAGCCCTTGCCCCAGCCCGGCGTGCCGGGCGGCAGCGACGTGCCGATCGGCGCGCCGGTGGCCTGCGAGCTGTGGATCTTGGCGCCGCCGATGAAGCCCAGCGACGGGCCGTCGAAGTTGCCGGGCGAGATGTCGTTGAACATTTCGCCGGTGGCGCCGGCCGTCGCGAACGGGTTGAAGTGCTTGTCCTTGAAGAACAGCGTGGCCGCGCCATTGCTGAGGAAGGCGTAGTTGCGGCCGACCGTGCCCTGCTCGGTGATCGGGTTGTACGGCTGGCCGATGCCGGACAACAGCATCAGCCGCACATTGGCGAACTGGAAGCTGCTGAGGATGACGATCCTGGCCGGCTGGAACACCTCACGCTTGTGCTCGTCGATGTAGGTGACGCCGCGTGCCGTCTTCTTGTCCGCATGCAGGTCGACGCGGATCACCATCGCGTTGACGCGGTAGTCGAAATTCGGCATCCGCTTGACGACATCCAGGATCGCCGTCTGCGGCGATGCCTTCGAGTAGTTCAGGCAGGGGTATTTGCTGCAGTAGCCGCAGTAGTTGCAGGGCGCGAGCTGCGCGCCGTACGGGTTGGTCCACGCTTCGGACACATTGGCCGACGGGTTCGGGAACGGGTGGTAGCCCATCTTCTTCGCGGTGGCCGCGAACATCGAGCTGTTCAGCGTGTCGTGCAGCGCCGGCAGCGGGTAAGGACTCGAGCGGGGTCCTTCGAACGGGTCGCCGCCCGGCTGGATCTTGCCGCCCAGGTTGCCGGTGGTGCCGGACAGGCCGCACACCTTGTCGAAGAAATCGTAATGGGGTTCGATCTCGTCCCACGTGAACGGAAAGTCCTTGATGCGCATGTCCGGATCCAGCGTGCCGCGCTTATACGCCTGGTCCGCATAGGTCTTGAGCTTGATGTCGGTCTGCGTCGGGCGGATCAGCACGCCCGTCCAGTGCAGGCCGGAGCCGCCGACACCGGTGCCGGGTGCGAAGGCGCCCCATTTGCGGGTCGGCAGCGCCGTTTCCAGGCGGTTGTAGCGCACCGTCAGCGCCGCATCGCGCGGCGTGGCGAACACCTTGTTGCGGATCGCGTAGGCGTACTGGTCGGCCGGTTTCGGGTAGGCGAAATCTTCCGGCGGACGGTCCGGCCCGCGTTCCAGCGCGCGCACCTTGAGGCCTTCGCGGGCCAGTTCGATGGCCATGATGGAGCCGGCCCAGCCGAGGCCGACGATGACGACGTCCACTTCGTCGTTGGTAATGTTTGGCATAGCGTATCAGGTAGGTTGCGGGGGCGGCCGGTCAGCCGCGCTTGCCGCTGAGGGCGACGGGGCCCAGCGGGTATTTGACGTTGTGCTGGTCGACCCACTCGGTGTACGCGGCGCGGGCGCCCGGGAAGCCGATGGCCACCCATGCCTTCATGTCCTTGTTCCCGCCGTACATCGGGTCGGCCAGGTAGCCGTTCTTCGTGTCGCCCAGCAGCTGGCTGAAGAACTGGCCGGCCTTGACGGTCGGCTCGCCCAGCGCGGCGAAGTCGACGCCGTTCTTTTGCAGCGCCGTCAGCAGCGCATCCTTGTCCGCCTCGGCCAGCTGCTCGAACGGCTTGCCATGGGTCTGCCGGCTGTACTGCTGGGCCAGCTTGATGCCGGTGCGGTACATCTGCTGCGGCGTGTTCGGGTTCTGGAAACCCAGCGTGGCCGCGTACTCGGCCGGGTGGGGACCCTGCATGTAGATGTCGTCGCCCAGGCCGTTGTGCAACTGCTGGTCGATGAACACGGGGACGTTGGTCTCGAGTGCACCGGGGCCGCGGCCATCGGCGGGAATCAGCCGGTCGCAGGCGGCCATGATGAAGGTCCACTCGGCCGCGGTGAAGAACACGGGCTGGTAATGCTGCAGCTGGACGTCCTCGAGCCCGGCCGCGCGGGCGCGGTACAGAGGCAGGGAGACGATGGGCACGGCGGCGGCGCCGGCCATCAACAGGGTGCGGCGCGACAGTTTGATTTTCTCGTTTGGCATAGGAAGCTGGTGAGAGGAATGACAGCGGATTGCAAGGGACATTGCAAAGTGCGCACATTTTATAAACAAAAAGTACAGTAGTGAACTATGGAAAGTACGTAGATATATCTAGGCCATCCGGCCAGCTTGACGGCCCTCCCAAACGAGCTACGTAGTTTCCATAATTTCATAAGTGTAAAATTTATTTATAAAATTCGTGCGATTTTGCAAGATTTCCGGTAACCGGCACGGTCCCGTGCCAGCGCCATCGCCAACCCACCATTACGGATTCACAGTGAAGAAAACAGCAGCCATCCTCCTGGCACTCAGCGGCGCCGCGGCGCATGCCCAGTCAACGGTTTCGATCTACGGCATCGTCGATGCCGGCATCGTCGGCGAGAGCGGCGGCAACGGCGGCAAGGTCACCAAGGTGACCAGCGGTGCCGCCTCGGCGTCCCGCATCGGCCTGCGCGGCAGCGAAGACCTGGGCGGCGGCCTGTCCACCTTCTTCACGCTGGAGTCGGGTACGCGCATCGATACCGGCGCACTGGACGCCAGCGGCACGCTGTTCAACCGGCAGGCGCTGGTAGGCCTGCAGGGCAGCTTCGGCGCCGTGGCCGTCGGCCGCCAGTACACGCCGTGGCACAAGGCGCTGGCCGCCATGGATCCGTTCGGCACCGGCTATGCCGGCACGTCGAAGAACCTGTTCCCGGACTGGGGCACCAATATCCGCACCAGCAACACCGTCACGTACGCGAGCGTGCCTTCGCATGGCGTGGACGTGGAACTGGCCTACAGCGCCGGCGAGCAGACGGAATCGTCGGCGGGCCGGCAGTTCGGCGGCGCCATCGGCTATGTGCGCGGGCCGCTGGCCGTGCGGCTGGCCTACAACAGCCGGAACTCGGACGTGGTGGCCAACGGCACCACGCCCGCTGTCGAGCACTCGCTGGGCCGCAACACGCTGCTGGGCGCCAGCTACGACCTGCACTGGCTGAAGCTGTTCGCGGTGTACGGCGCCGACAAGGGCGACAACAGCACGCCGCTCGGCAATGCCAATAATCCCTATGGCGGCGTGGCGCCGACCGCGTCCACCGACGGCCGCGACGTGCTGCTCGGCTTCACGGCACCGGTCGGCCCCGGCACGCTGATGTTCTCGGCCATGCACAAGGACGACCGGACCAGCTTCAACCAGGACGCCAGCTCGTGGGGTGTCGGCTACCTGTTCGCGCTGTCGAAGCGCACCGGGCTGTACGCGGCGTATGCGCACATCCGCAACGAAAACGGCGCCGGCTACACGGTTGCCAACAACAGCGAATCGGGCACCGGCAGCACCGGGTACAACCTGGGTATCCGGCACACGTTCTGAGCTGGCTGGGCCTGCCGCCGGCGTACCGGCGGCACAGCGGGGTCGGGTTCCTTGTTCGATCGGCGATCGGACAAGGAACCCGGCCTTTTATGCGTGCGGTTTCCGAGGTGGACCATGACAGAAAAAGCAATACTTTAATAAGCGCGACTTAATACCTGCTAAGTCGCATAAGAGGTTTTGACAGGTATTTTTATACCTGTTAAGGTACCTCTACATTTGCCGTCAACTATCCTTCGATCGCCATGAGCCGCCCCGCCTTTTCCCTGTCCGACGCCGAAGCGCGCCTGCTGCTGCAGGAAGTGGCGCCGCTGCTCGAACAGCATCCCGTCGACCCGCGCGACCATGGGCCGTTCGTGCGCGGTTTCCTGCGGGCCGTGCATCGCGCCACCGGTAAGACCTATGGTCCGGCGATCTACCGGCGGCTGCTGAAAACGTATGCGCCGGGCCGCAGCCCGTCGACCGCCACACTGGCCCGCGAACGCCAGCTGTTCGACGCGGAACTGGCCGTGCCGGACTCCCTGTCCGATCTCACCTTTGATGGCAGTTCGCCGTTCCAGCCCGGCATCGTCGGCACGCTGCGCCGCGTGCTGGACGATTACCTGCCGGCCTTCAGCCAGCTGAACACGACCACGCAGCGCGATGCCCATGTGGATTTCCTCACGGCGCGGCTGGCCGACGCGGAACGCGACCGGGCCTTGTCGCGCTCGCAGGCGGCCCACCTGGCCGCGCAACTGCAGGAGCAGACCGCATTGAACCAGGTACTGTCCCGGGAACTGGCGGCTGCCCAGGCCAGCCTGTCCACCCAGCAGCAACTGGCCGGCCGGCTGGCCGCCGAAATGGAGGGACAGCGCCAGTTCTCGCTGCAGGCGATCGACGGCGTGCGCGGCGAGACGCGCGTCGTCAAGGAGCGCTGCGCGCAGCTCGAAGCGACATTGAAAGACCGCGAACAGATGATCGACACGCTGCGCATGCGCGTGCTCAACGGCGGAGTCGCCCCATGACGTCGCTGGTGCCGCTGCCGGCCGGCGCGCTGGCCCCCCTGCCCGTCCACGGGCTGGGCGACGTGGCCGACGACTGGGCCGCCGTCGACGTGTGGCTGGCGGGCGTGGCGGCCAACAGCAGCAACGGCTCGCGGGAAACCGTCAACACCTACCGTTATCACATGGCCAAGCTGCGCTGGTTCTGCGAACAGCAGATCGGCAAGCCGCCCTCGCGCTGGACGCAGCAGGAAGTGCATGCCTTCATCGCCTTCCTCGAACAGCTGCCGCCCCACGCGCTGTGCGCCCGCGCCAACGGCCGACCGGATGCGCCGTTCGTCGCCGCCGGCCTGCCCGGCCACACGCCCTTTCGCAAGACGCCGTCCGCCAGCAGCCGTGCCGACATCGTGCGCTGCGTGCACGCGCTGTTCAATGCCTTTCATGCGGCCGGCTACATCCGCCTGAACCCGATGCAGGCACTCAAGGCGAGAAAGGCCCGCCGCCTGAACACGTCGCGCGCCGTCGATCTGGACCTGTATGCGTATGTGCTCGAACACATGGCGCAGCAGCCGCGCGAAACGCCAATGGCGCACCAGCTGTATGAGCGCGACCGCTTCGCGCTGATCGCGTTGCGCGAACTGGGCTTGCGCGCATCGGAACTGGTGGGCGCGGCGATGCGCGACGTGCAGCGGCTGTCCGACCCGAAAAGCGGCAAGACGTACTGGGTGTTCTACGTGCGCGAGGAGAACGCCAAGGGCGGCGCGGAGCGCACGATCCCGATGACCAATGCGGCGATGGATGGTTTGATGAGCTACCGTCGCGCTTTTGGCCTGCCGCCGGTGCCGGATGCGGGCGATGCCAACGCGCTGCTGCTCTCGCCGCGCACGCGGCCGGTGGCACTCGCCAACGCCTTCGTCAAGACCGCGCAGGACCGCCGCTTCTTCGGCGCCTGGGGCAGCATCGCGTCGCGCAAGACGCTCTACCGCATCGTCAAGCAGCGGCTCGGCGACACGGCCGCCGCGCTGCGCGGCCAGCAGCGGCACGACGAGGCCGATGCGCTGGAACAGGCGTCGCCGCACTGGCTGCGGCATACCTTTGCCAAGGCCTCGCTGCTGCGCGGCCGCGACATCCGCAGCGTGGCGAAGGCGCTGGGCCATGCCAGCGTCACCACCACGATGGTGTATACGGAGCAGACAGCGCTGGACCTGATCCGCGAGTACGAAAGCGGTGGCGGCGGCGAGGTGGCGCGCGGCTGATCCGCCGCGGCTTACTTAGAAATGCGCAGGATCGCCGATGCCAGCCGCGAGAAGCACGGCGTCAGGTCGGCCTCCGTCGCGGCATAGCAGTACATGCCCACCGGCTTGGCCGCGTTGTAGCAGCGCGCGGGGCCGTCGGCCACATTGGCCATGCATTTCAGGATCATCTCGCCCGTATCGGTATCGTAAGTGCCGGGATCCTTCAGCGAGCTGCCCAGGCCGAGCGTGAACACGAAGATGCCTTCGTCGCGTGCCTTGGCGGCCACCGCTTCCACCAGGTTGCGCGACGCCCGTTCGACGTTGCGCTGGATCGCCGTCTCCGTGGTCAGGTCGGCGGTGACGGTGCGTGGCATGGTGGTCACGACCTGGAATTCGCGTTTGGCCACGTCATTCTTGTTGGTGTAGGCATTGTGGCCGTTGTACCAGGCCGGCAGGCTGACGCTGGCAATCTTGCTGTTGCGTACGACGCGGCAGTCGTCGCGCACGGAGTCGAATGCGGTGCCTTCAAGATTGCTCAGGCCGTGCGTGGAGCCCATCTCGATGACACCGGCCTTGTCGAGGCAATCGCCGGCATTGGCGAACGTGATATACGAACCGAACGCCGACGGATCGCCGTCCGAAAAGAACACGATCACGCGCATGCTGGAGCGGTTGATGGACGCGATGCCGTTGAGCTGCTCGCGCGCCTGCCACATGCCTTCCATCGAAGCGGTACCGCCCTTGAAGTCGTAGCCGTCGATATTCTTCAGCATCGCCGTGCGGTTGAAGCCGCGGGCCGACGTGCCGATCGCATTGTCCACCACCGCGCCGGAGGCGAAATGCACCAGTCCCACGCGGTCCTGCGTGACGTTGAACTTGTTCAGGAAACTCTTCGCGGCCGCGCGCACCGTCGTCGCCGACGAACTCAGCGAACCGGACGTATCGACGACGAACGCCATGTCCAAATCCTTGCGGATCGTCTGCGCATACGCCACCGGATTCATCGACGAGAAGCCCAGCACCTGCATCACGGAGACGGGCATCGGCGCTTCGGCGCGCACGTCGATCGTCACCATGCCGGCATTGAACGCCACGCTGGTACTGAGCAGCGCCGGCTTCGACATCAGGTAGCCGTCCGGGATATTGGCGGCAAAGAATTGCGTCGCGGCGGCCTGCGCGTTGGCGGTTTGCTCGGCCTGGTTGCTGCCGGACGGGACGGCGCGGGCGGCGGCCAGCGCCGCCGAGTCCACGGCTGCATTCAGGCGCGCCTTGACCATGTAGGCCAGCCCGCCATCGACGACGAGGCCGACGATGGCCAGCAGGATCAGCATCGCCAGGACGACCATGATGACGACAGCGCCGCGCTGCCGGTGGGGAGCGGGATGCATGTCAGAACACCGTCATCGAATACAGGTCGGGCCCGAAGGTGGGCAGGCTCAGTGCACCGGTCGTGAAACCGCTCATCATCATGTCGTAGCGGTAGAACGTCTCGACGACATAGACCACCTCGCCGTCGTCGAGCTGGCCGCTCATGACGGTCGACGTCGGGCGGCTGCTGCTGCCGATGCTGGTGCAGAGCGCCGCGTTCCACGCGGAACAGCTATAAATCCTGCTGGCGGGCAGGTAACCGCTGGCGCGATAACCCAGCTTGCGCGCGGCATCGTCCCACCGGTACTGGTCCAGCACCACGCTGCGCGATACGCCGCCGCTGACGACGCCCATCACGCGGGTGATGTAGACCATGCCTTGCGCGTTGACATCCAGCGGCGGCGCGCTGGCCATCAGCGCGTAGATGATGTCCTGGCTGCCCGTTTCCAGCTGCACGTTGCCGCGCGAGACCAGGTTGGCGCCTTCACGGCTGAGGTTGACGATGATGATATTGGCCTGCAGTGCGCGCGCGCCGTCGATCACGCCGACCAGCAGCAACAGCAGCATCGGCAGCAGCAATGCGAATTCGACAGCGGCGACGCCGCGCTGGCGGGCCGTCACGGGAAGTACTCGTTGCGCATCGTCGCGGCCACGGCGAAGTGATACTTCCCGTTGGTGAAGAAGCGCGACAGCAGAGGTGTCGTCACGGTCCAGTCGCAGTCCAGCTGCAGCACGATGATGCTGCCGGCCGCGCCGAACATGCCGCTGGTGTAGGCGGTGCTGGAATACGACGTGCCGTTGACGGAAATGACGGGCGCCACCCGCTCGTACATGCCGAGCGAGTTGGCGCGGATGTTTTCGATGACGGCCGCATAGCGCTGCTGGCTCGCCGTGTTCGGGTCCAGGTTGCTCTGGCCCGTGATCGCATAGCGCGCGCCTTCGCGCACCGCGTACTGCATCGTCAGCGTGGCGAAAAACATCATGCTGACCTCGACGAGCGCGAACAGGATCAGCAGGAACACGGGCGCGACGATCGCCATTTCAACGATTGTGGCGCCAGACTGACGGCGAAAGGCCGAAGCTATCATCATTAAAACAAGATTGGGGGATTCGAGAGAGGACGTGCAGTAAGCTGCGGAAATTCTACATGGCAATGCGTATTGCCGAGCTCATTTAAAAACCGATTTGCCGCCTTTGTCGGCCAGGAACAACGATGCATTGGTTTCAAAGCATGATTGCCCACTTGCCCCTGCCGCAGCACCGCGCCGCCGAACCGGATGCGGAAGCATGGATGGTGTTCGGCATGCGGCTGCTGCTGTCGATCTCCGCGCTGCTGACGCTGTATATCGGTGCCGGCGGCGTCGTGCTGGCGGGCCGCTGGTCGTGGCTGATCTTCGTCGCGTATGCGCTGCACAGCCTCACGCTGCTGTGGGTGGCGCGCTCGCGCGCGGGCTACTGGCACGGTCCCGTCATCTACTGGGTCGATATCGGCTGGTATGGCCTGATGGTGTATGCCAGCGGCGGCGCGCCCAGCCCGTTCTTCTCGTTCTTCTTCTTTGCCATCCTGGCCGCGTCGTTCCGCCACGGCTTCGATGCCGGCGCGCGGCTGACGCTGGGCGCGGCCGCCATCGTCACGGGGGCCGTGCTGGCCGCGCAGGCGCTGGCGACCGTGCACCTGCTGCTGCTGCGCGCCACGTTCGTGCTGTCGCTCGGCTACATGATCGCGTTCTGGGGCGGCCTGGCCGTCGACCAGCGGCGCCGGCTCGCCTTGCTGCGCGACGTCAGCCGGCTGTCGAATCCCCGCTTCGGCGTGCAGCACACGCTCGATTCTTTGATGGAGAAAATCCTGCGCTTCTACGGCGGCACCACCTGCGTGCTGGTGATGAACGACGACAAGCCGCGCTGGATGCTGAACACCGTGCACCATCCGGCCACCGGCCGGAGCATCGGCCGCAGCCGCGTCCATCACGAGGCGGTGCTGCCGCTGCTGGCGATCGACCATGGCGCCGCGGTGCTGTACCGGCACGCCATCGCGACGCAGCTGGTGGCGGGCGAACCGGCGTGGTCCGGCATCGATCCGGCGGCCTGCCTGAACATCGCCGACCTGCTCGACACGGAAGCCTTCATCAGCGCCCAGCTGCCGCTGCGCAAGGGCACCGGCCGCATCTTCGTCACGTCGACGCAGCGGCTGCGGCGCGGCGATGCCACCTTCCTCAAGCACATCGTGCAGCAGGCGTTTCCCGTCATCGAAACCATCGACCTGCTGGACCGGCTGGCTTCCGATGCGGCGCTGCGCGAGCGCCAGACGATCGCCCGCGACCTGCACGACAGCACCATCCAGCCCTACATCGGCCTGCGCCACGCGGTGGCGGCGATCCGCAACCAGGCGGGCGGCGACAACGCGGTGACGCCCGACCTCGACCACCTGCTGGCCAAGTGCACGGCCGTCATCGGCGACATGCGCCAGTTCGCGCAGCGCTTCCGCAGCGGCCGGCAGGAAGAGCCGGAACTGCTGATCGCATTGCGCCGGCAGATCGGCCAGGTGCGCTCGTTCTACGGCGTCGATGTCACGCTCGACATGGAGGGTGCACCGCCCATCAACGACCGCATGGCGGCCGAGGTGTTCCAGATCGTTGCCGAAGGCATCAGCAACGTCTGCAAGCACACGCAGGCGCGCAGCGTCCAGGTGCACCTGTTCCAGGATGCGGGCCAGCTGGCGATCGACATTGCCAATCCGGTCGACGGGCGGCCCGCGGTCTTCACGCCCGCCTCGATCGCCGAGCGGGTGTACGCGCTGGGCGGCAGCCTGGCGGTGGACACGGCGCCGGACCGCACGCTGCTGCGCATCCACGTACCGGCATGATTCCCATTACAGGCAACTCAAAAAACAAGGAGACACGATGACCATCCGCATCATGCTGGTCGACGATCACAAGACCATGCTGTGGGGGCTGGAGCGGCTGATCCAGACCGGCGGCCCCGGGCTGGACCTGGTCGCCTGCGCCAGCGATGCCGCCGAAGCGACGGCGCTGTGCGCGCAGCACCGCCCCGACATCGTGCTGCTGGACCTGGACCTGAAAGGCAGCAGCTCGCTCGACATCCTGCCGGCGCTGCTGGCCAACGAAGGCACGCGCGTGGTGATCCTCAGTGCGAACCGGGATCAGGCCACGCTGACGGCGGCCGTGCGGCTGGGCGCGCGCGGTGTCGTCAGCAAGGAAGCCCATACCGACGACGTGCTGGCGGCCGTGCATAAAGTGCACGGCGGCGACCTGTGGCTGGACCAGCCGCTGATGCAGGCGCTGCTTGGCCAGCTTGTCGCGCCGGCGCCGCGCGCCGATCCGGAAGCACAGCGCATCGCATCGCTGACGGCGCGCGAGCGCGAAGTGATCGGCATGATCGTGCAGGGCAATGGCGCATTGAACAAGGACCTGGCGGAGCGGGCCTTCATCTCCGAGCGCACGCTGCGCAATCACCTGACGGCGATCTACCAGAAGCTCGACGTGGCCAACCGGCTCGAGCTGTACGTTTACGCCACGAAGCACGGGCTGTCCTGAAGGAGGATGGGACATATGTCCTACGCCGGTACGGCACAAGGTACCGCGCAAAAAGGGAGGTTTGACGGATGGCAGCGCCATGCTGCCCACGTAAGATTCTGTTCATGCGCTGCGCAACGAACCATGCGGTGCGGTGGCCCAGGACAGGAGCGAACGTGTACGACAAAGACGAATTCCCGGAACAGCAGTACGAACGCAAGGGAAGCCCGACCATGCCGTATGTCGTCCTGGCTGTACTGGTAGCCGTCGTCGTGTTCATCGCGGTACTGGCCGCACGGACGGGCGCATAAGCCGAACCTCACTTTTACTCTCAAGGACTGATCATGAACTTCATCAAAAACTTCATCAAGGAAGAAGACGGCGTCACCGCAATCGAATACGCGCTGATCGCATCGCTGATCGCCGGCGTCATCGTCGGTGCCGTGACCCTGCTGGGCGGTAACATCGATGCGATGTTCCGCGCACTGGCCGGCAACATCTCCAAAACGGTCAAGTAACTCGCCCGTGTAATTCGCCCGTCCCGGCGCCTCCCGGCGCCGGCAGTCCGGAACCGCCGCGCGGTCCGGATTTTTTTTATCCGGAGTTTCCCTTGTCACTGATCCCCATGCTGCTGCTGTTCGCGCTGCTCGCCGCCGCCGTCTGGCACGACGTGCGTGCGCGCCGCATTCCGAACGCGATCGTCTTTCCCGGCATGCTGCTGGCCGTGCTGCTGCACGCGCTGCTGCCGGCGGGCGGCCTGGGCATCGTGTCGGCGCTGGGCGGCCTGGCCATCGGCCTGGCCTTCCTGCTGCCGATGTACGCCTTGCGCCTGATGGGCGCCGGCGACGTCAAGCTGCTGGCGATGGTCGGCGCCTTTGTCGGTGCTGGCCAGATCCTGACGGTTGCCGTGCTGACGCTGCTGGCCGGCGGCGTGCTCGCGCTGGCCGTCGCGGCCTGGCACGGGCAACTGCGCCGTATCGTCGGCAATGCCTGTCAGATGGTGCTGCATACCGGCTTGTCCGGCCTTTCCGGCACCATTGCTGCACCGATGGCGACGCCGGCGCCGGCCAGCGGCCGGCTGCCGTATGCGGTGGCGATTGCCACGGCAACGACGGCCTGCGTGCTGTGGCTGCACATGACCGGGGAGCTGCCGCTGTGAGCGAACCGACCGCCGCGCCGGCCGACCTGCGCGCGCCGCGCACCGTCGACGAGACGGGCCTGCCCTTCCTGTTCCTGGCCGAGCTGGTGGCCAAGGTGCTGCACCAGCGCGGCCAGCTGCGCCTGCCGGAACTGGCCGCGCACCTGAAGCTGAACGTGGGCGTCATCGATCCGCTGATCGGCTTCCTGCGCACGGAAAAGCTGTGCGAAGTGGCCCGCATCGGCAGCAGCGGCACCGATGCCGACCTGTGCTACCTGCTGACGGACCAGGGCCGCCAGCGCGCCGCGGCGGCGCTGGCGCGCAATGCCTATGCCGGCCCGGCGCCCGTCACGCTGTGCGCTTACACGGCGCAGGTGCAGGCGCACAGCGTGGCCGGCGTGCACGTCACGCGGGCCCACATGGCAGCGGCGTTCGACGGCATCGTCGTCAACCCGCACGTGCTGGCGCAACTGGGCGCGGCGATGAACTCGGGCCGCGCGCTGTTCCTGCATGGCCTGGCCGGCAGCGGCAAGACCTACCTGGCCGAACGGCTGCGCGACCTGCTGACCGGCACCATCGCCGTGCCGCACGCGCTGATGGTGGACGGCGAAGTGATTCCATTCTTCGACAGCGTGCAGCACCGCCTGGCGGACGGCTTTGCCGGCGATACGGCCGGCACGGCGTTCGACCGCGGCAGCGCGCCGGACATGCGCTGGGTGCGCGGCGTGCGCCGTCCCGCCGCGCTGGCCGGCGGCGAACTGACGCTGGACATGCTGGACCTGCGCTTCGACCCGCATACCCGCCTGTACCAGGCGCCGCCGCACCTGAAATCGAACAACGGCATCTTCGTCATCGACGACCTGGGCCGCCAGCGCTGTTCGCCGGAAGCGCTGATGAACCGGTGGATCGTGCCGATGGACCGCAACGTCGATTACCTGACGCTGCATACCGGCCATACCTTCCAGGTGCCGTTCGACGTGATCGTCGTGTTCTCGTCGAACTTCGTGCCGCAGCGGCTGTCCGACGGCGCCTTCCTGCGCCGGCTGGGCTACAAGATCGAAGTGCCGGCCGCCTCCGGTGACGAATACGCCGCGCTGTTCCGCCAGGCGTGCAGCCAGGCCGGCGTGCCGTTCGACGCCGAGGCCTTCGACTACCTGCTGGACTGCCACCGCGAGCGCGGCGTACCGCTGCTGGCCTGCTACCCGCGCGACCTGCTGCGCCAGCTGCGCGACCTGGCCCGCTATGAGGACCGCGCGCCGGAACTGAGCCGGCGCACGCTGGACTGGGCATGGGACAACTACTTTGCCGCCGGCGCCCAGCCTGGCGTCACCCCCGATCTGGAACGCCGCGAACGCGGCATGGAGAACACCGATGCGTAATTCGAGAGCCCTGATGATCGTCGGCCTGGCGCTGTTCCTGGCCGTCGCCGCCGTGCTGGTGGCCGCCAAGTGGATGAGCGAACAGGGTGCCGCCGGCACCCGCGTGGTGGTGGCCGCCGCCGACATCGGCCAGGGCACCCACCTGGCCGCGACCAGCCTGCAGTTGGTCGACTGGCCCGCCGGCGCCGTGCCGGCCGGTGCCGTCACCGATCCGAAGCTGCTGGAAAGCCGCATCGCCCGCACCGACATCGCCAAGGGCGAACCGGTGCTGGAAGCGAAGCTGGCACCCGTCGGCACCGCCGGCGGCCTGTCCGCCGTCGTCGCCGCCGGCAAGCGGGCCATGACGGTGCGCGTCAACGACGTGGTCGGCGTGGCCGGCTTCGCCCTGCCGGGCAATTACGTCGATGTGCTGGTCAACCTGGCGGCCGCCGGCGGCAACGACCTGCGCGAACAGTCGATCTCGAAGATCGTCCTGGAACGCATCCTCGTGCTGGCCGTCGCACAGGAATCGAACCGCGACGACAGCAAGCCCCGCGTGGTCAATGCCGTCACGCTGGAACTGGCGCCCGAACAGGTGGAAAAGCTGGACCTGGCGCGCAGCATCGGTTCGCTGTCGCTCGTGCTGCGCAACCAGGTCGATCCGCAGGCCGCCAACACGGCCGGTGCCACGCGCGAATCCGTGCTGGGCCTGCCCGCCCTGGCGGCCGCGCCGGCGCGCAGCGACCTGCCGCGCGTGGCCGAACCGGCCCCCGCACCTGCCGCCGCACCTGCCCGGGCCCGTCCGGCCGCGCCGCGCGCCGACGGCGTACTCGTCATCCGCGGCCTGGACGCCGCCCCGCAAGCCTTCAACTGATCGAACATCATGACCATCCTGAACCACAAGACCCTGGTGGCCGGCGCGCTTGCGCTGGCCTTCGGTGCCAGCCACGCGGCCGACTGCATCGACCTGCAGGGCGGCGCGCCGCAGCGCCTGGAACTGGTGCGCGGCAAGTCCGTGCTGAAGCGCTTCTGCACGCCGGCCGCGCAAGTGACCGTCGGCGCACCGGAAGTGGCCAACGTCGTCGTGCCGAACGCCAGCGAAGTGGTGCTGGTGGCGCGCAGCGTCGGCACCACCAACATGATCGTGTCGGGCCGCGACAAGCGCTCCACCGTGTTCGACATCAATGTCGCCATCGATACCGGCGCCCTGCGCGCGCAGTTCGATGTGCTGTTCCCGGCCGAGAAGGACATCCGCATCGGCAGCACCGGCAATACGCTGGTCCTGTCCGGCATGGTCAGCGACTCGGTCGTCGCCAGCCAGCTGATGGCACTGGCGACAGCCTTCCAGGAAGGCTCCACGCCGGCCGCGGGTACCGCAGCCGGCGCGGGCAGCCCGTCGCCGGCCGGTGTCGGTGCCGCCGCAACGCCTGCGCCGGCGAGTGCGGCGGCCGGTTCGCAGAAAGTGCTGAACATGCTGTCCATCGCCGCGCCCCAGCAGGTGATGCTGGAAGTGAAGATCGCCGAAGTGTCGAAATCGCTGGTCGACCAGCTGGGCGCCGCCGCCGGCTACAGCCGCGTCAACGGCAGCTGGGCGTTCGGCATCGTGTCCGACCTGCTGACCGGCTCGGCCGGCAGGTTCACGGCCGCCAAGTCGAACGGCCGCAAGCAGCTGACCGTCGACGGCGAGAACCGCGACGGCCTGGTGAAGATCCTCGCCGAGCCGACCGTGATGGCCGTCAGCGGCCAGGAAGCGAGCTTCCTGGCCGGCGGCAAGATCTTCATCCCGGTGGCACAGAGCGCATCGACGGGCGCGAGCACGATCACGCTGGAAGAAAAGGAATACGGCGTGGCCGTCAAGTTCACGCCCACCGTGCTGGCCGGCGGCCTGATCAACCTGCGCGTGGCGCCGGAAGTGTCGGAGCTGAACCGCGAAGGCATCGGCATCACGGCTGGCGGCAACGGCGCCGCGTCGGCCATCCTGCCGGCGTTCACCACGCGCCGCGCCACGACCACGGTGCAGCTGCAGGACGGCGAGAGCTTCGCCATCGGTGGCCTGATCCGCAACAACGTGACCAGCAATATCACGCGCTTCCCCTTCCTCGGCGAAGTGCCGGTGCTGGGCACGCTGTTCCGCAGCAGCGACTTCCAGAACGACCGCACGGAACTGGTGTTCATCGTCACGCCGCATCTGGCCAAGCCGCTGCCGAAGGCACCGCGCCTGCCGACCGACGACTACGTGCAGCCGAACCGCGCCGAATTCCTGCTGGGCGGCTCGCACGAAGGCATGACCAAACCCGCCCCTGCCAAGGAAACGCCATGAAATCGATCCGCTTCACCCTCGCTGTCGTGGCCTTGATGTCGGCATTGACCGGCTGCGCCGTCGATACGCCTTCCGCCGGCGGCAATACCGTGCGCGCCATCATGGCCAGCCAGATCGTGCCGGCCCAGCCGCATGGTCCCGCGCGCACCGATGCCGCCGCCGCCGTTGCCGCCTACGGCAATTACCAGCGTTCGTACACGACGCCCGAATCGCAGGGCGACCGTTCGTCGTTCGGCCTGTCCGGCAAGAAGTAAGGAGACCATCGTGAAGATTGCAGTGCTGTCGCGCGACGAGCGCCACCTGATCGAGTTGTCGCGCCAGCTGCGCGCGCGGCCCGGCACGGACGAAGTGGACATGATCGCCGGCACGCCGGCGCGCCTGACCACGCTGGCCGACGATGCCGTGCCCGACGTGCTGGTGGTCGACCAGCCGGACGCCGATGCGGGCGACCTGGACCAGCTGGAGAGGCTGGGCCACCTGTTCCCGCACATGGCGTTCGTCGTGCTGGCGGAAGACCTGTCGCAGGACTTCCTGCTGCGCGCGATGCGGGCCGGCGTGCGCGAAGTGCTGCCGGCCAGGCCGCCCGCCGCCGCGCTGGCGCAGGCGCTGGACCGCATCGCCGAGAAGCTGGGCAACCAGGGCAGCAGCAACGGCAAGGTGCTGGCCTTCATCTCGTGCAAGGGCGGCAGCGGTTCGACCTTCCTCGCCACGAACCTGGCCTATGCGCTGTCGGCCGGCGGCACGCGCAGCGTCGCGCTGATCGACATGAACCTGCAGTTCGGCGATGCGTCGCTGTTCGTCTCCGACATCAAGCCGCTGGCCACGCTGTCCGACGTGGCCACGCAGATCCACCGCCTCGACCCGTCGTTTCTCGCGTCGAGCATGGTCAGCGTGACGCCGAACTACAGCGTGCTGGCCGCGCCGTCCGATCCGGCCCACGCCAGCGACGTCAAGCCCGAGCACATCGACGCGATCGTCAAGCTGGCCCGCCGCCAGTACGACTTCATCGTGCTGGACGTGGGCCGCAGCCTGGACCCGGTGAGCATCCGCGCGCTGGATCACGCCGACACGATCTACCCGGTGCTGCAGATGACGCTGCCGTACATCCGCGACGGCAAGCGCCTGCTGACCGTGTTCCGCAACCTCGATTACGGCAAGGACAAGGTCGAATTGATCGTCAACCGCCACGACAAGAACAGCGATATCCGCCTCAAGGATCTCGAGGAAGCATTTGAAACGAGCGCCCTGCGCACGATGCCGAACCATTACGATGCGGCGGAAAAATCCGTCAACCAGGGCGTGCCGATCACGCGGCTGGTGCCGGACAGCCCGCTGAGCGCGGCCTTGCTGGACATGGCGCGCGACCTGACGGGCGACGCCGCGCCGCAGGCATCCACCAGTCTGCTCGGCCGCCTGTTCAGCCGCCGCGCCGCGTGAAGAAGGAGATCCGACGATGAACCTGCCCATGTCTTCAATGCCCACTGCGTCCCTGCGCGACCGCCTGAACAACACCGCACCGCGCCCGACCGCCCAGCGCGGTCCGATCGACAACCGCGCCTACCACCTGCTGAAAGGCCGCATCCACGAGGCGCTGCTGGACCGCATCGACCTGGAAAGCATGCAGCGGCTGACGCCCGACCAGATCCGCCAGGAGCTGCGCCTGCTCGTCGAACGGCTGCTCGAGGAAGAGATGGTCGTCATCAACGACGCCGAGCGCAAGACGCTGACGCGCGACATCCAGAACGAGATGCTGGGCTTCGGGCCGCTCGAGCCGCTGCTGGAAGATCCCACCGTGTCGGACATCCTCGTCAACACGCACAAGCAGGTATACGTGGAACGCCGCGGCAAGCTGGAACTGACCGACGTGACGTTCACCGACGATGCGCACCTGATGAAGATCATCGACAAGATCGTCTCGCGCGTGGGCCGCCGCATCGACGAATCGAGCCCGATGGTCGATGCGCGGCTGCCGGACGGTTCGCGCGTCAACGCGATCATTCCGCCGCTGGCCATCGATGGCCCGGTGATGTCGATCCGCCGGTTCTCGGCCGATCCGCTGCGGCTGGCCGACCTGGTTTCGTACGGCAGCATGACGGCCGACATGGCCGAGGTGCTGCAAGGCCTGGGCAAGGCCAAGGTCAATATCGTCATCTCCGGCGGCACGGGCAGCGGCAAGACGACGATGCTGAACGTGATCTCCGGCTTCATCAGCCAGACCGAGCGCATCGTCACCGTTGAGGATGCCGCCGAACTGCAGCTGCAGCAGCCGCACGTGGTGCGCCTGGAAACGCGTCCCGCCAATATCGAGGGCAAGGGCGAAGTGTCGCAGCGCGCGCTGGTGCGCAATGCGCTGCGGATGCGGCCCGACCGCATCATCCTGGGCGAGGTGCGCGGCGCCGAGGCGATGGACATGCTGGGCGCGATGAACACGGGCCACGAGGGTTCGATGGCGACGATCCACGCCAACACGCCGCGCGATGCGCTGACGCGGCTGGAAAACATGGTCAGCATGGCGGCGGGGAACCTGCCGGCCAAGGCGATGCGCCAGCAGATCGCGTCGGCCGTCGGCGTCGTCGTGCAGGTGTCGCGCCTCACCGACGGCAAGCGCAAGGTGCTGTCGATCTCCGAAGTGACCGGCATGGAGGGCGACGTGATCACGATGCAGGAGATCTTCGCGTTCAGGCAGACCGGCGTGGCCGACGACGGCACGGTGCTGGGCCACGCCAGCGCAACGGGCGTGCGGCCGCATTTCGCCGAGCGGCTGCGCACGTTCGGCGTGAACCTCGCGCCGCACGTGTTCGAGCCCCGTTGAACCGCGACGAGGAAAGCGTCCGATGGATACCACGTTCGTCCTGTTCGTCCTGCTGATCTTTGCCGCCGTGATGCTGCTGGTCTGGGGCCTGTATGTGGGCTGGCATGCCCACCGCAGCCCGGAGGCCGAGCGCGTGGCGCGGCGCCTGCGCACCGTCATCGGCGGCGAGTCGCGGCAGTCCGACGTTACCATCGTCAAGGAACGCCGGCTCAGCGACAATCCGGAATTCGATGCGCTGCTGCGCCGCTGGTCCGTGGCGCGGCGGCTGGACCGCATGCTGGTACAGGCCGGTGCCCACTACCTCGTGGCGGCGCTGCTGGCGATGTGCGGCGGCGGCTTCGCGATCGGCCTGGTGCTGGCCCTGTGGCTGCGACTGCCGGGAGTCGCCATACCGGCGGCGGCGGCCGCCGTGGCCGCGCTGCCGCTGCTGCGCCTGCGCCAGGCCCGCGATGCCCGGCTGGAGCGCTTCGAACGCCAGCTGCCCGATGCACTGGACATGATGAGCCGCGCCATGCGCGCCGGCCACGCATTCCCGACGGCGCTCAAGCTGGTCGGCGACGAAGCGGGCGCGCCGCTGGGCGAGGAATTCAAGGCCGCCTTCGACGAAGTCAATTTCGGCGTCGGCATGGGCGATGCGCTGAACAGCCTCGCCCAGCGCGTGCCCAGCATGGACCTGCAGTACTTCGTCGTGGCGGTGCTGATCCAGCGCGAGACGGGCGGCAACCTGACCGAGCTGCTCACGTCGATCAGTTCCATCATCCGCGACCGCCACAAGCTGGTGGGCCAGGTGCGCGTGCTGTCGGCCGAAGGTCGCATCTCGGCATGGGTGCTGTGCCTGCTGCCGTTCGGCGCCGGCGCGCTGCTGTACGCGGCCAACCCCGGCACCATGAGCCTGCTGGTCACCGATCCCACCGGCCGCAAGCTGCTGGGCGGTGCCGCGCTGATGATGCTCACTGGCGTGCTGGCGATCCGCAAGATCGTCCGCATCCGCATGTAATGAAGGAGTTGCGATGAAACCCGCACAGATGTTGCTGCTGGCTGCCCTGTTCCTGCTGATCTTCGGCGGCGCCGTGCTGGCGATGCTGCTGGCCACCCGCGATCCCGTCAAGGGCCGCCTGTCCGCGCTCGACGACCGCGAGGCGGCCAAGCGGCCGGCCGGCACGTGGCGCGAACGGCTGTCGCGGCTGGCCGAGCCGCTGGCGCGGCTGTCCGTGCCGGCCGAAGGCTGGGAAGGTTCGCCGGTGCGGCTGCGCTTCGTCAACGCGGGCTGGCGCGGCGCCGCGACGCCGGGGCTGTTCCACGCCGGGAAAACGGCATTGACGCTGGGCCTGCCGCTGGTGGTGTACCTGCTGCTGCCGCATGGCCACGACCGCGCCGCCGGCGTGACCATCATGTGGCTCGTGATGGCCGCGTCGGCCGGCTACTACGCGCCGGACATCGTGCTGCGCCGTCGCATCGCCGAACGGCAGCGCGACATCTTCGAGAGCTTTCCCGATGCGCTGGACCTGATGACGGTCTGCGTCGAAGCGGGCCTGGCGATGGACGCGGCGCTGGCCCGCGTGGGTGCCGAGATCGGCCTGAAAAGTCCCGTGCTGGCCGAGGAGCTGCAACTGGTGACGCTGGAACTGCGTGCCGGCAGTTCGAAGGACAAGGCACTGCGCAACCTGGCGCTGCGCACCGGCGTCGAGGATGTCGATGCGCTGGCCAAGATGCTGATCCAGGCCGACCGTTTCGGTACCAGCATCGGCGTGGCGCTGCGCGTGCAGTCGGAACAGCTGCGCACGCGGCGGCGCCAGCTGATCGAGGAAAAGGCCGCGAAGATCGCGACGAAGCTGCTGTTCCCGCTGATCTTCTTCATTTTCCCGGCGCTGCTGGTTGTGCTGCTGGGGCCGGCTGCATTGCAGATCATGAAGTCGGTGATGCCGGTGGCGGGCGGCTGACGATGGTGGACTCCCTGTGCTACCTCACCTTTTAAATGGCTCTGTCATCCGGGATTGTTGAAAACCCGCTTTGCCGCTCTGCACCGCCGGGGTGTTCAACAACCTCGGATGACACAGCTTTTGAAGAGTCCGTATGGTTGAGTGAGTGCTCACTATGGAAGGCGATGCGATTGGAGCGTCTAGCCGTAGTCCCTGTGCGATCTCACCTTGGCGGTTTTATCCAAATTGGATAACGGGTTGTTCCTCCCTGTGCGGTCTCACCATCGAATGGTCGACGCGCGGGCCGCATCCGAACGGCGGCCGGAACCGGACAGGATCGAACGATTCTGCCCGGTTCTGCTCATTGCAAGTCCTGGCCGGCCTTGCAGGCAGCATGCGGCATCCCGCGCCGCGGTCGGCTAACGGGGGCCGCATAGCGCCGCAATTACTCCCTGCGCAGTCTCACCTTAGCAAAGCCGGGACCCGGCGCGCCGGCTGCGGCGCCGGGCCACCGCGCCCATTAGGCCGAGGCCGCCCAGCAGCATCGCGTAAGTCGATGGCTCCGGCACGGCGGCAATCGAGATATTGTCGACCGACACATCGTAATAGGTATAGCCATACAAATAGCCCGGCACGGCCGTCGTGAAGCGCACTTCATCGACACTGGCCAGCACGTCCGCAAACGTGCGGCCATCCGGCAGGCCGGGACCGTCGCCGACCGTTGCACCATCCCCACCCCAGCCGGCGGGCAGCGTGGTGGACGACGTGTCGCCGATCGTCACGGACAGGTGCTGCCAGCCGGTGCCCGCCTGTATCGTGCCGAGGTCGTACCAGACGCTGGTATAGGGCGCATCGCCGGCGGGATTGTCGTAGTCGATCAGCTGCACGACCATCTGCCGGGGCACTTCACGTCCTTCGAAGGTGATGGTACTGGCCAGCACATCGATGCCCAGCGTGACCGTGCCCGACTGCGTGTAATCGCCCAGGAAGGCCTGGTTGGTGGTCGTGCTCCAGTTCAGGAAAAACGTGTCCGGGTTGACCGTGCGGAAATAGGAAGAAGAACTGTCGAGCGGCGTTTCGATCCACGAACCGGTCTGACCGTGATGCGGCAGTCCTTCCCAGCCCGCCGTGCCGTTGGCGAAATCGACCGTGGCGGTGCCCGGTGCCGCAGCGGCGAGCGGCGCGATCAGCATTGCTGCGAACGAGGTTGCAAGGGTCGGGAACGACAGCGACAGCGTATGACGGATGTTCATTGTTTCTCCTTGTGGGTGAGCGCCGGAACCCGGCGCCGGGATGCACTGAAACTTAATTTTTAATTAAGAGTGCCGGGCCATTGTGCGGGCCGCCATAACCACAAGTCAAAGCATTTACGTAACCAAGTTGTAACAATCTTCTGCCGGGAAATTGCCCGTTCCGCCAGGTATCACGCGGCGGCTTTTTGCAGCACGATCAGCTGGGCGATCCGCTGCGCGTGCAGCGAGCAATAGAGCGTCACCACCAGCGGTTCGGGCAACCCGCGCTTGTCGAACGTGCCGTCCAGATGGGCGGTGACGACGATGTTGTCGTTGCGCCGCACGATGTCGGCGATGCCGAAGTGCACGCGGTCGGCCAGCAGTTCGTCGCGCAGCCAGCCGGCGATGGCGGCGTGGCCGTTGTAGTCGCGCAGCTGGTCGTTGACGAGCGCGTCGCCGTCGAACGCGGCGAGCGCGTCACCGGCATCGCCGGCGTTGACGCCGGCAATGAAGCGGTACACGGCGTGCGGCAGCGACACATGCGTGCGGTGCTGCACGTGGCAGGTCGTCACCCGGCCCTGCGCCGCCATCAGCCGGCAGTGCAGCAGCAGCGTGACGAGATTGCCGTCGGTGTCGGCCGGCCCGGTCAGCAGCACGCTGGCCAGCGCGCCGCCTTCGTGGCGGGCCAGCACGGCCACCGCGCGCTGGCTGGCGGCCAGCGTCCGCCACCAGGCCGGTGCCTGCGGGCAGCCATCCACCATCAGCAGCGCATTGGCGCCGCAGGTATCCAGCGTGGGGAGATCGCCGTCGAGCGCGGCGTGCAGGAATCGTTCGTAGAGCGTTGTCGGCAGCATGATGGCCCCATTCGGTAATGAGGACATCATCCGGCACGGCGCCGGCCGATGCACGTTAACTGTCGTGAAGAGATGCTATGCGCCGGGCACCGTGAAATGGACCGTCAGGGCCGGCGGCGCGCCGGGCCTGGCATGGTCGGCGGCAAAGGCTTCCACCACCAGCGCTTGCATGGTATCGCGCTGCTCCGACAGATCGGCCGGCAGGTGCATGAACGTGACGAAGATGTCGATGTCGTAGCCGCCATCGGCGCGCTGCCCGAAGATCCTCCCGCGCGCACCGCCGCCGCCGCATTCGATGCGGATCCGGTACTGCCGGTAGTACAGGTCGAATGTCCCGGGAATCTCGAACGAGCCGCCGCCGGCGCCGATGAAGACGATGCTCCGGTCCGGGTTGATCACCCAGTGGCCATGCTTGACCAGCCCGTCTTCGCGGACCGGCACGCCGTTCCAGTCCTTCAGTTGCAGGCGGCGGATCAGCGGCAGGTCGTCTGCCGTGATCTGTTCGCGGCGCAGCATGGCGTGGGCGGTCTGTTCTTCGAAGCGGAGTATTTTGATCATGGAAGCAACCGTAGCACGAATGGCAGCAGCTGCGCCGCCCAGCGGTGACAAAGCACGTATTCATGGCTCTGTCACCCAACGTTGTTGAATGATCTGCGGAAGCCGGCGCTGGTGATCAATGAAGCGATGCAGCCGTTTGCGGCACGATCGCCGCCAGCAGGAACTGCCCACTGATGTCCAGCGTTGTAACCGCTCCCTGTGGAGGCTCACGTTTGCGTTCAATCTGGCAAATGCCGGACCTGCGCAGCGCCGATCCCGGGCGCCGTCGGGAGCATAGGTGAGTCTGCACAGGGAGCTAATGTCAGAGAGACGTTGCCATTGGCAGAGGCGGTACAACAGTTGAGCTCGTGTCCGAAAACAGGGTTGACCCCACGGTTGGACACGGGCTCGGCTGTTGGCAGGGCCACCGTGCACGCCGTCAACCAGCGCGGGCTATAATCGAGAACGATTCTCATCTGGAGGCAGTGGTGAAACTTTGGCAGGCAGTGGTGGCGGGATGGTTGCTGGCGATGAGCGCGGCGTGGGCGCAGACGGCGGTGGCGCCGGCCGATGCGCGGCAGCTGTGGCAGCTGATCGATTACGTGGCGGTGGATTACGGTGGCGCCGTCGTGGCCGGCAAGGTGGCCAGCGACAGCGAATATGCCGAGATGCTCGACTTCACCGACAACGCCGCGAAGCAGGTGCAAGCGCTGCCGGCGCATCCGTCGCGTGACGGCATTGCCACGGCCATCGCCGACTTGCGCGCCGCCGTCGTACGCAAGGCCGATGGCGACGAGGTGGCCCGCCTGGCCCACCGCGCCAATGCGCTGCTGATTGCCGCCTACCCGATTCCCGTCGCACCGAAAGCGCTGCCCGATCTCAAACGGGGCGCTGCCCTGTATGCCGCGCAATGCGCATCGTGCCACGGTGCGAAAGGTGGTGGCGATGGTCCGCTGGCGGCCGGCCTGGAGCCGCCGCCGATCGCCTTTACCGATGGCGAACGGGCGACGTCGCGCAGCGTCATGGCGCTGTACCAGGTAATTTCGCAGGGCGTGGCCGGCACGTCGATGCCGAGCTTCGCCACGCTGTCGGAAGAGGAGCGGTGGGCTGCCGCTTTTTACGTGGGCACGCTGTCGCATAACGATGCGCAGCGCAGTCACGGCGAGCAGTTGTGGAAGCAGGATGCTGCCGTCAAAAAGCAGTTCCCCGACCTGTCGGCCGTCACGACGGTCACGGAACTGGCCGCCGCGCAAGCGTTGCCGAAAGAAGCCGCGCGCGACGTGACGGCCTACCTGCGTGCGCATCCTGAAGCAGTGGATGCCGGCAAGCCTGCCGGCCTCGCGCTGGCCCGCCAGCGTCTGCAGGAAAGCCTGGCGGCACTGCACGCCGGCGACCGGCCGAACGCCACGCGCCTCGCCTTGTCCGCCTACCTGGATGGCTTCGAGCCCATCGAACCCGTCGTCGGCGCGCGCAACGAGGCGCTGCTGACCGGCGTCGAGGATGGCATGCTGGCTTACCGCTCCGCCGTCTCGAAAGGCGAGACGGCGCAGGCGGAAGCGGCCGCCGCGCAACTGGACCGGCTGTTCGCGCAAGTCGAAGCGGAGCTGGGCGAGAGCAAGGCGGAGCCGCTGACGACCTTCCTCGGCGCGCTGACGATCCTGCTGCGCGAAGGACTGGAAGCGGTGCTGATCGTTGTCGGCATCGTCGCGTTCCTGAAGAAGGCCGAGCGCCGCGACGTGCTGCGCCACGTCCATGCCGGCTGGATCAGCGCGCTGGTGGCCGGACTGGCGACATGGGCCGTCGCCACCTATTTCGTCGCCATCAGCGGGGCCAGCCGGGAGGTCACCGAGGGCGTCGGCTCCGTCGTGGCGGCCGTCGTGCTGCTCAGCGTGGGACTGTGGATGCACCAGAAAAGCAGCGCCGGCCGCTGGCAGGCCTACCTGCATGAAAAACTGTCGGCCGCGATGACGCGCCGCTCCGCCTGGGCGCTGTTCGCCCTCGCCTTCATCGCCGTCTACCGCGAAGTGTTCGAGACCGTGCTGTTCTACTCCGCCCTCGCCGCGGACGGCAACAGCGGCGCCCTGCTGGGCGGTTTCCTGACGGCCATCGTGCTGCTGGTCGGCATTACCTGGGCGCTGCTGCGCACCAGCGCGCGGATGCCGATCGGTAAATTCTTCTCGATCACGTCGGTCCTCGTGGCCGTGCTGTCGGTGGTGTTGATCGGCAAAGGCGTCGCCGGATTGCAGGAGGCGGGGTGGGTCGGCGCCAACCCGATGCTGGCGCCGCGCATCGACTTGCTGGGGATCTATCCGACACTGGAAACCGTGGGCGCGCAACTGGTCGTGCTGCTGATTGCCCTCGCCGGCTTCGGCATGAATATCGCAGGTGCGCGCAAGAAAATTAGTTGAAATTATTTTTGTCGTATAATTATGGCTGTAGAATAATTTCCGATAAATCATGACCGCCTACTTTGCCCGCCCCGCCCTGGCCCGCGACATGGCCACCCAGCTGCTCCGCCCCGGCGTGCTGCAGGAGGGCCTGCGCTCGGGCCTGTTCCTGTCCGGCCTGCGCCGCACGGGCAAGACCACGTTCCTGCGCAACGACCTGATCCCCGCCCTCGAGGAACAGGGCGCGCTGGTGATCTATGTGGACCTGTGGAGCGACACGAAGACCAGCCCCGCGCAACTGGTGCGCGACGCGATCCGCACCGCGCTGACGGCCTTGCAGACCCCCGGCTCGGCGCTGTTGGAAAAGCTCGGGCGGCTGAGCGGCGTGGATGTCGGCCTGCTCAGCTTCAAGTTCGGTTTCAAGCTGGACAAGGTAGGCGAACCGGGCGGCGCGCCGCTGTCGCAGGTGGTCACCGAGCTGGTGGACCAGGCCCGCACCGATGTCGTGCTGATCGTCGACGAGGTGCAGCAGGCCATCACCACCGAGGAAGGCAATCACCTGCTGCTCGCGCTGAAGGCGGCGCGCGATGCCGTCAACCCGCGCCCCGCCACGCCGGGCCACTTCATCTTTCTCGGCACGGGCTCGCACCGGGCGATGGTCAGCGAGCTGACGATGCGCCGCACGCAGGCGTTCAATGGCGCCACGTCGATGCCGTATCCCGTGCTGGATGCCGATTATGTGGAGCACCTGCTGGCCCGGCTGACGCAGGAAGGCGCCAGCCGGCTGCCGTCGCGCGACGTGGCACTGGCGGCGTTCCGCACGCTGGGCAACCGGCCGGAGGAAATGATCAAGGCGCTGCGCCAGCTGCAGCTGCACCTGCCGCCGGACAGCGATCCGGATACCTACCTGCCGGTGATCGCGGCAACGCTGCGCTCGTCCGCCGCCGACATCGAGCTGGCCAAGGTGGAGCAGCTGGGCAGCCTGGCCATGGCCATCTTCGAGCGCATCGCCGGCACCGATGGCGACGCGAAAGGGATTTTCTCCGCCGAGGCCGCGGCCGACTACAGCCGCACGCTGGGGCGGGAAGTGAAGGTGGACGAGATCCAGCCCGTTGTCAACGAGCTGATGGAAGCGAATGTCGTGATGCGCCGCGGCCACGGCCTGTACAGCATCACCGACCCGTTCGTGCAGGAGACGTGGCGGGAAAAGCAGCGCCTGCTGTCGTAAGGTTCCCTAGCGCTGCCAGGTGTAGGTCAGGCCGGCGGTGGCCTGGTGCGTGGTGACGCCATCGCAACGCTGCTCGCTGAAGGCGATGTCGAGGTCCAGCACGTTCGGGATCGCGCTCCAGCTGGCGCCGGCCTGCCAGCCCCGTCCGCCGCGGCGTTCGCCGAAGGTTTCCACCGACAGCCCGGCCCGGCCACGCGTCAGCTCCAGCGCATTGGCCCATGTGCGGGCGCCCTGCCCCGTCACCGCGTGGCGCACGCCGCCAACGTTGGCATGCCACACCAGCCCTGCGCCCAGCGGCGCACTGAACAGCAGCGTGACGGCGCGGTCGTGTACCGGCACCGGCCCGCTGGTGCGCTGGCCGCTCAAGGTCATGCCGGCGCCCCACGCCGTTTCCGTCAGCGGGCGCAATACCGTTTTCACATAGGCCGCGGTCGCATCGTGGCGGACGCCATCGTATTCCACGCGGCCCTTGCCGATGCCCACTTCCCAGTCGCCGCCCACATTGCAAGCGGGCGTCAGCCACGCCTGCGCGGGGCCGCGATACAGCCCGGCGTCGAGCTGGCAGGCGCCGGCATCGGCCACGGCGGCATCGTCCGTGACCATCGGGCGGCTGGCCAGCGCGGATTGGGATAACGAGAACAGGACGCACAGGGGCGCCACGCGGAGAGCGAACATGATGACAAAAGTGAACGGCGGTGTGAGCCGGGCGGGCCGGCAGCGTTCGGGCGGGGATGGGGACCGAATGAACTAATGCTGTAAGGCAATAATAGTAGCACGGCCGGCAGCCCGTGGCGACGGCGTGTGGCGTGCCGACGACGTTGCCGGTCCGCACCGGTGTGCGGGGTTCGCGGCGGAGCCGCTACCATCGGCGCTCCTCCGCTCCCTTACCTTGCCATGCCTCCTCATCTCGGCCTCGTCTGCATCACCTTATCGAAGGACATCAAGTACCGCACCATCACGCGCAAGCGGCTGCTGGAGCATTCGCTTGAGTCACAGCGCAAGCTGCTGGACGACATCTACCGCTCGAACATCCAGGCGCTGGACGGCGCGCTGCGCTACTGCGAGCACGAGAACATCGCGCTGTACCGCATGCCGTCGTCGATGTTTCCGTTTGCCGACGACGAGATCGGCCGCGACCTGCTGGCCACCTTTGAGCCGGCGCTGGCCCGCACGGGCGCCCGCGCGATCGAACGCAACATCCGGCTGGTAATGCACCCGGACCAGTTCGTGGTGCTCAGTTCAGACTCGGAAGGTGTCGTCGAGAACAGCATCAGGATCCTGCAGATGCATGCCGACATCATGGACCTGCTGGCCCAGCCGCGCACGCCATGGGCGCTGCTGGAAATCCACGGCGGCAAGAGCAGCCGCGCCGATGCGCTGGTCGAGCGCATCGCGAAACTGCCGGACGCGATCCGCTGCCGCCTCGGCCTCGAGAACGACGAATACGCCTACAGCGCGGCGGAGATCTACGACATCTGCGTGCGCAGCGGCGTGCCGATGGTGCTCGATGCGCACCACCACATCGTCCATGAAAAGCTGGCCAGCTACGACGACCCCAGCGTGGCCGACATGCTGGCCAGGGCGCGCAGCACGTGGGCCGTGCCGGAACACCAGCTGGTCCACATCTCCAACGGCCGCACGTCGTTCAACGACCGCCAGCACGCCGACCTGATCGAAACGATGCCGGCCGCCTATGCGCAGGCGCCGTGGATCGAGATCGAGGCGAAGTCGAAGGAGGAGGCGATCCGGGGATTGCGGAAGTGGCAGGCGGGGGTGGTTTGACTTCGCGACAGGCCAGCGAAAGGCAGCCCCGGGGACAGTCCCCAACCAGCCGGGGACAGGCCCCAGCCAACGCTGATCACCGCAACACCTTCTGCCACACCATCACCACGGCCCCCGCCACGGCCAACACGGCCACATAGCGGAAATAATCGACGCTCGCCAGCAGCGTCGCCTGCTGTGCCAGCAACTGCGCCAGCTGGGCCACCGCGGCCTGCCCCGCCTGCAGCCCAAGCTCAGGCGTGAATATGCCGGTGAGCTGGTCGACCAGTCCCGCAAACACGGGATCGCCCATGTGCATGCGGTTGTTCAGTACCGCGTAGTGATCGGCGCTGCGGCCCTGCATCGACAGTGCGGCCAGCGCGGTGCCGGCGGCGAGGCCGAATTGGGCCAGCATGTTCTTGACCTGCTGGCCGTGCGCGAAGGCCTGCGCGTCCTGCTGCAGGCCGGCGAAGGCGTGCAGCGCCGTGGTGGCCATCACCAGGATGATGAACGCGCCGTAGCACGCTACCGCCGGCAACACCTGCGTCCACACGTGCGCGCCGGCGTTCAGGTTCGACAGCAGCACGCCGAAGGTCGCCAGGGCGGCGAAGCCTGCCACATAGAATTTGCGCGGGGACGGATCGCGCGGAATGATGGACGCCATCACCCAGAACGCCGGCAGCGCGGCCAGCAGGCCGGCCGACTGCACGGCGCCGGCCACTTCCCACGGCTGGCCGAGCGCGCGCTGGACGAATTGCGGCAGCACATAGTTGTTCCCGCCGAGGACCATGTAGCACAAGGTGAAGATGGCCAGCCCGGCCAGATAGCGGGGCTGCGCCAGCCGCGCGACGACAAGCAGCGGGCGCGCCTGTCCGCTCTGCTGCCGGGCGAAATAGGTCACCGCGGCGGCACCGAGCGCGAGGCCGGCCACCAGCGGCAAGGCGCTGCCGTAAAAATCGTACTGGGCGCGCTGCAGGCCGTACAGGCTGGCGAAACAGCCGGCCAGCAGCAGTGCCAGCGGCAACGGGTAGCTGCCGCTGCGGGCGTCGGCCGGGGCCGGCTCCGTCGGCAGGCACAAGGTCGCCAGCAGCGCGGCCGCCAGCGCAAGGCCGGCCAGCAGCACGAACAGCAGCGGCCAGCGATCCGCGCCGATCACCTGCGCGGCCACCCACGGCCCGCTGCCGTTGCCGATGGCGAGCGCCGACGCGAACGTCTTGATGCCGATGAAGCGCCGCGGGCTGGGCGGCATCAGGTTGATCAGCAGCCGGGCCGTCGTCATGAAGGCAGCCCCGCCCAGGCCCATGACGATGCGGCCGGCCAGGAACTGCGGCAGGCTGCTGCTGGTGGCGCACAGCGCGGCGCCCGCCACGAACAGCGCGATCGACGCCTGCACGAAGGCACGCCAGCCGACCCGTTCGACGAACCAGCCCATGTGGCCGATGGCGCCGATCGCCACCACCGCGTAGGCCGCCGTCACCAGCGTGTATTCCTCGGGCGACGCGCCGATCTCGCCGAGGATCGGCGTGGCGCCGAATGCCAGCATGCCGGCCTGCAGGAACTCGATGCCGTTCAACAGGAAGATCGTGGCCAGCAGCAGGCCTTCGCGCGGATGGCGGGGGCCCATGTCAGTGCGCTCCGCCGCGGCTGGCGCCGATGATGCGGCGCACGCGCTCGTCGGCCTGGGCCAGTTCGCGGTCGAACACCGCCGTCTGCGTGGCGGACGCGCTGGCAATTGCGCTGGCGGCCAGCGTGCCGCGGCGGTCCGTGGTGTCCACCGTGGCGCGCATCGACAGGCCGATCTTCAGCGGATGGGCAGCCACGTCGCGCGGGTCGAGCGCGATCCGCACCGGCACCCGCTGCACCACCTTGATCCAGTTGCCCGTGGCGTTCTGCGCGGGCAGCAGCGAAAACGCGTTGCCGGTGCCGGCATCGCTGCCGGCCACCCTGCCCCGGTAGCGCACCTGCTTGCCGTACACGTCCGCCACCAGCGTGACGGGCTGGCCGATGCGGATGTCGCGCAGCTGCGCTTCCTTGAAGTTCGCGCCGACCCACACCTGCTCGGGCGGCACCACGGCCATCAGCGCGGCACCGGGTGCCACGCGCTGGCCCAGCTGCACGGCGCGGCGGGCCACGAGGCCATGCACCGGTGCGCGCAGCGTGGTGCGTTCCAAAGCCACATAAGCATCGCGCAGTTGCGCCGCGGCGGCCTGCACGTCCGGGTGGCTGTCCACCGTCGTGCGGTCGACCAGCGCATTGGCGGCGACGCCCTGCTGCTCTGCGGCGGCCAGCGCGGCACGGGCCACCTTCACGGCATCTTCCGCGTGGCGCACATCCTCGCCGGACACCGCGCCGCTGTGTTCCAGCTCGCGGCGGCGCGCCAGGTCGGCACTGGCCTTGTCCAGATCGGCGCGGCGCAGCACGATCGTCGAACCGGCCTGCCCGGCGCCGGCAAACTGCGCGCGCACCTGCCGCACGGCTTTCGCCAGCTGCGCTTCGGCGCGGGCCACGGCAAGCTTCGCATCGACGTCGTTCAGGCGTACCAGCACCTGGCCGGCCTGCACGTAATCCGTATTGTCCGCGCCGATCGCGACGACGCTGCCGGCCACCTGCGGCGTCACCTGCACGACGTGGCCTTCGACATAGGCATCTTCGGTGGCCACGGAGCCGGCATCCGGCGCCCACAGCCACCAGCCGGCGGCAAGAAGCGCCACGGCGCTGGCGGTCAGGATGGCGCGTTTGCGCAATGGCGAAGGACTGGATTCCGCCGGAATTTTGGTCTGGTCTGTCATGGTGTCACCTTGCTGGCAAGTGCCGGCGTGCCGGCAGGATCGATGGATGGCCGGTAGCCGCCGCCGAGGGCGCGCACCAGCTGGAGGTCGAGGTCGAATGCGCGCGCATCCAGTTCCACCTGGAGGCGTTGCTGGGCGAGCAGCTGCAGTTGCGTGGTCAGCACCTGCAGGTTGTTGCCAAGGCCGGCGCGATAACGCTGCACGGCCAGTTCGTGGGCCTGTTCGGCCGTGGCGGTGGCTTCACGCTGCAATGCCAGGCGCTCATCGAGCCAGCGCAGCGATGTGACCTGGCTCGACACATCGCGCAGCGCGTCGATGACGGCCTGGTTGTAGCCTTCCACGGCCGCGTCGTAATCGGCATTGCGCAGCGCCAGGTTGCCGCGCAGCCGGCCGCCGTCGAACACGGGCAGGCCGACGGAAGGCCCGGCGCCGGCAATCGCGCTGCCCGCATCGAGGAAGCGGCTGAAGCCCAGGCTTTGCAGGCCCGCCAGCGCGGTCAGGTTGAAGCTGGGGTAGAACTGCGCGTGGGCCGCATCGATGTCGCGGCGCAGCGCTTCCACGCGCCAGCGCTGGGCGACGATATCGGGCCGGCGTGCCAGCAGCTCGCTGGGCAGCACGGCCGGCAAGGCGGCTGGATACAAATGACGCAGCTGCGGGCGTTCGATGCGTTCGCCGCGATCCGGGCCGGCACCGGCCAGCGCGGCCAGCTGCAGTGTTACCAGGTCGATCGCTTCGCGGGTGGCGGCCAGTTCGGCGCGCGCGGCGGGAATGCCCAATTCGGCCTGTTTCAGTTCGGCCTGCGAATCGAGGCGCGCAGCCACCCGCTGGCGGGTCAGTTCGACGATCTGCTGCCGCTGCGCCAGCGTGGTGTCGAGCACGTCTTGCTGGGCATGCAGTTGCGCCAGGCGGATGTACTGCTGCGTGATGCCGACCGTGAGCAGCAGCCGCACCGCTTCCGCATCCACTTCGGCGGCGCGGGTGCGGCCGATGGCGCCGTCGAGCGCGGCGCGGTTCTTGCCCCAGAAGTCGAACTCGTAGCCGAAATTGAACGTGGCCTCGTTGGACCACTGCCAGCTGCCGGCCAGCGCCGGCGGCACGGCGCCGTGTTCGGTGAAGCGCTGGCGGCTGGTGCGCGCGCCGGCTGCCGCTTGCGGCGACAGGCTGGCGCCCGTCACGGCGGCAGCGGCCTGCGCCTGGCGGATGCGCGCCTGGGCGACGCCGATGGTGGGGCTGTCGCGCAATGCCTCGTCGATCAGCGTGGCCAGTTGCGCATCGCCATAGCCGCGCCACCAGTCGTGCGCCGGCCAGGCCGCCGGGGACAGGTTGGCGCGGGCCAGCGTGGCGGCGGCTTCCAGCCGGTCGGGATGGCGCAGCGTGGCCGATGGCGCCAGGCCGCCGGTACTCATGCAGGCGCTGAGCAGCATGGGCAGCAGCGCCATGGCCAGCAATGGGGGGCGTTGGTTCATGGTTTTTCCTTCGATGCGTGGTTCATGCCGTGCCCAGGGGCGCGAGCGGGCGGCGCAGTCCCCGTCCGAAACGGTTCCAGCCATGCGTGGCGCACAGCACGAGGGACAGTTCGGCCAGTTCGGCGTCGGTGAAGGCGGTGCCTGCCGCTACGAGGGCGGCGGCGGCTTGCTGCGGCGTCGGCCGGACCAGGAATTCGGCCCAGGCCAGCGCGGCCCGTTCGCGAGCGGTGAACAGGGCGCTGTCGCGCCACAGGGCCAGCTGGCCGAGCCGGCGCGGCTGCTCGCCGGCGCGGCGCGCCTCGCCGTATTCGAGGTCGATGCACCATGCGCAGCCGTTCAGCTGCGACGTGCGCAGGCGCGCCAGCAGCAGCAGGCGCGGGTCCAGCGCGCTGCGGGCCAGCGCCACTTCCAGCGCAAGCATGGCGGCCATCGCGGCGGGCGAGGCGATGTAGGGGTCGATGTACGAATCAGGTGAGCGCGGCATGATGAGCTCCAATGGCTGTTACGTCCATCGTACAAAAGCCCTACTGGCGCGGCGTGGCCAATCCGGACCAAAATGGCGTGGCCAGCGTTAAGATGACGGCTGGCTTCGCGATAAAGACCGCCATGGAACTGCACCTGATCATCGAAGGAAAACGCGACCTGTCCGGCCAGGTCTACCGGCAGCTGAGCCAGGCCATCCTGGGCGGACGGCTGGCCGACGGCCAGCAGGTGCCGCCGTCACGCCTGCTGGCGCAGCAGCTGGGCATCTCGCGCCGCCCCGTGGCCGAGGCCTACCAGCGCCTGACCTACGACCAGCTGCTGGTCGGGCATGCGGGGCGCGGCACGTTCGTCAGCGCGCCGAAGTCGACGCGCACCACCGTCCCCCGCAGCACCGAGCTGCAGGCCGCCGCGTCGCTGGAGCGCTGGCGCACGCTGGACAATCCGCTGCGCCGCTTTGCCGGCGAGGCGCGCGCCCAGTTCGATTTCATCGGCGGCCGTCCCGCCCTGCAGCACTTCCCGCAGGACGACTGGCGCCGCGCCGTACTGGCCGCGCTGCGCGCCGAACGCAGCCAGCCGCACCGCTATTCCAGCCCGGCCGGCCTGCCGGAATTGCGTAACGCCGTCGCGCGGCACGCTGCTTTCGCGCGCGGCATCACGGCCGGCGCGGAGCGCATCCTGATCACCAATGGCGCCCAGCAGGCGCTGGACCTGCTGGCCCGCGTGCTGCTCGAACCGGGCAGTTGCGTGGCGATGGAAGATCCCGGCTATCCGGCAGCGCGCCAGCTGTTCCTCAGCCACCGGGCCCGCATCGCGCCGGTGCCGGTGGATGGCGAAGGCATCGTCGTCGAGGCGATTCCCGACGATGCGCGCCTGATCTACGTGACACCGGCGCACCAGTTCCCGCTGGGGATGCCGATGAGCGACACGCGCAAGCACGCGCTGCTGGAACGCGCGCGGCAGATCGGCGCGGTGATCGTCGAGGACGACTACGACAGCGAATTCCGCTTCGAAGGCCGGCCCACCGACGCGCTGCAGGGCATGGACAAGTATGGCGTCGTCGCCTACGTGGGCACGCTGTCGAAAGTGCTGATGCCCGAGCTGCGCGTGGGCTACGTGGCCGTGCCGGAGGTGCTGGTGGAACCGCTGACGATCGCCCGCAACCTGACCGACTGGCACAGCGCCACGCTGACGCAGCAGGCGGCGGCCCGCTTCATCGACGACGGTTCGCTGGCGCGGCACATCCGCAAGGTGGCGGCGATCTATGGCGTCCGGCGCGATGCGCTGCGGCGCGTGTTTGCCGGGCCGCTGGGCGACTGGTTCGAGCTGATCCCCGCCACGGCGGGCTTCCACATGACGGCGCTGGCGCGGCGGCCGGTGGACATCGACCTGCTCGTCACGCTGGCGCGACGGGCCGGCGTGGGGCTGTACAGCATCCGCGGATTCCATGCGGCGGAGCCGGCCACGCCGGGGCTGCTGATGGGCTTCGGCACCATCGATACGCTCGATATCGAGCCGGCGCTCGAGCGGGTCTGCGCGATCCTGGCGCAGATGGGGTAGTGGAAGCACGTGCCGTCTGCTCGATGACGGTCAAGAACGCATGACAAATTCTTTTTTTTGAGAGAGCAACGGGGCCGTACACTAAGCAGGTTGAAAATGTCTGCTGTCGGCCAATTGCGGTCATTAGGAAAACTTGAACTAACGTCCATTGTGGTCACGCATTTTTTATAACTCATGCTCTTGCCTACTTTCAAGTACCATCCCGACCCGATCGCGACCGGAAGCGTCGTGAAATCTGATACGCAATGCATATGCTGTGGTCGAAACCGGGGCTTTGTATACGTTGGCCGGTCTACGCAGAGGATGAGCTTGATGACCAAATTTGCCCTTGGTGCATTTCAGATGGGACAGCTGCAAAAAAATTCGATGCAAGCTTTACCGACGACGTAGGTATCGGCTCCTTTGGGGACGAACAAACCGTGCCCGAGCACGTAATTGAAGAAGTCGCACGCCGCACGCCCGGTTTTTCAGGATGGCAGCAAGAGCAGTGGTTTTTGCAATGTGGTGATGCGGCAGCTTTTCTTGGTGCGGCAGGGTACGAAGAACTTACGCAGCTTGGAGAAGGCGCAGTTCAATCAATCCAGGCGTCGACTGGACTGTCACCAGGACCGGCGTGGGACGCCTTTTTCCGGGCACTGGACAAAGATGGTTCCCCCACCGCATATGTATTCCGCTGCACTAAGTGCGGTGCCTTTGGCGGGTATCAGGACTGTGACTGAGCGTCCGCAATGGGGCGATAACGGCCACACGTGGCTGCCGGGGGGCTAGAATTCCAACCGTGTTCCAGCCGTGCCATCACCAGATCATGGCGCTGCCAGCGTGCCAGCGTGCCAGCGTGCCAGCAACGAATGGCGAATGGCGACCTTACCAGCACAACCGCCCCGCTCAATCGCGCATATCAAACTCCCAGATCAAGCTCCCACGTCTCGTTCACCATGTCCTTGCCGAACGCATGCACCGGTTCTTCGGTAACAAGCACGTAGCCCTTGCTGCGGTAGATCTGGCGAGCTTCCTGCTGCTGGTCGGTCGTCCACAGACGGATCTTGCGGTAGCCGGCGGCGCGGGCGAAACGCTGGCACTCGTCGACCAGGCGGGAGCCCAGGCCATGGCCGCGCGCCGCCTCTTCGACCAGCAGCAGGCGCAGTCGCGCGACGCCGTCCTCGCCGCTACGCGTCAGCGCAACTGAACCGACGGGCCGGCCTCCCATTTCGGCAATCCAGCAGTGCTCCAGCGCCGGGTCGAAGTCGCGTTCGAACGCCGTGCAGATCTTGCCGACCAGGGCTTCGAAGCTGCTGTCCCAGCCCTGCTGCTGTGCGTAGAACTCGCCGTGACGGCGCTTGATCCATGCCATGTCGCCGGCGCGGTGCGCACGCAGCACGAAAGGCTGCGCGTACTTCATGCCGGTTTCGCCGTCCAGCAGCGTGCGGATGGTGTTCATTGCGTCCAGCAGTTGCAGCTGCTCCGGCTCGCCGAGGCGCGCCAGCATCTCGCCGACCTCCTCGCGCGAGCTGCGGTCCAGCGGTTCGTACACGGACCGGCCGTGTTCCGTCATGTGCAGCAGCTTGGTCCGGCCATCAGTGGCAGACGGCACCTTGCCGACCAGCCCCGCCGTCTCGAACTTGCCGATGATGCGGCTCAGGTAGCCGCGGTCCAGGCCCAGGTCGCGGCACAGCGCCGCCGACGGCTGGTCGCCATGGTGGGCGAGCTCGTAAAGCACGCGCAGCTCGGTCAGCGTGAATTCGCTGTGCAGTAGCCCTTCTCTGAGCACGCCGATCTGGCGCGTGAAAAAGCGGTTGAACGAACGAACCGCGGCGATGCGGTCGGCGGCAGCAGGTGGGGACATGGGCGGCTCCGGCGAAGATTGATCGCCAGGATTGTGCGATAGTTTGCTGACTCAGTCAACATTCCGGACTCAGGCGTCGACTTACCCGACTATAATGGCCAGCATCGCAACGTCTGGCGGGGAAAGCATGGAGAAAGGCATGAATCTGTTGCTGGTCGGCGCCACCGGGCTGGTGGGACGCCATGTGCTGGACCTCGCGCTGGCCGATCCCCGCGTTGCGTCGGTGGTGGCGCCTGCCCGCCGCGAACTGCCGTCACACCCCAAGCTCGTATCGCCGCGCGTGGACTTCGACCGGCTCGATGCGGATGCCGCGTGGTGGCAGGCCGATGCCGTCATCTGCACACTGGGCACGACGATGCGGATCGCCGGCTCGGAGGCGGCATTCCGCCGCGTCGACCATGACTACCCGCTGGCCGTCGCACGACTCGCGCGCCGGCAGGGCACACCGGCCTATGTGCTGAATTCCGCCATCGGCGCCGATGCCGGTTCGCGCATTTTCTACAATCGCGTCAAGGGCGAATTGGAAAGGGACCTGGCGGCCGAAGGCTTCGCATCGCTGACCTTCGTCCGGCCCGGCATCATCGGCGGCGACCGCGACGAGTTCCGGCTGGGCGAGCGGCTGCTGCATGCCGGCCTGGCGCTGGCCGCACCGCTGCTGCCGCGGCGCTGGCGGCCCAATCCGGCGGCGCGGATCGCCGAGGCCTTGCTGGAAGCGGCGCTGGGCCGGCAGCCCGGCACACATATCGTCGCTTCGGATCAACTGGTGTAGGTGGGCCGGCCGGAATCGCTTACTGTCCCGCCGGCGGCTCCCACAGCTCCACCTTGTTCCCTTCCGGATCGACCACCCAGCCGAACTTGCCGTACTCGGAATCGTCGGTTTTATCCAGTACGTTGCAGCCCTCGTCCCGCAAGGCCTGCAGCAGCGCGTGCAGGTCGGCGACCCGGTAGTTGATCATGAACGATGCCGTGCCCGGCGCGAAGTGATCGCTGCCGGCCGTGCCGATGGACCAGATGGTCGTGCCGGTGGTCGGCTTGCCTGCATCGTCGGCCCAGGTGAACGCCGCGCCGCCCCACGCCTGCACGTCGATGCCGAGGTGCTGCTGGTACCAGGCGCGCAGCGCCACGGGGTCTTTTGCATGGAAGAAGATGCCGCCGATACCGGTAACGCGCTTCATGTGGATCTCCGATCAGGAAAGAGTGCAGCGGTGGATGCCGATGTCGGCAGACAGCGGCATCACTTTAGCGCATCCGGATCGGCCGGTGCAAATCAGTCAACAACTAGACCACCGCCGCCACACTGGCCGGCACGCTGCGCAGCGCCCTGGCGATCTGCTCCAGCGCGTGCTGGATATCGTCGCGGCTGGCCATGCCGCCGATGCACACCCGCACCGCTTCGGGCGGCGTGGCGGACAGCGCGAACGCATCGCTGGCCACCACGCCGATGCCGCAGGAATCCATGCGCGCCATGAACTGCTGGCGCGTCCACGGCGGCGGCAGCCGTATCCACAGGTGAAAGGCGTCCGGATGCGATTCGTAGCAGTCCGCCGGCAGCACGCGTGCCGCGATCTTCTGCCGGACGGCGCATTCCTTGCGGATCGCGCTCAGCGCCACGTCGGCGGTGCCGTCGCGGATCCACCGCGTGGCCAGCGCCGCCGTGATCGGCGACACCATCACGGTGGTGGCGCGGATCGACGCGGCCAGCCGCGCGGCATGCTGCGCATCGGGTGCCGCCATGTACGCAACGCGCAGGCCGGCGCCGACGCATTTGGCCAGGCCGGCGATATAAAACGTGATGTCCGGCCCCAGGCTGGCCAGGGCGGGTGGACCGGAACGGGGCAGGAAGCCGTAGGCGTCGTCCTCGATGATCGGCACGCCGTGGAAGCGCGCCACTTCCACCAGCGCGGCACGGCGCTCGGCGGACATGGTCACCGTCGTCGGATTCAGCAGCGTGGGATTGCAGTAAAGCGCTTTCGGCGCGTACTGCGCACATGCTGCGGCAAACGCCACCGCATCGATGCCCTGCGCATCGGTAGGCAGCCCGACGAGCCGCAGGCCCAGCTGCCCGGCCAGCGCGCGCAGGCCCGGGTATGTGAGATCTTCGCAGCAGATCACCGCGCCGGGCGACGTGAGCGTGGTCAGAACCGCCAGCAGCGCGCACTGCGCGCCGGCCGTTACCAGCATCCGTTCCGGTTCCACCACCAGGCCGCGGCGGCGCAGCCACAGCGCGCCGGCATCGCGGTCGTCGGCGGAACCGCAGAAGTCCTGGTAGCGCAGCAGCCCGCGCAGCCGTGCGCCGACGGCCGCGTGGCCTGCTTCCATCAGCTGCAGCAGCTCGGCCGATTCCGGCTCGGGCGGCATGTTCATCGACAGGTCCACCACCGGACGCCCTTCCACGGCGCGGGGAATCGCCGGGCGGCGCCGGCCGCACACGAAGGTGCCGCGGCCCACGCGGGAGTCGACCAGCCCGCGCCGTTGCGCCTCCGTGTAGGCCCGCCCCACCGTCGTGAAATCGAGGCCCAGCAGCTCGGCCAGCTTGCGCTGCGGCGGCAGGCGCTGGTCCGCCGTCAGCTGGCCCGTGACGATATCGTCTGCAATGGCGGCCGCGATCTGCAGGTAGACAGGCGTGTTGCCCTTCCTGATCTTCGGCAGCCAGACGTGCTGTTTCTTCGGCATGTGCGCTCCCCAAAAGTCGTCAATGCAGCGGTTTGCGGTGCAGGCCGCACCGGCATGATGCATCCGATCGGACCCGGTGCGCAGCATGCCGCCGGCCGATTGACTGCACCGATTGTATGGAGGTGAAAAAGCGCGCCTGCCGGTCCGCCCGGCCAACACGGATGCAAGCCCCGTACCAGCCGCCGCGAATCGGAATGTCGCGCGAATTGTATGCAGCGCCGCGCATGCAATCCGCCGCGGGATGCCGATTGACTGGCATACCGCATGCATACATCCAGGCCAGTCGCGTCAACGGGAGAATGCTCATGCTGTGCGAACTGTCGCCGCTGTACCAGCCGGCCGAATACCGGGTCAAGGAAGTCACGCTGCCGTGGGAAGCCGAGCGCGCGCGCCGCCTGCGCCGCCAGGTGTTCTGCACCGAACAGGGCATCTTCGACGGCGACGATGCCGATGATATCGACCCGCATGCGCGGCTGTTGGTGGCACTTGCCTGCGTGGCCGGCATGCCGGACCAGGTGGTCGGCACGGTGCGCATCCACGAGGACGAACCCGGCATCTGGTTCGGCTCACGGCTGGCGGTGGATGCGGGCTTTCGCCGGCAGAGCCACCTGGGCGCGACGCTGATCCGGCTCGCCGTGTCCACTGCCCACGACCAGGGCTGCCGCACCTTCCTCGCCCATGTGCAGAGCCAGAACGTGCCGCTGTTCGAGCGCATGCACTGGCAGGCGCTGCGCGAGATGCACCTGCTGGGCCGGCCGCACCACCTGATGCAGGCCGACCTGGCGCAGTACCCGCCGTGCGCCGATCCGGCCAGCGGCTACGTGACCCGCGCGTCCGCAAGAAACTGACCACTCATCCATCACAAGGAGTCCCCACCATGGCGCAGCATCCCCTCCCCATCGATTCCGCCTTTTACGACGTCGTCATCGTCGGCGGCGGCCAGGCCGGCCTGTCGCTCAGTTACTACCTGCAGCAGGCCGGCATCAGCCACATCGTGTTCGAACAGCACACGCAGGCGCATGCGTGGCGCAGCCAGCGCTGGGATGCGTTCTCGCTCGTCACGCCGAACTGGCAGTGCAAGCTGCCCGGTCACGAATACTTGGGCAACGATCCCCATGGCTTCATGAAGAAGGATGAAATCGTCGGCTACCTGGCGGGTTTCATCGCCGCTGTCGATGCGCCGGTACGCGAAGGCGTCGCGGTGCGCCACGTGGCGGCATTGCCGGCGGGCGGCTACACCGTTGAAACGTCGGCCGGCACCGTCACGGCCGGCCAGGTGGTCGTCGCCTCCGGCGGCTACCAGACCCCCGTCATTCCCCGGCTGGCCGAGCGCCTGCCCGCCGATATCGTGCAGCTGCATTCGGCCGAATACCGCAACCCGCAGGCGCTGCCGGCGGGCGACGTGCTGGTGGTCGGCTCCGGCCAGTCCGGCGCGCAGATCGCCGAGGACCTGCACCTGGCCGGCCGCCGCGTGCACCTGGCCACGGGCGATGCGCCGCGCTGCGCCCGTTTTTATCGGGGCAAGGACGTGGTGGACTGGCTGGCGGACATGGGCTACTACGACATGGCAGTCACCGACCACCCGCTGCGCGAGGGCGTGCGCGACAACACGAACCACTACGTGACGGGCCGCGACGGCGGCCGCGACATCGACCTGCGCGCGTTTGCCCTGCAGGGGATGGAATTGTATGGCCGCGTGACGGGCCTGGCCGATGGCGTGCTCGCGCTGGCGCCGGACCTGCAGGCGAATCTCGATCATGCGGACAAGGTCTACAACAGCATCAACGCTTCCATCGACAAATGGATCGCGGCCAACGGCGTGGACGCGCCCGAAGAGGTGCCATATGCACCGGTGTGGACGCCGCAGGGCGAACGCGAAGCGCTGCACCTGCAGGATGCGGGCATCGCCGCAGTCATCTGGTGCATTGGCTTCAGCCCGGACTTCCGCTGGCTCGATGCGCCCGTGTTCAACGGCCGCGGCAATCCCGTGCACCTGCGCGGCGTGACGCGGCAACCCGGCCTGTATTTTCTCGGCCTGCCGTGGCTGCATACGTGGGGCTCGGGGCGTTTCTCCGGCATCGCTCGTGATGCGCAGTATCTCGCCGAGGCCATCGTCGCGCACTCGGCACAGCAGGGTCAGACGCGCCTGTATGCCTGATTTCATGCACCCGATTCGTCCATCTGCACCAACGACATGCATGCACATGCAGCACGACCGCCGGCGATTGTATGAACGCATTGTATGGATGCGCAAATGCCGTATCGGCAGCACGAATTCGCAGCCCCGAAAACCAGGGGCAAACGATGCAATGCCCGCGGATTGTATGGAACGCCACCCAATCAATCGGACCGGAATGATGGATTGACTGGCACGGCTGATGCATTCATCTGCACCGTCGCACACGACAAACCCAACCCTCAACCAGGAGCGCCAAATGCCAGCAGTGAACCGTGAAAAGCACGCCACCGGAGATTACTTCGTCGACTACGAGGAGAAGGTGTTTGAGGACGTCAAGGCCCGCCCGGGCGAGAAGGCGCTGGTCACTTTCCACACCGTTGCCTTCGAAGGCTCGATCGGCTTCGTCAACCTGCTGCAGGCCACGCGGCTGCAGCGCAAGGGCTATGAAACGTCGGTGCTGCTGTACGGCCCCGGCGTCACGCTGGGCGTGCAGCGGGGCTTCCCCACGCTGGGCGACGAAGCCTTCCCCGGCCACATGAACTTCAACAAGCAGATCGTCAAGTTCATGGAAGAAGGCGGCAAGGTGTATGCGTGCCGCTTCGCGCTGCAGGCGCTGTACGGCCACGGCGAACCGTCGCTGATCGAAGGCATCCGCCCGATCAATCCGCTCGACGTGCTGGACCTGAAGCTGCTGCACCAGCGCGACAATGCGGTGGTCATCGATACCTGGACCGTGTAAATAGCAGGGGCCGACGATGAACACAGCAAAACGGGTGGTGCGGGCCGCCGCCGTGCAGATCGCGCCCGATCTGGACAGCGCGGACGGCACGCTGGGCAAGGTGGTCGAAGCAATCGCGAAGGCGGCCGCCGACGGGGCCGACCTGGTGGTCTTCCCCGAGACCTTCGTGCCCTACTACCCCTACTTCTCCTTCATCCGGCCGCCGTTTGCCGCCGGCCCCGAGCACCTGCTGCTGTACGAGCGTGCGGTGGTCGTACCCGGCCCTGTCACGCATGCCGTGGCGGCCGCGGCGCGCAGTCACGGCATCGTCGTGGTGCTGGGCGTGAACGAACGCGATCACGGCACGCTGTACAACACGCAGCTGGTGTTCGATGCGGACGGCGAGCTGGTTCTGAAACGCCGCAAGATCACGCCGACGTACCACGAGCGGATGATTTGGGGCCAAGGCGACGGCGCCGGCCTGAAGGTGGTGGACACCGCCGTGGGCCGTGTCGGCGCCCTTGCCTGCTGGGAGCATTACAACCCGCTGGCGCGCTACGCATTGATGGCGCAGCACGAGGAGATCCACTGCGCGCAGTTCCCCGGCTCGATGGTCGGCCAGATCTTCGCCGACCAGATGGAAGTCACCATCCGCCACCATGCGCTGGAATCGGGCTGCTTCGTCGTCAATGCCACCGGCTGGCTCACGGACGAGCAGATCGTGGCCATCACGCCGGACACGGGCATCCAGAAGGCACTGCGCGGCGGCTGTTGCACGGCGATTGTCTCGCCCGAGGGCGTGCTGCTGGCCGAACCGCTGCGCAGCGGCGAAGGCATGGTCATCGCCGACCTGGACATGGCGCTGATCACGAAGCGCAAACGCATGATGGACTCGGTGGGCCACTACGCCCGCCCGGAGCTGCTCAGCCTCGTTCTGGACGGCCGGCGTACCGCGCCGGTGGTGTCAAGCGACCGCAGCGAACCACCTCTTTCCACCGACGACCGGGAGCAAGCATGCACACGACCCTACACGACAACCGCCAGCTGATCGCGGAGCTGCAATCGGCCGGCCTGCGGCTGGACGATCCCTCGGCCGGTGCGGCGAGCCGCCGCGGCGGTGCGGGGCCCACCGACCACAAGGCCGTCACCATCGACGGGCATACGGTGATGATCCCGGTGCACACGGCCGGTGCATGGTCGTCGCCGTTCATCGCGTCGGCGCCGGATGCGGAAGGCCGCAGCGGCATCACGCACAACGGCGTCAAGGTCGGCGTGGTGTCGTTCCCGCGCCAGCCCCGCTTCTACAAGCTGGCCACGGCGGACGGCATTCCGTATTCGAAGATCGCCACGCTGCATGGCGCGGACGTGCTGGCCACCACGGTGCTGCAAAGCTGCATCCGGTACGAGAGCCGGCGCAAGTCTTGCCAGTTCTGCGCGATCGGCCAGTCGCTGGCGGCCGGCCGCACCATCCTGCGCAAGACGCCGGAGCAACTGGCCGAAGTGGCGCGCGCCGCCGTGGAACTGGACGGCGTGAAGCACATGGTGATGACCACCGGTACGCCGAACGCCACCGACCGGGGCGCGCAGATCCTGTGCGAGAGCGCTGTAGCGATCAAGGCTGCGGTGGACCTGCCGCTGCAGGGCCAGTGCGAACCGCCGGACGACGACGCCTGGTTCCGCCGCATGCACGATGCGGGCATCGATACGCTGGGCATGCACCTGGAAGTGGTCACGCCGGCAGTGCGGCAGCGGATCATGCCGGGCAAGGCCAGCGTCGGCGTCGAGCGCTATTTCAGCGCCTTCGAAGCGGCGGTGGACGTGTTCGGCCGCGGCCAGGTCAGCACCTACATCCTGGCCGGCCTGGGCGATACGCCGGAAGCGATCCTGGCGATGTGCGAACGGCTCGTGCAGACGGGCGTCTATCCCTTCGTGGTGCCGTTCGTGCCCGTCGCCGGCACGCCGCTGGAAGACCACCCGTCGCCCGACGCCGCCTTCATGCGCGGCATCCTCGAACCTCTGTCCGGCATGCTGGTGGCAGGCGGGCTGCGCTCGGCCGACATCAAGGCCGGCTGCGGCCGTTGCGGCGCGTGCTCGACGATGTCCACCTACGAAAAGCGCACGGCATGAGTTGCGCCGCCGCCGAAACGCTGCAGCAACTGGCGGCAAAGCTGCGCGACACACGCGGCATCGCCCACAAGCGCGACATCGCCGGCGTGATGGACGTGCTGGCGGCGCACGGCGTGGCCGGTGCCACCGCGGTGCCGGTCGGCGACGACTGCGCCGCCATCGCGGACAGCGACGGCTACCTGCTGTTCGCTATCGAAGGTTTCGTCAACGACTTCGTCGCCGCGCAGCCGTGGTTTGCGGGCTATTGCGGCGTGATGGTCAATGTCAGCGACATCTACGCGATGGGCGGCCGGCCGGTGGCCGTCGTCGATGCGCTGTGGAGCCGGGGCGGCGATGCGGCCGTGCCAGTGCTGGAAGGCCTGGCCGCTGCGGCGCGTACATACGGCGTGCCGATCGTCGGCGGCCATACCAACCGGCGCAACGATCGCGAGCAGCTGTCCGTCGCCATTCTCGGCCGCGCGAAGAAGCTGCTGACCAGTTTCGATGCGCGGCCCGGCGACCACCTTGTCGCGGCAATCGACCTGCGCGGCGCATTCCAGGAGCCGTACGCTTACTGGAACGCCAGCACGGAAGCGCCGCCGCAGCGGCTGCGCGACGATCTCGAAGTCTTGCCGGCACTTGCCGAGGCGGGTCTGTGCGCCGCGGCGAAGGACATCAGCATGGCCGGCATCCTGGGCACGGCATTGATGCTGCTGGAATGCTCGCAGGTGGGTGCCGTCGTCGATGTCGATGCGATTCCCCGCCCGTCAGGCGTACCGTTGCTGCGCTGGCTCAGTGCCTTCCCCAGCTATGGCTTCCTGCTCAGCGTGCCGGATGCGCGCCTGGACGCCTTGCTGGCCCGTTTCGGCGAGCGCGAGATCGCCTGCGCATCCATCGGCCGCGTCGACAGCTCGCGCGCACTGACCATCCGGCGTGGCGAGGCATCGGTGAAATTGTGGGATCTGGCGCAGGAAGCGCTGATCGGCTGCGGCCCGCTGCAGGATGCGGCATGACTGTTTCGTTACGCATCGCGCTGCTGACGCATTCGACGAATCCGCGCGGCGGCGTCGTGCACGCGATCGAGCTGGGAAATGCGTTACAGGACATGGGCCAGCACGCCACCGTCATTGCGCCCGATCCCGGCAACCGCGGCCTGTTCCGCGCCACGCGCTGCGGCTTCGCGCCGGTGCCGGCCGAAGCGTGCAACGGCCCGCTGACTGCACTGGTACGCCAGCGTATCGCCGAATACGTGGCGTGGCTGGAGCATCCGGACACGCCCCGCTACGACATCTATCACGCGCAGGATTCGATCAGCGCCAATGCACTGGCGTTCCTGCATGCCGGCTGCGCGATCGGCGGCTTCGTGCGCACCGTGCACCACCTGGACGATTTCGACGATCCGCAGCTCGCCGCCTGGCAGCGCCGCGGCTACCGCGACGCGACGACGGTGCTGTGCGTCAGCCGGCTGTGGCAGTGTACGTTGATGGAGCAAGGCATTCCGGCAGCGCTGGTCAACAACGGCGTCGACACTGCGCGATTTTCACCAGTGCCGCAGCCTGGCGATGAAAACCTCAGGCGGCGGCTGAAGCTGGGCGATGGTCCGGTCTTCCTGGCGGTCGGCGGCATCGAGCCCCGCAAGAACACGATCGCGATCCTGCAGGCGTTTATTCAGGTACGCCGAACCATGCCCGCTGCGCAGCTGCTGATTGCCGGCGGTGCCAGCCTGCTCGATCACGGCGCCTATGCGCGCGACTTCAAGGGACTGATGGAGCGGGTTGAATTCACTTCCGCACCGGGCGGTCCCGTTCACATCCTGGGTCGCGTGGACGATGCCGACATGCCGGCACTGTATCGCCTCGCCGATGCACTGGTGTTCCCGTCGCTGCGCGAAGGCTTCGGGTTGGCGGTGCTGGAAGCGATGGCCAGCGGCACGCCAGGCGTCGTATCTCGCCTCGCACCATTTACGGAGTACCTGCCCGACGACGCCTGCGCGTGGGCCGACCCTGCCGATCCCGCGTCGATTGCGGCGGCCATGACGCATGCCTGCACCTCGCCGTATCGGGCTGCCGGCCTCGCTGTCGCGGCACGCTTTGCCTGGTCGGTATCGGCCGCGCAGCACCTGGACATCTATCGCAACATCCAACAGGGAGTACACCATGCCTGAAATGCGCTTCACGGTCCGCTGGCCGGACGACACCATTACCGATTGCTATTCCCCTTCGCTGGTGATTCGCGAGCACATGGACGTCGGCGACAGCTATCCCGTCGCCGATTTCGTGGCGCGCAGCCGCGAGGCGCTGAACATCGCCAGCGAGCGGGTGCGGGCCAAGTACGGCTTCGCCTGTTCATCCGCGCTGGACCAGTTGCGGCGCATCGAGGAGATGGCTGTCCCTTATGCCGGCGACGGCACGGCCCGCGTGGCGGTGCTAAAGTTCACGCCGGACGAGTGACAGCGGGCCAGTGCTAGACTGTCCGGTCCATTTCATCGAAAGGACCCGACATGACCTGGACCAGTCTCTGGCTTTTCATCGTGCCATTCGCGATCGCCGCGGCACTGCCCGGCCCCGCGCAGGGCACGATGATCGCCACCGTCGTCGCGCGCGGCAGGGCGTCGGCCGTGGCCTTCGTGGCCGGCATGGTGATGGGGAATGCACTGTGGCTGGTGGCCACGCTGTTCGGCCTGGCGTCGCTTGCGCTGCGCTACGAATCGGCGTTCGTGGCCGTCAAGTGGATGGGCGTGGCCTACCTGCTGTTCGTGGCGTGGAAGCTGTGGTCGGCAACGCCGGTATGGGAAGCGGAAAGCACGGGCCGCCCGAAAGGCTGGCTGGCTGGCATGCTGCTCACGCTGGGCAATCCAAAGGCGGTGGTGTTCTTTGGCGCGATCCTGCCGCATGCGTTCGACATGAGCGCTTTATCCGTGACGGAGGCGCTGCTGATCGTCGCGCTTGGCGCAACGATCGACAGCGTGGTGCAGGCGGGGTATCTGTACGCGGCGCTGCGGGCGCGCCGCTTCATCGGCAAACCGGCCCACCTGCGGCTGGTGAACCGGACGGCCGCAGCGCTGATCGGGGGATGCGCGCTGCTGGTGGCGAAACGTTAGTCAGCGGGCTGCTGCGCCGGCCCAGAACACCAGGGCACCGAGCGCGCTGGCGCGCCACGTCAGCGTAAAGGCGATCGCCAGCGCGCCGAAGGCGAGCGACATCAGCCACACCAGTACGGCGATCGACGCCGAATCCACCGACAGGCAGATGACCAGCGATGCAGCGAGTGCCAGCGCGCCCAGCGTGCGCAGGGTCTTGGCCAGCGCCGCCGGCAGCGGCGCCTTGCCGCGCACCTGGTACCAGTGGCCTTCCATCGACAGCGCGAACCAGCCCATGCCCGCCACGCAGGCGGCCACGGCGAGCAACAGCATCAGTGCATCAGGCATGACCGGCCTCCATCACGGGATTTTTATGGGCAGGCACATGGCCTGCAGCACGGCGCTGCAGCTTGCGCGCCGCGATGACGGCCAGCACGGCGCCGGTCAGCATGAACAGGTCGACGCCGGCCACCGGCCAGTAGCCGTCGCCCAGCGTGCGCAGCAGGTGGTCGCCGGTGGTGATCCAGTTCAGCACCGGGGCCACGACGGCCAGCACGGCGATGGCGATGCATTGTTCGCGCCAGGCCGGCGCCAGGCGGCCTTCGGCCACGCAGGCGGTGCGCCAGAACGCGTGCGCCATCGCCAGCGCCCACACGCCCCAGAAGCAGTATTTCTCCATATCGCCGCGCCATGGCCAGCCGGCCGGCATCGCATCCGGCAGCAGGCGGTTGGCGATCAGCATGCCCAGCGCCGCGATCAGCATGCCGGTAACGGTGGTGACGGCCAGCGCATCGACCACGCGGGCACCGATCACGCCCTGCTTGGCATGCTGACGCTTGCGCTTCTCGACGAAGAACAGGAAGCCGGTGGCGATACAGGCGCAGCCGGCCAGGCCGCCCAGCACGTACAGCCAGCGCAGCAGCCAGTGACGGAAGTGCTGCAGGTGCAGGCCAGTGAGGAATTCGTTGACGCGGCCGACGGCCGTCGGCGTTGGATCTTCGCGCAGCACTTCGCCGGTGGAGGCCTTGAAGTGGATGCCCTCGCCCGTCAGCTGGATGCGGTCGGTGCCGGCGCGGAACACGCTGACGTAGCCGTTGGCATCGCCCACGTGCGCCAGCGTCAGCAGGCCCACGTCGCCGGCCATGCCTTTCGCGGCCCAGCGGCGCTGCGCTTCGGCCACCATCGCATCGACGGAGGCAATCGGCGCGGCGATGCCGGCGCGGTCGTGCGGCAGGCCCGTCTCTTTCGCTTCCACCATCTCGTGATGCTCATGCATCGGTTCGAGCTGCGTGTGCGTGACCGGGAAGTAGATGCCGGCAAAGATCACCAGGCCGGTGAAGGCAAAGAAGAAGTGGAACGGCAGCGCCACGACACCCGTCAGGTTGTGCAGGTCCAGCATGCTGCGCTGCTTGCTTTTCGCGGGGCGGAACGTGAACAGCTCGCGGAAGATCTTGCGGTGCATGATCACGCCGGTGACGAGCGCCATCAGCATCATCAGCGCGGCCAGGCCGACGATCCAGTAACCCAGGTTCTTCCATTCCAGCGTCAGGCTGTAGTGCAGCGGGTAGAAGAAGCCGCTGCCCACTTTCAAGCGGTCGTCCGGCAGCGCCGTGCCGTTGCGCGGATCGACGGTGCGGGTGGCCCAGATGAAGGTCTCGGGCTTTTTCGCATTCGGTACTTCATAGCCCGCGTACATCGTCAGCACGGGGTCGCGGTGCGTCGTGTAGGCGCTCCAGTAGGCCGGCGTGTCGAAGCGCTCCGGCAGCGGGCCGTTGACTTCGCCCTTCATCAGCTCGCGGGCTTGCGGCAAGGGCTGCATGTCGGCGAAGATGGGTTTGAGCAGCTTGTCGAACGACGGCATCGGCTGCGGCTCGTAGCGCGTTTCGGGGATCGCCCAGCGGTCGATCTCGCGGTCGAACACCGACAGGGCGCCGAAGAAGAAGACCACCATCAGCACCAGCCCGAGGACCAGCCCGAACCAGGTGTGCAGCCATGCCATCGAGAGGCGAAAATTCTGGAACATGCTTACATCTCCGTCGTTAAACCAGTTGGCTCTGCAGCAGCGAAGCGCAGACCGTCATCAGGGCGCCGCCGCCCAGCAGGATCATCCACACGCGGCGCAGGTTGCGGGCCGCGAAGGCGGTCAGGAACACGACCAGGAACACGAGGAAGCCGAGAATGTACGACAGGTGCTCGGCATCGTGGAATTCCATGCCGGCGGCGAAGAACAGCGCGATGGCAAGGGCGATCGTGCCCCACGTGAAGGCATAGCCCCCGAGCAGGGCAGCGCCCGTGCGCGAGGCGATGTGGAGGCGTGACAGGTTCGGTGTGGCCATGAGGAGCACGTCGGTCAGGTTGAGGGCAAAGATAAAACGCTGCTTACTAAAATGAGAAGCATTCTCATTCTAACAGTATTGTTGCGGCCCGAACCAGTGAAATCAGATGACGATGCCGGTGACATCGCCGAGGTTCTCGCGCAGCAGCGAAGCATCCCGCTTCGGCGGGCGCCCGAACAGCCGCGCGTATTCGCGGCTGAACTGCGACGGGCTTTCGTAGCCGACGGCATACGCGGCGCGCGTGGCGTCCGCATCGGCGGCCAGCAGGCGTCGGGCCGCCTGCAAACGCAAGGTCTTTTGATACTGCAGCGGGCTGGTACCCGTCGCGCCCCTGAAATGGCGGTTGAACGACGACACGCTCATGCCGGCGATGCCGGCCACCGTCTCGATGGGGAAGGACTCGTCGAAATGCCGGCGCAGCCAGTCGATGGCGCGCCGCACCTGCGCCAGCCGGCCCTCTTCGCGGGCGATCTGCCGCAGCACGGGGCCGTGGGGGCTCAACAACAGCCGGTACAGCAGTTCGCGCTCGCGCGACGCGGCCAGCAAGGGAATGTCGGCCGGGCTGTCGAGCAGCGCAAGCAGATGATCCCAGGCTTCCAATACATCGCGCGACACGGGTCCGATGTGGAAGCCCGCCAGTCCCCGGTCCGCCGGCATCTCGGGCATGTCGGCGATCAGCGCCGTATAAATGCCGTGGTCGAGCGCCAGGCCCGTGCCCACATAGGGCGCGTCGCCGGCCATCTCGAATACGCAGCAGGTGGTCGGCAGGTCGATCAGCGACGCATAGCAGCTGCCGGCACTGTAGCGGAGCATCTTCCGGCCGACCATCATCTGCTTGGCGCCCTGCAGCACCATGCAGACGCCGGCGCCGACGGCCGTCATCGTCGGTTCCGGCTGGCGAAACGCGCCGATGGCGAGCCGGGGAATCGCCGTCTCGGTCATCTGTTCGCCGGTGTGGCGCAGCACCCGGCGGGTCATCTGTTGCAGTAGATCGTCCATCGGGCCAGTGTGCCAGCGCGCGGGCGCCAGGGCAAGCAGGTGAGCGGATCAGGCAAGAAATCCGGCGATTTTGGCCAGTAAAGCGGCCGCCACCAGCCTATCTTGGCAAGACGGCGCGCGCTCCCGCGCGCCATCACAGGAGAAATCGGCAATGACAACTTTCGATGCAAATTCGACCACCGACGATGTGCTGGCGGGGATCGACCTGCGCGGCAAGCGCGCCCTGGTCACCGGCGTGTCGGCGGGGCTCGGCGTGGAAACCGCCCGCGCGCTGGTGGCGCACGGCGCCCACGTGATCGGCACCGCCCGCGATCTGGACAAGGCGCGTGGCGCCACCAAAGCCGTCCGCGACGCGGCGGAACAGGGCGGCGGCTCGTTCGAGATCGTCGCCGTGGACCTGGCCTCGCTGGCGTCGGTCCGCGCGGCCAGTGAGGCCATCGTCGCGACAGGCCAGCCGCTCGACCTGGTCGTGGCCAACGCCGGCGTGATGGCCACGCCGTTCGACCACACCGCGGATGGCTTCGAGCTGCAGTTCGGTACCAATGTGCTGGGCCATTACGTGCTGGTCAACCGGCTGGCACCACTGATGCGCACCGGTGCGCGGCTGGTCGTGCTGTCGTCGAACGGCCACCGCTTCGCGGACGTGGATCTTGAAGATCCGAACTTTGCGGGCACGCCCTACGAGCCGTGGCTGGCCTATGGCCGCTCGAAGACGGGCGACGCGCTGCTGGCGGTGGCCTTCGATGCGCGCCATCGCAGCCGCGGCGTGCGCGCGGCCAGCGTCCACCCGGGCGTCATCATGACGGAGCTGGCGCGCCACCTGGACCCGGCGGCGTTCCAGTCTGCCTTCGCGGCGATGACGGAACAGCATCTGGCGCTGGGCAATCCGCCGCTGGCGATAAAAAGCCCCGCGCAAGGCGCCGCCACCACGCTGTGGGCCGGCATCGTGGCCGATGCGGCGGAAATCGGCGGGCGTTATTGCGAGGACTGCCATGTCGGCGGACTGCTGGCCGACGATGCGGTAGTCAGCCCGTTCGGCGCCGGCGTGCGGCGCTTTGCCATCGATCCGGCGCGGGCCGACGCGCTGTGGGCCAAGGCTGCCGAGCTGACCGGCGAGCACTTCTAAATCCTGACAAGTGAACGCCATGGCTCTGTCACCCGACGTTGTTGAATGATCTGTGAAGGGGCTGCGCCGGTGGTCAATGAAGCGATGCAACCGGTTGCGGCACGATCGCCGCCAGCAGGAACTGGTCCGGCATTCCTATGCTGTGTGTGTCGAGTGCGCGGCGCCAGCCGAGATAGTTTTGCAGGTATCTGCTGGCGACACCCCGGAAACGCGCCAGCCAGGCCTTGAATCGGCTGTGATAGCCGTTCACGTTCTGCAGGTGATAGGGCCCGTCGACACGCACGCCGGCCCGCTGGTTGAGCGGCTTGTGGGCGATGCCAGCGTCCTGGCTGAATCTCCGGTACGCCATGGCACCATCGGTGACCAGCACGGCGTCCCTCGCCAGTACGGGACGCAGGCAGCGGTCCGCCTGCTGCGCCGACACCGGCCCGCGGCCGGTGACCCAGTCCAGCGTATGGCCGGCCCGGTCGCGGGCCACGAGGATGCAGTCGTGCTGCTTCGTGATGCCGCGCGTGTCGGCGACGCCGCCCCGGTGGCGCGCCGGCCGGGTCAAATTGCGCGAGCCCTTCTGCGATTCGAGCAGATACGTCTCGTCCGCCTCGACGATGCCCTGTACCTGCGCTGGCCGCTTCCGCTGCGCGCCGGCGAGAAAGCGGTGCCGCCACCGAAAGCTCGTGTTGCGGTGGATCGCTACCGTCTCGGCTGCCTTGCGGACGGTCTGCGAATCGAGCATGCATTCGAGGTACGGCAGCCATTTCGAACGCAGCCGCAGATGTGCCAGCGGCGTGCCGGTCAACGCGTTGTAGGTGCGGCGGCAGTCCTGGCAGCGATAGCGCTGCAGCCCTGACGCGTAGCCGTGCCGTTGGATGCACGTGCCGTGACAGTGCGGGCAGCCGGGATGGTCGCGGCCATATTGCTCGATCAGGTCCAGGCAATGTCCATGCGCCGCAAAAGCAGCAGCCAGGTCGCGCACTGTGGCAACCTGCTTTTGCGACAGGCCGACCAACTGACGGCGCAGGCGCTCGACTAACTGGTTGAAGGACGGTGTTTTCACGGCTGTCTCCGTTGTCGGTGCTGACCATACCGGATGGTCGATATGGTTCAGACAACGCAACAGCAGGAAAGTTCAGGCCGTTTCAACAAGTTCGGGTGACAGAGCCGTGGCGTTCAGCTTGGTCCACTTTTTTCGACCGGATTGGCTACCCCCCGCCCTGCCCCGCGGGCTCACAATGACTCCATCGCAGCAATCAACCTCACCACACGGGAGTCAACCATGAGCAAGCGCATCGATTTCTACACCGCCTCGCCGGACGCAATGAAAGCCATGATGGCCCTGGAAGGCGCCGTCAAGAAGCTGGCCATCGACCCGGTCATCCTCGAACTGATGAAACTGCGCGCGTCGCAGATCAACGGCTGCGCCTTCTGCGTCGACATGCACAGCACCGAAATGCGCCAGGCTGGCGAGAGCGAACGCCGCATTGCCACCGTGTGCGCCTGGGACGATACGCCCTTCTTCACGGCGCGCGAACGGGCTGCGCTGGCCTGGACGGAAGCGGTCACCCGCATCGCCGACAGCCGCGCGCCGGATGCCGCCTACGCCGCACTGGCCGAGCATTTCAGCCCGAAGGAAATGGTCGACCTGACGCTGGCCATCAACACCATCAACAGCTGGAACCGGCTCGCCATCGCATTCCGCAAAGCGCCCGCCGCGTAATTCCGAACCCGAAGGAGCAACCATCATGCAAAACGCGAAAAAAATCGTCGTCCTCGGCGGCACTGGCCTGATCGGCAAGAAAGCGGTCGCGCTGCTGCGCGCCAAAGGGCTCGAAGCCGTGGCGGCCTCGCCGTCGGCCGGCATCGATGCGGTCACCGGCAAAGGCCTGGCCGAGGCGCTGGCCGGCGCCGATGTGGTGCTGCACCTGACCAACCTGCTGTCGTTCGACGCGCAGGCCATGTTCGACTTCTTCACGCAGTCAACGCGCAATGCGCTGGCGGCCGGCAGGGAGGCGGGCGTGCAGCACCACGTGGCGCTGTCCGTGGTCGGTACCGACGGGTTGACGGCCAGCCCGTATTTCGTCGCCAAGGAGGCGCAGGAACACCTGCTGCGCGACGCGGGCGTGCCGTACACGATCGTGCGGGCCACGCAGTTCTTCGACTTCGTGCCGGCCATTGCCGATGCCGGTGCCAACGGCGCGGCCGTGCACCTGCCGCCGATCTGGTTCCAGCCGGTGGCCGCGGACGACGTGGCGCAGGCGGTGGTGGATGCGGCACTGGCCGCGCCGGTCAACGGCATCGTCGATTTCGCCGGGCCGGACCGCCTGCGCCTGCCGGACCTGGTGCGCCAGCTGTTCGCCGCCACCGGCGATCCCCGCGTGGTCGTGGCGGACGGGCAGGCGACCTACTTCGGTACGCCGGTGCACGAGCATTCGCTGGTGCCGCTGGGACAGACGGGCACCGGCAGGACGTCCGTGGCCACCTGGCTGGCGGCCCAAAGGCCGGCCTGAAGCCGTGATCAAAGCGGCAGCGGGACATCTTCCATAAGATGTATATGGATTGCATGTTAAGGCCGGTCGCGCTACACTGCCGGACAGTTGGGCGCCGGCGAAGGCATCGATGCCGGCGCCGCGTGATCCACTGGAAGGAGAATCCATGTTAATCGGAACACTGGCCCGGGCCACGGGCGTGAGCGTGCGGATGCTGCGGCATTACGAGGCGCAGGGGCTGATCGGGTCGCAGCGCTGCGACAATCGCTACCGCGAATTCGACCGCGCCACCATCGAACAGGTGGCCTGGATCCGCGACCTGATCGACTGCGGCTTCTCGACGCGGCAGATCGCACCGATGATGGCCTGCCTGCGCGGCGGCACCGATACGCAGGCGGCGGCCGAAGGCCTGGCACTGCACCGCCGCAAGCTGGCCGAACTGGACACGATGATCGGCGAACTGTCGGACCGCCGCGCGCGGCTGCGCCACCGGCTGGAATACTTCGACCGGCCGGCGGCCGCACAGGCCGACATGTCCGTGACGTCGCAATCGCTCGACTGAGGAAACACACGATGGAACACTGGAACGACAAGGTCATCCTGATCACGGGCGGCGCCGCCGGCATCGGCCAGGCGGCGGCACTGCAGTTCGCCCGCGCCGGCGCACGCGTCGTCGTCACCGGCCGGCGCGAGGCGCCGCTGCAGGCTCTCGCGGAGCAGCAGTCCGGCATCGACTACATCGTGGCCGATGCCGGCAACCCGGACGATGCGCCCCGCACGGTGGCGACGGTCATCGGGCGGCACGGCCGGCTCGATGTATTGGTCAACAATGCGGGTGCCGGCGCGATCCTGCCGCTGGCCGATGCGCAGGCGCCGCAGATCCGCGACATCTTCGAAGTGAACGTGGTGGGGCCGTCGCTGCTGGCGCGGGCCGCACTGCCGCACCTGCAGGCCAGCGGCGGCACCATCGTCAATGTGTCGTCCACGTTCGGCCACAAGGCCGGTGCGCTGCTGTCGCATTACGGTGCCAGTAAGGCCGCCATCGAGCACCTGACGCGCTGCTGGGCGCTGGAACTGGCCCCGCTGGGCATCCGCGTCAACGCGGTGGCCGCCGGGCCGACGGAAACGGCCTTCCTCGTCGAGCGCATGGGCCTGTCCGCCGCACAGGCGCAGGCCGTCAAGGACGACGAGAAGGCCCGTATCCCGCTGGGCCGCCGCGGCGAGCCGGACGACGTGGCGCGCGCCATCGTCGCGCTGGCCGGCCCCGTCGGCGGCTGGGTCACCGGGCAGGTGCTGGCGGTGGATGGCGGCCTGAATATCGCCTGAGCCGGCGGCGACGAACCGCCAGAGCCGGTAACGCAAGTTTGAAAGCAGGAACACGAGTGCCGCGCCGCCGGCTGCGGCCTACAGTCATGGCACTTGTCCAACAAAGGAGTGAACCATGACCGTGAATTACCAGCTGGCCGAACGGCCGGAAGACATCGTCCCCGCCCTGCTGCAGCACCTCAACTCCCTCGACACGGAAGTGATGCTGGGCTTCTATGATTCGGAGGGGATCCTCGTCAACGCGCAGGGCGTGCCGCAGGCGGGCCGCGACGCGATCCGCGCCGAGCTGGCGAAGTACTTCAGCCTCGGGCTGTCGATGCAGATCACCGCGCGCCACATTTTCGTTGCCGGCGACATCGCCTCGCTCGTGCTGGACTGGTCGTACATCGGCACCGCGCGCGACGGCAGCGCCGTGCACATGGTGGCCACCGCCAACGACATCGCCCGCCGCGGTGCCGATGGCAAGTGGCGCTACCTGATCGACAATCCGTTCGGCACCGCGCTGCGCACCGGGGTTTGACGTGGCGGCGCAGGCCAATACGGCGGACGATCCGCGCTGGGCGCGCATCGTCGCGCATGATCCGGCGGCGGATGGCCAGTTCTGGTATTCGGTGTCCAGCACGCGCGTGTACTGCCGGCCCTCGTGCCCGGCGCGCACGGCGCATCCCCGCTTCGTGCGGCTGCATGCCACGCTGGACGAAGCCCGGGCCACCGGCTACCGGCCGTGCGGCCGCTGCCACCCGGAGGGCGCGTCGCTGTACGAACGTAACCGCGAAATCGTCGAACGGGCCTGCGCACTGATCGCCGACAGCGAGCACGAACTGCCGCTGGGCGTGCTGGCGGCCACGCTGCACCGCAGCCCGAGCCACCTGCACCGGCTGTTCAAGGAAGCCACCGGCCTGACGCCGAAGGCCTATCACGCGGCCTGCCGCGCCGGCCGGCTGCGGACGGCGCTGGCAATGGACTGCACCGTCACCACGGCCCTGTACGACGCCGGCTACGGCAGCAGCGGCCAGTTCTATGCGCAGGCGGCGGGCGTGCTGGGCATGCAGCCGGCCCGTTACCGCGCCGGCGGTGCGCACGAGACGCTGCATTTCGCGCTGGGCCAGTGTGCGCTGGGCGCGATCCTCGTCGCTTCGAGCCCGCATGGCGTGGCGGCGATCCTGCTGGGCGACGACCCGGCGCTGCTGCTGCGCGACCTGCAGGACCGTTTTCCCCGTGCCCGACTGGTCGGCGCCGACGCCGGTTATGAAGACCTGGTCGCCCGCGTGGTGGGCCTGGTGGAGGCGCCGGGCACCGGCTGCGACCTGCCGCTGGACATCCGCGGTACCGCCTTCCAGCAGCGCGTGTGGCAGGTGCTGTGGCGCGTCCCGCCGGGCAGCACGATCTCGTATGCGGACGTGGCCTGCGCGCTGGGCGTGCCCCGCTCGCGCCGCGCGGTGGCCGCGGCCTGCGCCGCCAATCCGCTGGCGGTGGCGATCCCCTGCCACCGCGTGGTGCGCGAGGACGGCAGCTACTGGGGCTACACGTGGGGCCTGGCGCGCAAGGATGCGCTGCTGCGGCGGGAAATGGCGGAAGACAGCCCTTCGCGAACGGCCGGCGTGAAAAATTTGTAGAATCCGGGATGGATCCGGCCGCCACATCCGATTCATCCGCCGGGGCGTATCTATGGGATGACAAGCCAACACCGTCCAGCTGGGAGCAACACGCATGATTCTCCGACTCCGGCCGCCGCCGGATGCGCCATGAGCGACATCCTTCAATTCGGCCCCTATGCCCTGCACGGCGCGGCGCGCCTGCTGGAGAAGGACGGCCGGCGCGTGGAACTGGGCAGCCGCGCCTTCGACCTGCTGCACGTGCTGGCCGGCCGCGCCGGCGAGGTGGTGCCCAAGCGCGAGCTGATCGACGCCGTGTGGCGCGATGTCGTCGTCGAGGAAAACAGCCTGCGCGTGCACATCGCCGCGCTGCGCAAGGCGCTGGAAGACGGCGTGGGCGGCACGCGCTACGTCGTCAATGTGCCGGGCCAGGGCTACTCGTTCGTGGCGCCGGTGCAGCGCGATGAAACGCCTGCCGAGCTGTCCCCGCCTGCCGTTCCCGTCGCGCCGTCGTTGCCAAGCCTGCTGCCGACACTGCTGCCGGCACGCCTGGCGCGGATGATCGGCCGCGACGAAGCGCTGGACGAGCTCCGCACCCAATTGGTGGCCACCCGCTTCGTCACCGTCACCGGGCCGGGCGGCATGGGCAAGACCACCGTCGCTCTCGCGCTGGCCCATGCGCTGCGCGCGTCCTTCGACGGTGCGGTGTGCTTCGTCGACCTGGCCGCGCTGGCCGTGCCGGACCTGCTGGCCAGCACGGTGGCCGCCACGCTGGGCTGCCCGGCCGCGACGCTGGACGCGAGCACCGCGCTGGAGCGCTTCATCGGTGCGCGCCGCCTGCTGCTGCTCCTCGACAGCTGCGAACACCTGGTCGACGCGGCGACCACGCTGGCCGAGCGGCTGGTGGGCGCTTGTCCGCAGCTGCACCTGCTGGTCACCAGCCGCGAAGCGCTGCGCGCCGAGGGCGAACAGGTGTGCCGCCTGCCGCCGCTGGCCTGCCCGGAGGCCGGCGCCGCCGTGACGGCCGCCGATGCGGCGCGCTATCCGGCAGTGCAGCTGTTCGTCGAGCGGGCCGCCGCCAGCGGCAGTCCGTTCGCGCTGACGGATGACGATGCCGGCACCGTGGCGATGATCTGCCGCCGGCTGGATGGCATCGCGCTGGCCATCGAACTGGGTGCGGGCCGCGTCGGTACGTATGGCCTGCAAGGCACCGTGACACTGCTGGACAACCGCTTCCGCCTGTTCTGGCAGGGCCGCCGCACGGCGCTGCCCCGTCACCAGACGTTGAACGGGATGCTGGACTGGAGCTACCAGCTGCTGCCGCCGGACGAGCGGATGGTGCTGCGCAAGCTGTCCGTCTTCGTCGGCCATTTTTCGCTGGAGGCGGCGGCCGAGGTGGTGGCAAGCGACACGCTGGAACGCTGGCAGGTAACGGCCGCCATCGACAGCCTGGTGGCGAAGTCGCTGGCGGCCACCGACACGGTCGATGGCATGCGCCGCTACCGCCTGCTCGACAGCGCGCGCATGTTTGCCGCCACCCGGCTAACCGAACACGGCGAGCAGGAAGCGCTGGCGCGTCGACACGCGCAGGTGATGGTGGCAAAACTGGCGGTGGCGCAAACGCACGGCGAGGCCGGCGACCCGACGCTGCAGCGGGCCCGCGATACGGCGCTGCTGGCCAACACCCGCGCCGCGCTGGCATGGAGTTTCGCCCTGCCCGGCGGGCCGGGCGCACCGTCATCGCTGTTGCCGGGCGGCGCCGCGGTACCGTCGTCGGGCGATGCGGCGCTGGGCGCAAACGTGGCCGCCGCCGCCAGCGGCCTGATGATGCGCCTGTCGCTGCTGGACGAATGCCAGCGCTGGTGCCGCACCGCGCTGGCGGCCGGCGTGCCGCTCGCGCCCGACGACGAACTGACATTGCAGGAGGCGCTGGCCATCTCGACGATGTTCACGCGCGGGAACGACGCCACGGTGCGCACCGCGATCGAGCGCGGCCTGTCCCTCGCCGAGGAGCTGGGCGAAGCCACGCGCGCGCTGCACCTGCTGACGGGCCTGAACATCTACCTGACCCGCGTCGGCCGGTTCCACGCGGCGCTGGCCGTGGCCCACCGCGCCCATGGCAAGGCGCAGCAACTGGGCACGCCGGCGGCGCTGGCGATGGCGCAGTGGTCGCTGGGCGTCTCCTGCAACCTGGTGGGCGACCACGCCGGCGCGCAGGCGCACTGCGAAAGAGGCTTCCAGATCGCCGCCGGCCAGTCGTTCCCGACGATCCTGTTCGGCTACTGCCACCGCATCCGCGCGCTGATCGCGCTGGCCCGCACGCTGTGGGTGAGCGGCGACAGCGCCCGCGCCATGGCCCTGGCGCGCGACACCATCGCCGTCACCGACACGATCACGCATCCCGTCACCGTCTGCATCTCGCTGATCTACAACGCCACCGTGTTCCTGTGGCAGCACGAACTGGCCTGCGCCGCGGCGCTGATCGACCGGCTGCTCGACCAGGCCCGCGCGCACCGGCTGGCGCCGTACGTGGCGGTAGGCACCGGCCTGCTGGGCAAACTGCGCTGCCTGCAGGGCGCCGGCGATGAAGGCATCGGCCTGCTGCGCAGCTGCCTGCAGACGCTGCGCGAGGAGCAGCACTACATCCTGTGCGCGCCCTTCGCGCGGGCCCTGGCCGAGGCGCTGGTGGAACGGGGCGCGGTCGACGAAGCCGCCATTCATATCGACGAGGCGCTGGCCGGGCCGGGCGGCGAGGAAGAAGCGTTCGACACCGCCGAACTGCTGCGCGTGAAAGGCCTGGTGCTGCTGCGCGCAGGGCAGCGCGAGGCTGCCCTGCCCTGGCTGGAACGCGCCCTCGATTGCGCGCGGCGGCAGGGCGCGCTGGCGTTCGAGTTGCGGGTGCTGTTGCTGATGGCGGACGAGGGGATTGTGCCGGCGGCGGAAGCCGAGCTGGCGGAGCTGGTCGGGCGGTTTCCGGCGGGGGCGGATACGGCGGAGTTGCGGGTGGCGCGGAATCGGCTGGCAGGCGGCCAGGGGCGGCACCGAACGCACGTCATCGGCGATGACGACCAGGTTTGACCGCACCGACAACCAGTCTGTCTCCGGCGATCCCGCGCGATCGCCGGCCTACAGATAGGCCAGTCTGGCACGCAGCGAAACTTCGATGGATGTGCCGTCATCGGGTTTGCTGCGGATCGTCAGCATGGCACCCATGCGGGCGGCCCGCTCCCGCATGCCGGTGAGTCCCCAATGACGCTCCCGCTTGCCGGACTGGAGCACTTCGTCGTCGAATCCCTTGCCCTCATCGCGCACTTCCAGTGTAAAGCCGGCGGTGTCGTAGACCAGCTCTACTCGCACTCTTGCACTGCCGGAATGGCGTAGCGCGTTTGCCACTGCCTCCCTGGCGATGGCAAACAGCTCGTCCTTGACCACCGCTTTCAACGCCCTTCGCGGCCCCTGCTCGTGCAGCGAGAACGCCACGCCCTGCTGGTCGCAGGCCGTGCTGCCTGCGGTTTCCAGTGCCGGCGCCAGGTCGCCGCGGCAGACGTCGTTGACGCGCAGGTCCATCAGCTGCTCGCGACCCTCCTCGGCCACCGCGTCGGCGGCATCGAGCGCGGCGTCGATGTGGTGCTGGACCGCATCGTTCTGCGGCAGCACCGCCTTGATATTGTGGAAGCGGAGGATCAGGGACTGCACGCTTTGCAGGTAGGTGTCGTGCAGGGTACGGGCGATGCGCTCGCGCTCGGCCACCCGCACATCGAAGCTGCGCTGCATGCGGCGCAGCGCCTCGCGCAACCGCAGGCGGTGCAGGCCCCATGCCAGCAGCGCCACCAATGCCACGCACAGCAGCTTGAACCACACCGTTTGCACCGGCGTCGGCGGCACCACCAGCATCATGCCGGCGCCATCGGTGTTCCAGACGCCATCTTCGTTGGCCGCCATCACGCGGAAGCGGTAACTGCCCGGCGCCAGCGTGGTGTAATACGCCGAACGGCGGTTGCCGACCTCCTGCCATTGCGTATCCACGCCTTCCAGCATGTAACGGAACTGCACCCGCTGCGGCAACGTCAGGCTCAGCGCGGTGTAATCGATGCGCACGTTCTCCGGCGATGACGGCAGTTGCACTTCCGGCTGCGATGGCTGCAATGGCTGCGGCGCATTGTCCGACCGGACACCGGTGATATGCACCGGCGGTGGTGCAGGATTGGTCCGGTAGCGCTCCGGGTCCAGCCGGTAAACACCCCTGGTCGTGGAAAACAGCAGCTCGCCGGTGCTGAGCCGCGCCAGCCGCGGCGCGGACGACTCGTTCGCCGAGATGCCGCGCACGCCGTCATTGAAATTGAATTGCAGTACGCGCACCGCATGATCGGGCTGCTCTGTCGCACGGGCGATCTCACGGGCATCGACAGACTGCAGGCCTTGCGAAGAGTTGATCCACACACGGCCATCGGGTGCCACCAGCACGCCCTTGACACCGGAAAAGCGCGCCTCGTTGGCGCCTTGCAGCGAGCGGAATACCTTGCCGTCAAACCACATCAGGCCAGGTTGACCGCCCACCAGGACGCCATGGCGATACGGCGCGATGGCATTGATCTCGCCCAGCTTCAGCCCTTCCTTGGCACCCAGCCTGACGGCCTTGCCTCCCTCCAGCCTGAATACCGCATTGTCGAACGTACCGAACCACAGGCGGCCGGCGGTGTCGGCCGTCATGCTCACGACGATCGCCTTGTCCAGCTCGGGCATGCCGCCCAGCGCGGTCCAGGCACCATCCTTGAGCCGGAAGACGCCACTGCCGGCAAACGACACCCACAGGCCGCCCTCGGCATCCATCACCATATCGAGAATGACGATGAAACGGTGTTTGCCGGGATCCACCGGCGGTGGAATGCGCACACGCCGGCTGCCGTTGACCTGCCACAGGCCATCGCGTGCTCCGCACCAGATCTGGCCGCGCGGATCGCGATACAGCACCGTCACCAGCGTGGCGTCATCCGGGCCCGGGCCATAGTGCACGGGCGCGGCGCCCAGCGCCGGATAGTAATACTGGTCGATCCAGACATCGCCATGGGTGCCGGCCAGCAAGGGGGCGCCAAAGGTCAGCATCGGCGCCAGCTGCAACTCCTGCACGCGGCGGGGACGAAACTGATCCAGGCCTTCGAAAGTGGCAATCCAGATATTGCCCTCGCGGTCCTGGTACAGCGCGGACACATCCGCCCCGGTCAGCCCCTGTTGCACAGTGAACTCCCGCACGGTGGTCTTGCCGCTCTCGAACGTCAGCAGGCCCACACCCTCGTCCGCACCCGTCCATAGATTCCCGGCATTGTCGAATAAAAACTTGATGCTGTCGGTAGCCGACATATCCGGCACGACGGCTTTGCTGCCTGGCGGCGCGTACAGAAGCTGCATGCCGCGCCCGCCGGGCTCGGATGCCCACACCCGGCCATCCGGTGTTTCCGCCAATCGGCCGGCAACGTTCCGTTCCGCGACCTTGACGAATGCCGTTGTGCCAGCAGGGCGCGAGAACAGACCGGCAGTGCTCAGCAGCCAGAAAGTGCCGCGTCGGTCCTGCATCAAATCGAGGACGGGGAATCTGGCAGGCAGGCCGAGTGCCGCATTGGCATCGTGCCAGCGCCTGGCGCCCGGTTCCAGCTGATGGATACCGGCCGAGCTTGCAACCCATAAGCGCCCGCTGGCTTCCCGCACCACTTTGAAGAACGAAGCACGCGGCAGGCCATCCGCATCGTCGTACGTGGTCGCCACACCGTCCTGCAGGATGGCCAGACTGGCGCCCGTAGATGACATCCACAGGCGGCCATCGGACAAGCGGCCCATGGCCAGTATCCCTCCGCTGAAGAGGCTGCCCGAGCGCGGCTGGTACAACTCGAATCTGGCGCCGTCAAAACGGTAGAGCCCTTCGTCGCTGCCCAGCCACAGCCAGCCGTCGGCGGTCTGTTCGATGGCCTGGATGTTGGGAGGCACGCCATCGCGCGCGGTCCATGACGTATGCTGCAATTCGATGGGCGCTCGGGCACGCTTGGGGGCCGGCTCGGCAATAGCGGACTGCGCACCGCTCGACGCAAGCCAGACCGTTACTACCACTGCCAGGATTTTTTTCATGGTTATCGTGAGGGGGATTGCTCCTTTGCATTATGCCAATGTTGTTCTTTGACGGCGAGGCCCGTCTGCCGAGGCTGTGTCATCCGAGGTTGTTGAAACCACGCGGCGACGCATAGAGGCAGCGCGGGCATTTCAACAATCCTGGATGACAGAGCCTCTGCCGATGGCACTGCGAGGCGTAGCCATCCGTCCAGCCGGGGCTGATGCCGGTGGCGTCGATCGTCGTGCCGGCTTGCACGCACGGCGAAGGGGCTACTCCTCCTTGCCCGCCCCATTCCCGAACAACCGGTCCTTGGCCGACAGCAGCTTCTGCACCTTGGCCCCCATCTTCATCAGCTGCGCCATCGATTCCGGCGACAGCCGCTGCAGGTCGTCGAACCAGTTGTTGGCCAGGTCCACCAGTTCGTGCATCTCGCGCATGCGCTCCTGTGCGAATGTGTCGTCCGGCGTGGCGGCCTTGACGAGCAGCGCTTCGCGCAGCACGGACAGCGTGGGCGCCACCTCGCGCCGGCGCCGTTCGGCCGCGACCACGCGGAAGATTTCCCACACGTCGCCCAATGACGTGAAGTATTCGCGGCGGTCGCCGGGAATGCGGCTCAGGCGCACCAGGCCCCACGACTGCAGTTCCTTCAGGCCGATGCTGACGTTGGAGCGCGAGATGCCCAGCTTTTCGCCGATGTCGTCGGCGTGCAGCTGCTGCTCGGTGACGAACAGCAGCGCGTAGATCTGGCCCACCGTGCGGTTCACGCCCCAGCGGCTACCCATTTCGCCGAAGTGGCTGACAAACGTTTGGACAAGCGGCGTCATGTACTGAACTTTTCGAAGACTTGGAAAGTTCGATTATCCCATGCCACGACCGCGGCGGCCCTTACCGCCAAGGCAATTCCCGACTACGCCAGTGCGCCTTCCTGACAGCAAGTCGTTTTCAGTGCATAATTTCACTGTTTTCTGAAAATTCAAAATACTGGAAAAGAACAGCACAGCTGTCGCACCGGGTCCGGCAAGCCAAGACGACCCTTCCAGGGCTTACTGCAGATTGAAACAAATGTACTCGCACCGCATTCGCACTACCGTTCTCTGGCTCGCCGTCGTCGCGATGCTGTGGGCGGCGCTCGCCCCTTCGCTGTCCGCGGCGATGAGCCCGGCGACCGGCAAGGCCTGGGCGGAAGTCTGTATCGCCGGCGGCACCAGGCTGGTTGCCGTCGGCGCTGACCAGGCGTCCGACAAACCGGCCGGCATCGCCGCACCGCGCACGCACTGCATCTTCTGCATCGCGCAGGAAGACCAGGCCATCGTGGCGCCGCAGGCCGGCTGGGTGATGCAATCCGCCATCGCCGTCGAACGCATCCTGCCATCTTTCGAAGTGCCGCTGCAGCTGGCTGCAGCCGACCGCACCGCCCACCTCAGTCGCGCCCCGCCCCGCTTCGCCTGACCCGCAGCACCCGCGCGGCTGCCTGATTCACATGCCCGCCGCGAACCGATAACCGTCTGGAGAACACCATGCCTTGCTGCCGAAGCCGTGGCTTGACCACGCACGTCCGTACACCAAGCCGGCCAGGAGACCGCACATGAAACGCGCAATCGTGAAACGCCCGGGACAACCGGCGCTGGCCGGCACGCGGGCGATGGGCGCGGCGCCGCTGCTGTGGATTCCGCAGGCGGCCCTGCTGGCGTATGCCGTGCAGCGCCTGGCCGACGGCGGCGGCTTGGCGGATATGCTCGTTCCTGCGCTTGCCTATATGGCGCTTGGCGTGCTGCGTGCCAGTGCCGAGGCGTGGGCTTCCCGGCGCCTGTTTGCCGCGGCACGCGAAAAACTGGCCGCGCTGCGTGTCGGTGCCGTGGAGGCATTGGCCAGTCGCTCGCCGCTGGATCGTGCCCGGCTGCCGTCCGGCCAGGCGGCCAGCGTGGTGGCGGAACAGGCGGAAGCCGTGCTGCCCTGGCTGGTGCGCTACCAGCCGGCGCGCTGGCGGGTGATGCTGGTGTTGCCCGTGCTCGTGCTGGCCGTCGGCTGGCTGTCGTGGGCCGCGGCGCTGATCCTCGCTTTCGCGGCACCGTTGATCCCGCTGTTCATGGCGGTCATCGGCTGGCGCGCCAGGGAAGCGAGCGAGGCGCAGCTGCAGGTACTGGGCGGCATGAGCGGCTTTTTGCTGGACCGGCTGCGCGGCCTCTCCACGCTGCGGGCACTGGATGCCGTCGATGCCACCGCCGTGCGTTTGCGCGCGTCTGCCGAGGCGGTCCGCGCCAGCACGATGCGGGTGCTGCGCATTGCCTTCCTGTCGTCCACGGCGCTGGAGCTGTTCTCCGCATTGGGCGTCGCGCTGGTGGCGGTGTATATCGGCTTTCACCTGCTGGGCGAGATCGGCCCGGGCAGCTGGGGGCGCCGGCTGACGCTGGGCGAAGGCATGTTCATCCTGCTGCTCGCGCCTGCCTTCTTCGAACCGCTGCGCGAACTGGCGGCCGTCTGGCACGACAAGGCGGCCGGCGAAGCGGCACTCGATGCACTCGATGCACGCCAGCGCGAGGGTGTGCTGTTACTCGGCGTGCCGCTGCCGGGCGCGCTGGCCGTTCCAACCGGCGCCGGCACCGCGGCACCGTCCGTGGACATCGACACCCTGCACTTCCACCATGCCGGCGAGGCTGCGCTGTTCGACGGCGCCTCATTGAACATCCAGGCCGGCGAACACATTGCCCTGGTCGGCGCCAGCGGCAGCGGCAAGACGACGCTGCTGGCGATCGTCGCCGGCCTCATGCCGGCAACCGGCGGCACGGTGCGCATCGACGGCATCGCGCTCGATGCGGACAGCGCCGCCGGCCTGCGCGCCCGCATGGCATGGATCGGCCAGAAGCCGCATGTCTTCGCTGGTTCCGTGCGCAGCAATGTCTCGCTGCAGCGGCCCGGCGTGACTGGCACCGCGGTCACCGCCGCCATCGAACAGGCGTCGCTGGGCCACGTGCAGCACGCCACGCCGGACGACAGCCTCGGCGAAGGCGGCACCGGCCTGTCGGGCGGCGAGCTGGTACGCCTAGCCATGGCACGTGCTGCCGTTGCGCCGCACGCCGGGCTGCTGCTGGCCGACGAACCCACCGCCCACCTGGACCGCGACACGGCGGCCGGCGTTGTCGCTGCGCTGCTGGACCTGGCACGGGGCCGCACGCTGATCGTGGCCACGCACGACCTGGCACTGGCGGCCCGCATCGGCCGCGTGATCGATGTCAAGGCCCTGCGCAATGTGAAGGAAGCAGCGTGAAACGTACCAACGACCTCAAGACGATACTCGCGCTGTTCATGCGCATCGGCGGCCGCCGTCTCGCGCTGGGCGCGCTGCTTGCCACACTGGTGGTGCTGGCAGGGATGGCCCTGCTGGGCACTTCCGGCTGGTTCATCACGGCCACGGCGCTGGCCGGCATTGCCGGTGCGGCGGCACTCAATGTCTTCGTGCCCAGCGCCGCGATCCGTCTGCTGGCACTGGGCCGCACGTTCGGCCGCTATGCCGAGCGCCTCGTCACGCACGACGGCACGCTGGCCGTGCTGGCCGCGCTGCGTGAAAAACTGTTCCGCGGCTGGGCCGAACCGGCTGCCGCCCGCGCGCTGCTGCGCCGGCCCGCCCGCCTGCTGTTCCGGCTGACGAACGATATCGATGCGCTGGAATCCGTGTATCTGCGACTGCTCGTGCCGGCCATCGCCGCATTCGGCGCGGCGCTGCTGGCGGCGGCGGTGCTCGGCGCCATCGACTGGCGGCTTGGCGTGGCGATCTTCGCGTGGCTGCTGCTGTGCGGCTGGGGCATCGCCATCGGGGTGGCGCGCCGTGCCCGGCCGGTTGCCTTGCGCCGGGCCCGCGCGCTGGAACGGTTGCGCGCACAGGCCATCGACCTCGTCGCGGGACAAACGGATCTGGCGATGGCCGGCCGGCTGACCGCACAGTGCGAGCTGCTGCAACGGCAGGATGCCAGGCTGGCCGGCACCGATGACGCCCTGCACCGCCTCGACACGCGCGCCGGCTGGACTTATGCCGTGGCCGGCCATGCGACGGTGGCCGGCGTGCTGCTGGCGGTCGGCGCACTGGCTCAATACGACGGCCTGGGCGCACCGGCTGCGGCGCTTGCGCTGCTGATCGCACTGGCCGCGCTGGAGCCGTTCGCGGCGCTGCGGCGCGGCGCCATCGAGGCCGGCCGCACCTGGCTGGCGGCTCGCCGCGTGAGCCCCCGCCTGCGACAGGAGGCGACAGCTACGTCGCTTCCTGCGCCAACCGGTACCGATGTTTTGCAACTAACCGAGGTGATCGCCACGCATGCAGGTCGTGACGGCGCGGCGCTTCACGGCATCAACCTGCGGATCGCTGCCGGCGAGCGCGTGGCGGTGGTCGGCACCAGCGGCGCCGGCAAGTCGACGCTGCTGGCACTGGCCGCCGGCGAACTGGTGCCGCAGGCGGGCAGTGTGCAGGCGCTGCCCTGCACGTGGCTGACCCAGCGCACGGAGCTGTTCCAGGACAGCCTGCGCGACAACCTGCTGCTGGCCGCACCGCAAGCCAGCGACGCGCAGCTGTGGACCGCACTGAGCGCCGCCGGCCTGGCGCACGAGGTGCAGCAGTTTGCGCGCGGCCTCGATACGGCGCTGGGCGAAGGCGGCCTGGGACTGTCCGGCGGCCAGTCGCGCCGGCTGGCACTGGCCCGGCTGCTGCTGCGCCGTGCCGACTTCTGGCTGCTCGACGAGCCCACCGAGGCGCTGGATGGCGCTACTGCGTCCGACGTGCTGGCGCGGCTGGCCCGCCACGCCCGCGGCCGCACCGTATTGATCGCCACGCACCTGCGCCGCGAAGCCGACCTGGCCGACCGCCTGCTGGTGATGCATGCCGGCCGCATCGTCGCCGACGTCCGGCGCGGCACAACCGAATTCGATGCAGCGCTGGCCGCGCTGCGTCCCCACTGACCCATTTATCCAGTAACAGGAAAGGACTCCAACCATGGACCTCGATGTCGTCGGGCTCTCCCGACTACAGTTTGCCTTGACGGCGCTGTACCACTTTTTATTCATTCCCCTCACGCTGGGGCTGTCCATGCTGCTGGCCATCATGGAGACCGTGTATGTGATGACGGGCCGCACCGTATGGCGCCAGATGACCAAGTTCTGGGGCGTGCTGTTCGGGATTAACTTCGCCCTCGGCGTGTCGACGGGCCTCGTGATGGAATTCCAGTTCGGCATGAACTGGAGCTACTACAGCCATTACGTGGGCGACGTGTTCGGCGCGCCGCTGGCCATCGAAGGCCTGATGGCGTTCTTCCTCGAAGCGACGTTCGTCGGCCTGTTCTTCTTCGGCTGGGACCGTTTGTCGAAAGTGGCCCACTGCGTCGTCACGTGGCTGGTGGCACTCGGCACCAACTTCTCCGCGCTGTGGATCCTGATCGCCAACGGCTGGATGCAGAATCCCGTCGGCGCCGCGCTGAATCCGCAAACGCTGCGCATGGAAGTGACCAACTTCTTCGACGTGCTGACCAACCCGGTGGCACAGGCCAAGTTCGTGCACACCGTGTCGGCCGGTTATGTAGTGGCCTCGCTGTTCGTGCTGGGCGTGTCGGCGTGGTACCTGCGCCAGGGCCGCCATGCGGAGCTGGCCAAGCGGTCGATGACGATCGCCGCCTCGTTCGGCCTGGCCGCCTCGCTGTCGGTGGTGGTGCTGGGCGACGAAAGCGGTTACCTGTCCACCGAACACCAGAAGATGAAGCTGGCGTCGATCGAAGCCATGTGGCATACCGAGCCGGCACCGGCCGCGTTCACCGCGTTCGGCTTCCCCGACCAGGAAGCGCGCGAGACGCACTTCGCGATCCACATCCCGTGGGCGATGGGCCTGATCGGCACGCGCTCGCTGCAGACGGAGATCCCCGGCATCAACGAGCTTGTGCAACTGGCCGACGTGCGCATCCGCCAGGGCATCCAGGCCTACGACGCGCTCGAACAGATCCGCGCCGTGGGGAGCGGGAACGTTTCGCCCGAACTGAAGGCCCGTTTCGAGGAACACAGCGCGGTGCTGGGTTATGCGCTGCTGCTGAAACGCTATGTCGACGATCCGCGCCAGGCCACCGATGCGCAGATCGCCAAGGCTGCCGCAGACACCGTGCCGCAGGTCGCCCCGCTGTTCTGGTCCTTCCGCATCATGGTCGCGCTGGGCATCTTCTTCATCGTGCTGACGGGGACCTTCTTCGTGCTGTCCGCGCGTCGTCGCCTCGATGCGTATCCATGGCTGCTGACGGTGGCCGTGCTGTCGATCCCGCTGCCATGGATCGCCGCCGAAGCGGGCTGGATCGTCGCCGAACTGGGCCGCCAGCCGTGGGCCATCGAAGGCGTGCTGCCGACGGCGGTGGCGGTGTCCAACCTCGGCATCCAGACGGTGCTGACGACGCTGATCGGCTTCGTGGTGCTGTACTCGATCCTGCTGGTGATCGAAATGAAGCTGATGCTCAAGGCCATCCGCAAGGGCCCGGAAGACGAACCCCCATCGACGCAAGGCATGGCCAGCCCGCTGATCGGGTCCTCGCCAAGCCTTCGTAATGCACCCATGATCTCAACGGAGTAACACCATGATTCTTCATACCCTGCTCGACTACGACGTATTGCGCGTCATCTGGTGGATCTTACTGGGCGTGCTGCTGGTCGCCTTTGCCGTCACGGACGGCTTCGACCTCGGCACCGGCACGCTGCTGCCCTTCGTGGCCAGGAACGACCTGGAACGCCGGGTCGTCATCAACACCGTCGGCCCCGTGTGGGAAGGCAACCAGGTGTGGCTGATCCTCGGCGGCGGTGCCATCTTCGCTGCCTGGCCGGCGCTGTATGCGGTGTCGTTCTCCGGCTTCTACCTGGCGATGGCCGCCGTGCTGCTGGCCCTGATCCTGCGGCCGGTCGGCTTCAAGTACCGCAGCAAGCGCGAAAGCGCGGCCTGGCGTTCCGGCTGGGACTGGGCGCTGTTCGTCGGCGGCTTCGTGCCATCGCTGATCTTCGGCGTAGCGCTGGGCAATGTGCTGCAGGGCGTGCCGTTCCGCTTCGCGCCGGACATGCAGATTTATTACGAAGGCGGCTTCTTCGGCCTGCTCAATCCGTTCGCGCTGCTGTGCGGCCTCGTCTCCGTGGCGATGCTCGTCATGCACGGCGCCAGCTGGCTGACGCTGAAGGCTGACGGCGCCGTTGCCCGCCGCGCCCGCAGCTGCGGCCTGGTCGCGGGTCTCGCCGTGATCGCGCTGTATGCGATCGCCGGCGGCCTGCTGTGGACGTATGTCGACGGTTACCGCATCACCAGCGAAGTGATCACCACCGGCCCTTCGAACCCGCTGTTCAAGACGGTGGCCGCGCATGCCGCCGGTGCCTGGTTCGCCAATTACGCTGCCCATCCATGGACCATGCTGGCACCGGCCGCCGGTTTCGCCGGCGCGCTGCTGGCCCTGCTGGGACTGGCGCGGCGCTGGGAACGCGCGACGATGCTGTTCAGCGGCCTGTCGGTCGCCGGCATCGTGCTGAGCGTGGGCGCATCGATGTTCCCGTTCATCCTGCCGTCGTCGATCCAGCCGCAGGCCAGCCTGACGGTGTGGGACGCGTCGTCCAGCCACCTGACGCTGTTCGTCATGCTGGTCAGCTCGGCGATCTTCCTGCCGCTGATCATCGGCTACACGAGCTGGGTCTACAAGGTCATGTGGGGCAAGGTCGATCCGGCCGACATCAGCGACGGCAAAAGCCACGCCTACTAACTTCAATCTTCAAAAGGAATCATCATGTGGTATTTCGCCTGGATCCTGGGACTCCCGCTGGCCGCCGCGTTCGCGGTGCTCAATGCAATGTGGTACGAACTGATCGACGACGGCGCGCGGCAGCGTGCCGCTGCCGCCGCCGACGATGGGCGGGGGATGGTGCGCGAGCGGGTTTGAAAGGAACGGTTCGGCCATCGTGTGCCGGACCGTATCGATCGCGCCGCTACCCACCGGCGGCGCGATCCATTCGTATTACAACTTGCCCTCGCCGAGCAACGCCCGTGTGCGTTGCAGCGTCGTCAGCAAGGCAGTGCGATAACCCTTTTCGCTGTCCATCCACGCCTGTTCCGCCTGTTCTTCCGGGCCGTTCGGCTGTTTGCCGCGCAAGCCCGTGTAGCAGTAGAAGCGCAACTGCAGCGCGCCGGCTTCGTCTTCGAACAGTTCGTTGACGATCACGCCTTCGCGGAGGCCGCTGGCCTGGAAGAAGGACACCTTGCTCCCCGCTTCGAAACTGATGATTTCACGCAGGTCCGCACCGCCGATCGTTGCTTCGCGGACGATGTGCGTGGCGCTCTCCTCCACCACATCGCAGCGGGTGCACAAGCCGGGCGGCAGGAACAGGCGGGCGTCGCGCGCTTTCCTTACCAGCCCCTCCCAGGCCTGGGCGCGTGTCAGGGGAATTTCGCCTGCCGGATTGACCGGCACGGTGGCAGTCGAATAAATCATGATGGCACTCCTGTGATCAAAGGGACGGTTGTGGCGCGATCGCGGCGACGTAATCGCGGTAGCTACGCAGCGGCCGGCCCAGCATCGTCGCCAGGCGGGCGACGTCGCCTGCTTCAGGCACCATGCCGTCGCTCACGAAGCGCTCGGCCATCAGGCGCATGTCGTACGCCATCCAGCCCGGCATGAAGTTGCGCAGGTTTTGCTCGAAGCCGGCGGTATCGTCGCCACCGTAGGCGATGGCACGCCCCAGCGCTTCCGACCAGATGGCCGCTGCATCGGCGCCCGTCAGCGTATCGGGGCCGACGACGTTGATGCGCTCCATTGGCAGCGGCCCGGATGCGTTCGCGCGGCGAAGCAGTTCGAGGGCGGCGATTTCGCCGATATCGCGCGGATCGACCATCGCCAGGCCCTTGCCGCCGATCGGCATTGGGTAGACGCCGTAGGCAAGCACGGCATCCCGTATCGTCAGCTCGTTGTTCATGAAGTAGGCGGGCCGCAGGATGGTGGCGGCAAAGCCCATCTGCTCGATCATCCGTTCGACGCCGAACTTGCCGGCAAAGTGCGGCACGTTGACGAAGCGGTCGCTGTGGATCACCGACAGGTAGACGACGCGATCGACGCCCGCTTCCCTGGCAACGTTCAATGCGATGAGGGCCTGGGTGAATTCGTCCGGCGTGACAGCGTTCAGCAGGAAGAAGGTAGACACGCCCGCAAACGCGCCGCGCAGCGAATCGGGATCCATCAGGTCGCCCTGGACGACGCTGACACTTGCGGGGAAATCCGCCTTGGCCGGATCGCGCACGAGGGCCCGCACGGTGGCGCCGCGCTGGACGAGCTGGTCGATCACCTGGCGGCCGATGGTGCCCGTGGCACCGGTAACGAGAATGGTCATTTAGAACTCCTGGTTGTTTTCAAAAGGTACGACTCATCATAAGCATTCCACTGACGGGCCGAAAGACGGTATATTTGGACTTACTGTCTCATTGGTGGAACACATGGATCTCCTCGCACTGGTCGATTTCAACCTGGTTGCCCGGCACGGCGGCGTGGGACGCGCCGCGCGTGCCACGGGCCGGCCCAAGGCCACGCTGTCGCGCCGCGTCGTCGAACTGGAAATGAGCCTTGGCCTGCGCCTGTTCGAACGGGGCGCGCGCGTGCTGAAGCTGACGGAGGAAGGCAAGGCGCTGTACGAAAGGACGAGCGTTCTGCTGAGCGAGATCGACGAGACGGCCGGCGCGATTGCACAGGGCGGCGCCAGTCCGCGCGGGCGGTTGAGAATCAGCGCGCCGCTGCTGTTCTCCCAGGCTGCGATGGGCAAGCTGGCAGCCGGCTTTGCGCTGAAATATCCGGAGATCAGGCTGGAGGTGACCACCGAGGACCGGCCGGTCGACATGGTCGAGGAAGGCTACGACCTGGTCATCCGCGTCAATCCGGCGCCCGATGCAAACCTGATCGGCCGCGTCTTCCTGCGGGACCGGCTGGTGGCCGTTGCGGCGCGCGGCCTGTTGCGCAGCGCCGGTGCCGTACCGGCGGTCATACGCGGCACGCGTCGCGAGCGCGATGTGTGGCGGCTTGTGACGCCGGCCGGCAAAGCGGCGGTCGATGTCGAGCCGGTGCTGAGTCTCGCCTCGCTGTTCATGGTGCGCGATGCGGTGCGGCTCGGTGTCGGCGCCGCGCAGCTGCCTTTGTCGCTGGTCAGCCATGACCTGGCTGCCGGCACGCTGGTCAACTGGGGAGAGGTAGACGGGCCGGAAATTGCGCTGTGGGCGCTCTACCCGTCGCGGCGCCTGCTCAGTGCGCGGGTGTCGGCGTTCCTGGCTTACCTGAAGGAGGCGTTTCCCGAGGGGACGCCGGATGAGCTGGCTGCCTATATCGCGGGGTGATATAAAGGGAGCGCTTTCGAGCCCGCACTACCCAGGCATCGTCAGGCCGAAAACAGCCCCGCTGCGCGATAGCTGTCCATCAAGGCATCGAACAGGGCGATGTCCGCCCTGCCGCGCGCCATCAGCCGAGCGCCCGAAACGGCCGCGGAAATCGCGCTGGCACGCAGCCGCGCCTGGGCGGCATCGGCCATGCCTGTGCCTGCAGCTGCCTGCTCAGCCAGGCCACGTTGACGTCGGCGAACGCCTGGATTTCACTCTGCACGGGTGCCGGCAGGTCGTCGTATTCGGCCGCCATGAAGCTGCACAGGCACATCCGGTTATCGTTTTCCAGCGAGCGGCGGAATGTCTCCGGATAGCGCAGCAGGGCCGGTTCCGGCCGTCCCGTCTCCGCTTCCAGTGCTTCCAGCACGGCTGCCGAATCTTCCGCATAGCGCCGCGCCACTGCCGCAGCCAGGTCGGCCTTGCTGCTGGAAGCGGTCAGCCCGGTGCGCGACCTGCGTCCGGCCTTGTGACCGGTTGGCCACTGCGCAGCCCGCCGCAGGACCCGTGCTTGACCCTGCAGCGGGAGCCTGCCAGCTACGGGATAGCGTGATGGAGGCTTTGCTGATTCGACGACCGCAAGGCGGCCGAGTGGCTGCTGCCGGCAGTTCGCCACGGCGTTACCGACATCAATTCAAAGGCAAATTCACTTCCGGATACAGGTTTGGGAACAAGATGTTCAGTGAGCCAAGGGGTAAGCCAAACCTTACAGGTCCATGCGAATTGTCGCTGACCAGCAATCCGTCCGCCCGCAGCGTGGATAGCAGGGACCTTGCCGTGCGCTCGCCCAACCCCGTCATCTGCGTAAATTCGCCTCGGGTGACGGGCCCGAGTCCGAAAACGTGAATCAGCGGCAGGATGGCCTCGCGGCGAAATCCTTTATCCTGCGCTGCACGGATGAGTATCAGTGCTTCGATCCGCTGCTTGATTCCGTCCAGAGCAAGCATGCTGGTCATGTAGCTCACCTGATCGTCGCACACGCCCAGAAAATACTGCACCCATTCAAAAAAGCCCTGCCCACTCAGATTGCCGCGCCCGTCGTAGTCGCCGCGCCGGGGCGAATCGGCATTGTGCAGAGCGGCATAGTACAGTTGCGTCGACCGGGCGAATCCTCGGCTCGGTGACCATAAGCCCTCGGAAAGTTTCCACAAAGCGGAATGACTCTGCAGACGTGTCGTACGGCCATTCCCGTCGAGAAAAGGATGAACCCATGCCACGCGGTGATGTGCACAAGCGGTGTAAATCAATACACGCTCCCAACCGCTCGCTTTACCGTACACGTCGTCCAGACGCTGCAGAAATCGTCGGACCGATGCGGCGGCGGGCGGAACACGGTGCCCGACCCGTACGTCACGTGACCGGATCTCGCCCGGGACAATCGGCTCGCCGTCGTCCGACAGCCGATCATCGAGGCCGAGTCGGGAATACAAGGTGCGATGGGCTTCGAGAAGAAAGGTCGAGGTCAGTGCGCCCCGGTCGCCGAGATGCTGCTCGAGTTCCCTTTCTGCCGAGATGTGCGCGAGGGCGATTCGTTGAAGGCGGGCTTCATCGGGGCGGTCCGAAAAATTATTCTGCAGCGCCCGTTCGATATTGTGAGGATGGGTACTTTGCCCCTCGATCCGGTTGCTGTAGAACGAGTTCATCTGCCGCACCAGTTCGCGCAAGGTCGAGCGCGTTGACTCATGGGCTGCAGACGACAACTTCAATGAAGCGGTGACAATTTTTTCGGCAACGGGAAGCAATTCCTGCCACTGGCGATCGCTGGGCAGCAACGGCTCGAACTGGTGTATTGAATCGTACATTTTGCCGCTCTGTATGCCGGTTTATGATGGCCCTAACCCTATGATTATAGTATGTTTTTATTTCAATTGCGATGAAAATTCCGAGAAAATTTGCCGGTCATTTTGCCGGTTCCCGCGCCGGCGGACATCCTGCAGAGAAATTCTCGTGGGCTCAGGTCAACCCCGCGCCGCTACCTTCTTCACCGGCACCAGCGGATCGAGCAGCTGCCTGCCCAGCGTCTCCGCCTGCGGAGTATCGGTGCCATACTCGGCCGGCCAATGGCGCGGCAGGTAATGGCTGCCGAACAGCCGGTCCAGGAACGGCAGCGTGGCCGCGTAATTGCGGTTGATGTGGTCGTTGCGGCTGTGGTGCCAGTGGTGGAAGGCGGGCGTCGTCACCAGCCATTCCAGCGGGCCGAGCCGCCAGCGCAGGTTGGCGTGGATGAAGAAGCCCCACAGCGTGCCGGTCACCAGCAGCAGCGCCGGTGCGCCACTGCCGGCGGCGCTCGGGCTGGCCAGGCCCAGCATGTAAAGCGGTACGAGGCCGAACAGCCGTGTGATCACCATGTCCACCGGATGCGTGCGGGTGTTAGATAAAAAATGCATGTGCTCGGTGCTGTGGTGCAACGCGTGGAAGCGCCACAGCCACGGCAGTTCGTGGCTGAGCCGGTGGCCCCAGTAAAAACCGATCTCGCCGATGACGAACGCCAGCGCGATGCGCGCCAGCGGCGGCAGCGCCTGAACGGCCGTCGTCAACGCGGCCGGCACGACGTGCTGCGCCGCGGCTGCCAGGAGCGCCATCGGTGCCGCCAGCAGGACGATCGGAACCAGGCTGCTGATCACGTAATACGCGATGTCGTTGAGCAGTTCGCGGCGCGGGCGCCTGGGCTGGCGCGCGCCGAACCAGCGTTCCAGCGGAATAAAGATCGCCGTCAGCAGTACCAGCCAGGCAAAGATGCGCAGGGCATGGGCAAGGAATTCGTTCATGTGGTGGCGGATGCGTAAAAAATGACGGCGGCCGCGCGGTGCGCAGCCGCCAGCCGGCTTAAAACTTGGCTGTGTCCTCCAAGGTTGTTGAAACCACCGGCGTTGCAGAGCGGCGTGCGGGCATTTCAACAATCCCGGATGACAGAGCCTAAAACTTTTGCGTGGCGCGACGTCGTGCAGCGAAGCCCAGCAGGCCGAGGCCGCCCAGCAGCATGCCCCACGTCGACGGTTCCGGCACGGCGGACACCAGCGATACGCTGTCCAGCAGCAGGAACGGCGGCGCGCCCGGCGACGCGCTCTGCGCCAGGAACGACAGCGCCTGGCTGACACTGGTGGCGGTGAATGTCATCGTGGCCGTGCTCCAGCCGCTGAAGCCGCCGTTGGCGATGCTCAGCGAGCTGGCGTTCCGGGTGGCGTCGCCGAACACGACTTCCCAGTAGTTGTCGCTGTTCGCGCCCGTGAAGCCGACCTGCTGGGCCAGCGCGTAGTCGAACGTCAGCGTGTACGCGCTGCCGACCGTCAGGCCGCTGATGGTTTGCGACAGCGTGCCCGGGTAATACAGCGCATCCGAGGCGAAGAAGTTGCCGCCGTTGGCCGATGTGGCGTAGCCGTTGCTTTCGCTGCGCAGCCAGATGGCCGAGCTGCTGGTGTTGGCGAGGGCGCTGTCCAGCACGAAGTTGTAGCCGCCGTCGTTGCCGTTGCTGCTGGTCCAGCCAGCCAGCGTGGTGCGGTCGGCCGCCGTGGTGACGGAAGACGCCAGCTGCTTGTTGGTGCCGTTGGTGACGGTGTCGAAATTGCCGTTGACGACCAGGTTGGTCGCCGCGTGGGCCGTGCCTGCGCCGAGGGCGGCAACGGTTGCAACGGACAGCAGAATAGATTTGATGCGCATGACGCATGCTCCAGTAAGTGACAGAAAAAGTGGGGGTAGCTGCCGGCGAGTTTTGGGCCGACGACAGCTCGACGACGTTTTTCTGTCGAACTGGGGTGCTGAATGGCTTTTAATGAAACTGATAAAAACTCATTGCAGTACGGCTATTCTAGCAGAATGTATTTGCAAAAATATGTAGCGGAAAAGCGACTCGATGGCAGCGCCCGGTTGCGGGGCGCCGCGAGCCGTCATCCCTTGTTCGCTGGTATTGCAAACTGCCGCCGTACCGTGGCCATGTACTCGTCTTCGGACGTGCCGCGTCGCGCGTCGACCAGCGGCCGGATGTCGGCGGTGGCCACGTAACGCAGCCGCGACGTGCCGTCCGTGACCGCCGTATAAATCACGTCGGCGACGTCGGCCGATGTCGCCAGCCGGTTGGCCCGCAGGCCGGCAAAGACGGCTGCCGCGGCATGCGCGAAGCTGTCGTAGTCGGCGATCGGCTGCAGCTGCTGCGCTTCCTGGCCCGAGCGGCCGCCGAATCCCGTTTCCAGCACGCCGCCCGGCTCGACGATCTTGACCGCGATGCCCAGCGTGCCCAGCTCGTAGCTGAGGGCTTCGGAATAGCCCTCGAGCGCGAACTTGCTGGCACAGTACAGCGACAGCATCGGCAGCCCGAACACGCCCGCGCCGGAACTGACGTTGACGATCACGCCGGCGCCCTGCCTGCGCAGTTGCGGCAGCGCCGCGCGGATGACCGCCATCGGCCCGAACACGTTCACGTCGAACTGCTCGCGCACCTTCGCTTCCGGCGTCGATTCGAACACGCCGGACAGGCCGAAGCCCGCGTTGTTGACGATTGCATCGATGGTGCCGAAGCGCGCCAGCGCCGCGTCGATGGCACTGGCGATGGACGCGGCATCCTGCACGTCCAGCTTCGCGACGAGGACGTTGGGCTGTTGCGCAAGATCGCCGGCAGCGGCGGTGTCGCGCATCGTGGCGACCACCTGCCAGCCGCGTTGCGCAAACAGTTCGGCGGTGGCGCGGCCGAAGCCGGAGGAACAGCCGGTGATCAGTATCGTTCGGGACATCTGTGCTCTCCTTTATTCGTTGAAGGAACCGTACAATGGGCGCCTTCGAATATAGCGATGCACGGGGCGCGCACGAACGTGGACCGGTCCTTATGTGCGGACTTGGCCTTGCCATCGCGCCGCTGTAACGGCAGCGCGCCCCGGCCGACAAGACTTCTTTCCCTATCCTGAATCAGACCATGCTCTCGACCCTCTCCTCTTCTCCACCGCTGGCATGGACGCTTGCCGCAAGCTGGCTGCTGGCGATCCTGTCCTTGTGGTGCCCGGCTGTCGGCCGTGTGCCGGCGTGGGCGCCGTGCCTGGCGATTGCCGTGGCCGTCGGCGTGCTCGCCGGCGCGATCGCACCGGCGGGCGTGCTGGCCCTGTTGGTGCTGGCCGTCTTGTGCGAAGCATGGCGGCGCGTGTCCTCCCCGCTGCCGCGTGCCTTGCTGCTGGCCCTGGTGATCGTCGTGTCGCTGGCACTGGCGCTGCACCTGCTGCCCGGCTTCGCCAATCCGCAGTTGCTGCAGAAGGTGCAGGTCAGCGCAGGCGCCCCGCCGTTCAGCCTGTACCTGAATTTCGACAAGGCCGCCGTGGGCATCCTGCTGTGCGCCACGTTCGGCGCGCCGGCGCGCGACCGTGCCACTTGGCGTGCGTTGGCGCCGGCGCTGCCGGTGTTGATCGCCACGCCGTTCATCGTGCTGGCGGTCGGCCTGCTGGCCGGCGTGGTGGCGTTCGATCCGAAGTGGCCGGCCTACGCGCCGGTGTTCCTGGCGACGAACCTGCTGACGACCTGCGTGGCCGAAGAAGCGTTCTTCCGCGCGCTGCTGCAGGGGCGCCTGGCGGCAGCACTGACGCGGCGCGGCTGGCGGCACGGCGGCCTGGTGGCGGTCGGCGTGGCCGCGGTGCTGTTCGGGTGTGCGCACGCTGCAGGCGGAGCGGCGTTGATGGCGTTCGCCACGCTGGCGGGCGTCGGCTATGGACTGGCTTACTGGCGCAGCGGCCGGATAGAGATGGCGATCCTGACGCACTTCGCCGTCAATGCCGTGCACTTCTTGCTGTTTACGTATCCGGCGCTGCGTTAGCGCCTGGCGCTTGAGCGATCAACGCCCGCATCCGCGCCGCATCCTCCGGCGTCGCCGGGTTGTACACGATCATGCCCAGATCGGGCCGGCCCTCGACGGCGAAGCCCGAGTATTCCAGTTCCAGCAGGCCGAGCGTGGGGTGGTGCAGCCGCTTCATGCCGCCGCCAGGCACATTGATGTCGTGATCGCGCCAGAACGCTTCGAATTCCGGGCTCAGTGCGCGCAGCTCCTCGACCAGTTGCGTGACTTCGGTCATTGCGCCGGCGCGCGCCGCGTCGGCACGGAACGCGCCCACTACGAAGCGGGCAGTGCTGGCCCAGTCGTCCTGCGCGCGGCGCACGCGCGCGTTCGAGAATATCAGCCGCAGCACGTTGCGTTCCTGCGGCGGCAGCTTGCCGTAGTCCGTCAGTACGAGGGCGGCGGCACGGTTCCACGCCACCACATCCCACGTCGCCGTCTTGACGATGGCCGGGCTGAATTCGAAGGCATCGAGCAGCCGCTGCAGCCGTGGTGTGACGCCATCGGCGGCGGCATACTGCGCCTTCGGCGGATGGCCGAGGGCCAGCATGTACAGGTGTTCCCGCTCCGCCTCCGTCAGCATCAGGCCGCGGGCGATCCGGTTCAGCACGTCGGCCGATGGCGCACCACCGCGGCCCTGCTCGAGCCAGGTGTACCAGGTGGGACTGATGTTGGAACGCTGCGCCACCTCTTCGCGGCGCAGGCCGGGCGTGCGCCGCCGCTCGCCGGGAAAGCCCAGCGCGGCGGGGTCGAGACGCGCGCGGCGGTCGCGCAGGAAGGTGCCCAGAGCGTTGACGGTCTTGTCGGTCATGCCGGTTACTTCTTATACCAGGATAATCTCACTACTTTAACAGGATCGCGCCGTGCGGCACCATCGCTCCATCGTTCAACCAGGAGCATCTCATGCGTATCTTCCTTACCGGCGCGACGGGTTTCGTCGGCTCGGCCATCGTCCCCGAACTGCTCGCCGCCGGCCACCAGGTGCTCGGCCTCACGCGCTCCGAGGCCGGCACCCGCGCGCTGCTGGCCGCCGGCGCAGAACCGCATCATGGCGACATCGAAGACCTCGACAGCCTGCGCCGCGGTGCCGCGGCCTGTGATGGCGTGATCCACACCGCCTTCGACCACGACTTCAGCCGTTTCGTCGACAACTGCGCCAAGGATGGCCGCGTCATCGCCGCCCTCGGCGCGGCGCTCGAAGGCAGCAAGCGGCCGCTGGTCATCACGTCGGGCGTGCCGATGGGGATCACGAAGCCGGGCGAACCTGCCTTCGAGGACCGCTTCGATCCGCACCACCCGAATCCGCGCGTGGCATCCGAACTGGCCGGTGCGGAGATGCTGGCACGTGGCGTCAATGTGTCCGTGATGCGGCTGTCGCAGATCCACGACCGCGGCAAGGCCGGCCTGGTCAGCTACCTGATCGACCTGGCACGTGAGCGTGGCGTGTCGGCGTACGTTGGCGAAGGGGCGAACCGCTGGTCGGCTGCGCATGTCGGCGATACCGCGCGCCTGTACCGGCTGGCCATTGAACGGGCCGCACCGGGCGCCCGCTATCACGCGACGGCCGAAGAAGGCATCGCCCTGCGCGAGATCGCCGAAGCCGTCGGCCGCCGGCTGGGCGTTCCCGCGACCAGCATCGCCGAAGCCGACGTGCCGGCCCATTTCGGCTGGCTGGCGACCTTCGCGGCAAAGGACATGTCCGCTTCCAGCGCCATCACGCGGGCCGCGCTGGACTGGCAGCCCACCGGCCCGGGCCTGCTCGCCGACCTGGCAGGATAAACGTCTGCGCTCAGGCGTCCTGCGACATGACCAGCGCTTTCTCCCCGCTTTCGTGGATGCGCACGATGCGCAGCGCCGCCGAGTTGTCGACAAGGACGCAGGCCTTGCCGGTGCGCTTGCAGTGGTCGTGCACGCGCCAGTAGGCGCCGTGGCTCATGCAGCCGGTCTGGCAGATCACCAGGTCGGCCGCGGCCAGGTCTTCTTCCAGGCCCGCGAATTCGCGCTGCTGCGTTGATGGCGCGGGCCGTGCCGCCTCCATCAGCTGACGCACGCGGGCCTGCAGCGCATCGACGCTGCGCGCCAGGTTGACCCGCTTGCCGAGGCCGGGAATCGCCTGTTCCAGCGCGGCGCGGTCTTCCTTCGCCCAAGCCAGCGCCGTATCGCGCCTGATCACTTCCGCGCGCAGCTGCATCACCTGGGCTTGCAGCGCCGCGATCTCGCGGGCCTGCGCCTGCAGCTGCTCGCTGCAACGGGCCTGCGCATTGCCATGGGCACGCAGCAGCGCGCAATGTTCGCGGAACAGCTGGTCGAAATCGGCGGCCTGCATCGTGTCTCCCCTCGGTGGTTGGTTCGTGCCGGATGCCGCCGCCCGCATGGAGCCGTACCGAATGCGCAAGGGCTCCAAGCCTTGCCTGCATTTTAGATGAGAATGATTCTCATTACAAGTGGGCGCCCGGGCCACGCTCCGTGCCGCGGTGCGCTATCCTGTCGCGACTTCATTCCGCCGATCCGCATGAGCACCGACCAACACCAGCCCGGCACCATCGCGCCGCTCGATCCCGCCGCCAGGGAGCCCTACTACCGCCAGATCTACCTGCGCTTTCGCAGCGCGATCGGCAGCGGCCTGCTGAAACCGGGCGACCGGATTCCGTCGGCGCGTGCGCTGACCAAGGAGCTGGGCCTGTCGCGCGGCACCATCGAGACAGCCTATGCGCTGCTGACCGCCGAGGGCTACATCCAGCCGCGCGGCCAGGCCGGCACGATCGTCACGCCGGGCCTGAAACCGCAGGCCGAAGCCGCGCCGGTAACAAGCCGGCCGGAAGCGCCGCCGCCCAGCTACCGGCCCGATACCGTGCGGCCGTTTCAAATGGGCCTGCCGGCACTGGACGCCTTTCCCCGCAAGATCTGGGCGCGCCTCGGCGCACGCTGCATCCGCGCGATGCAGCCGATCGACATGGCACACCCGCCCGTGCTAGGCCTGCCGGCACTGCGCACGGAAATCGCCACCTATCTGCAGGTCTCGCGCGGCATCGACTGCCGGCCGGCGCAGGTGTTCCTCACGTCCGGCTACCGCCACACGATGGAACTGATCGGCCATGCGCTGCTGCAGCCGGGCGACCAGGTATGGATGGAAGATCCCGGCTATCCGCCCACGCGCGAACTGCTGGCGCACATGCGCGCCGAGGCGATACCGGTGCCGGTCGATGGCGATGGCATGATCGTCGCTGAGGGTATAGCAGCCGCGCCGGGTGCGCGCGCCGCCGTCGTCACGCCGGCGCACCAAAGCCCGCTGTGCGTGGCGCTGTCGCTGCCGCGGCGGATGGCATTGCTGGAATGGGCCGCGCGCAGCGAGGCGTGGATCGTCGAGGACGATTATGACGGCGAGTACCGCTACATCAGCCGCCCGCTGCCCGCGCTGAAAAGCATGGACCGGGACGGCCGCGTGCTGTACTCGGGCACGTTCAGCAAGGTGCTGTTCCCCGGCATCCGGCTGGCCTACCTGGTGGTGCCGGAAGCGCAGGTGGCCAGGTTCGAGGATGTGAGCCGCGTGCTGACCGGCGGCCCGCCGCAGCTGACGCAGGCGATCGTCACGGCCTTCATCCGCGAAGGTCATTTCGCACGGCACATCCAGCGCATGCGCAAGCTGTATGCGGAACGCCGCGATGCCACGGCGGCAGGCCTGCGCAGTGTGCTGGGACGCCAACTGCGCATCGACACGCCGCCGGGCGGCATGCACCTGATCCTGCGCCTGCCGGAAGGCCAGTCGGACCGCGCGCTGGCAGCCCGCATCCGCGCCGACGGCATGTATGCGGAGGCGCTGTCGGCATGGACCGTGCGCGGCGACAGTCCTCCTGCGCTGCTGCTCAATTTCACGAACATCGAAGACGAGCACGCGGCCGCCGCGCTCGGCGAGCGCATCTCGAAACTGCTGTAGCGCGCCCGATCATGCCCTGCCGGCGCGTGCACTTCTTGGCTCTTCCCGGCCGGGCCATGATGCATCACCATGGCGTCCTCGTTCAATTCACAGGAAGGGCATCACCATGAAGCAGCGCATCGATTACGCCAGGGTTTCCCCGGATGGCTACAAGGCTTTCGGCGGCGTGTACGTCTATCTGCAGCAATGCGGCCTGGCGAAGGAACTGATCGACCTCGTGTTCCTGCGCGTCTCGCAGATCAACGGCTGCGCCTACTGCATCGACATGCATTCGCGCGACCTGGTCAAGCAGGGCCTCCCCGTCGACAAGCTCGTGCTGGTACCGGTGTGGCACGAAGCAGGCAATCTCTTCACGGCGCGCGAACGGGCCGCGCTGGCCTGGGCCGAGACGGTCACGCGCGTGGCCGACACCGGCGTGCCGGATGCCGACTACGCTGCCGCCAGCGCGGAATTCACCGACAAGGAACTGACCGACCTGACGTATGCGATCGGCCTGATGAACGCCTTCAACCGGCTGGGCGTGACGTTCCGCGTGCCGCCCGCCGCCGCCGCCAGGGCGTGACACGCCGCAGCGTCTGCCCGATCTGCAGGCGGAGAGGAAAAAAGTATTGGAATCAACGGGTTAGCGATTCAGTGGCAGCACGCTGCACAGCGTTATCCACAGTTTTTGTGCACAACTGACGCGGCATTCCGTGCTTGTCCGTTACGCCGGAAAACACCGCTGCCCGATCCGCAGGCGTCGCCGAAAACGTCAATCGAATCAGGCAGTTAGCTGTGCAAAGGCGGTTCGCTGCACAGCGTTATCCACAGTTTTTGTGTACAACCCGTGAAACTTACTTCGTGTTCGCCACCGCGTCCAGGATCACCTTGGCCACGTCGGCCGGGCGCGACTGCTGCGGCACGTGGCTGGTGGCCAGCTCGGTGGTTTTCGCACCGATCTTCTTCGCCATCGCGCGTTCCAGGTCGGGCTGGATCATGCGGTCGTTCTTGCTGACGATGTACCACGACGGACGCGTCTTCCATGCGGCGGCCGCCGGCTTGTCGTCGAACGCCTTGGCCTGGATCGGGCCCTGCGTGGCGGCCATCACGGCAGCCTGCGCCGGCGGCACGTCCTGCGCGAAATCGGTGCGCATCGCTTCGTCCGGCAGGCTGAGGAAGCCCTGCTTGTCGGCCACCAGTTTCTTGATGCCGGGCGGCGTCGGATAGTCCTTGCCTGCTTCGGCGGTGGACTGGCCGGCATCCGGCGCGAACGCGGCCACGTACACCAGGCTGGCCACCTTGTCGTGATTGCCCGCTTCGGTGATCACCGTGCCGCCCCACGAGTGGCCGACGAGGACCACTTTGCCGGGCTGGTTGTCGATGGCGCGCTTGGCCGCGGCCACGTCGCCGGACAGCGATTCGAGGCTGTTCTGCACGGCCGTGACCTTGACGCCCTTGGCCTGCAGCAGCGGAATCACCTTGGCCCAGTCGGAACCGTCGGCAAACGCGCCGTGCACGATGACGACGGATGGCTTGTCGGCTGCGGCCGGTGCGGCATGGACGGCACCACCGATCAGCAGTACTGCGGCGGCCAGTGCGGAGAGACCGGTTTTGAATTTGTTCGACATGCTGTGCTCCCTGGTGTTGTTGGTAAGTGGAGCCAGTGTAGGGAAAGCATGCCGATGCCGGTATCGGTCGATCGACCGACCCTCAGCTCTTCCTTGCCGTCACGGCCGCGGCGCACAGCGGCACCAGGATCAGCAGGCTGGCCAGCATCCAGAACGCGGTATGCAGGCTGACGGCCTTGGCGACGAAGCCGATCACGGCCGGTCCGGCCAGGATGCCGGCATAACCGGTGGTGGTGATCGACGCGACGGCCAGGCTGGCCGGCATCGCCGTCTGCGACGCGGCGCGGCGGAACAGCACCGGCACGATGTTCGAGCAGCCCAGGCCGATCAGCGCAAAGCTGAACAGCGCCACCACCGTGTTCGACGCGCTGAGCAGAATGGCGAAGCCGCCAAGCGCGACGATGCCGCCCCACACGAGCGTCTGCCGGTCGCCGAAGCGGGCCGACACGGCGTCGCCCGTCAGCCGGCCGGCCGTCATCGCCACCGAGAACACCATGTAGCCGATGCCGCCCTGCGCGACGGCCACGAGCCCGCCTTCCGTGATCAGCAGCGCGCTCCAGTCGAGCAGCGCGCCTTCGACGAGGAAGGTGATGCAGGCCAGGATCGCGATGACCAGCACGAGGCCGCGCGGCACGGCAAACGTCGGGCCTTCCTTGGCCCCGCCGTTGGCCAGAAGGCGCGGCGCGACGAACAGCATCGCCACGACCATCAGCGCACCGCAGACCAGCGTACCCGGCACCGTGCCGACGCCGCCCGACAGCAGGAAGGTCATGAACGCGGCGCCGGTAAAGCCGCCGATGCTGAACAGCGCATGGAAGCCGGACATCAGCGGCCGGTCCGCGGCGCTTTCCACTTCGACGGCATGCAGGTTCATCGCCACGTCCAGCGCGCCCAGTGCGGCGCCGAAGCAGGCCAGTGCAAGCCCCAGCGTGAACACGGAACCGGCAAGCGGCAGCATGACCAGCGCCACGGCCAGACCGAGGCCGCTGGCGACGATGACGGGTTTGGCGCCATGGCGCGTCGTCACGATGCCGGTGACGACCATCGCCACGATCGAGCCGATGCCGATGCACAGCAGCAGCAGGCCCAGGACATGCTCGTCGAGGCCGAGGCGCAGCTTGGTGTACGGCACGAGCGGGGCCCAGCACGAATAACCGAAACCGGCAATCAGGAAGGACAGGCGGGTGGCAAGCCGGGTGGCCGGACGGTCTGCTGGAAGCACGTGGAAAACTCCTGGATGGATTGAAAGGAAAGGCGTCAGAGGGGCGCCGCGGCGTGGAGAACGGCGGCGCCGGCGTGGATCAGGGCAGCGACTTGCGGCGCGGGCGCGTCGTGTTCGACGACGAGCTGGCCGATCGCGCCGATGCCGGCCACGCGGTACGGTGCCCGCGTTTCCAGCTTGTCCGACGTGATCAGCACGACGTTGTGCCGGCCGGCGGAGCACAGCGCCCGCTTGAAGGTGGCGTCGGCGAGGTGAAACGCGCTGATGCCATCGGCTGCCGCGATCGCGCAGGCGCCGATGAAGCCGCGGTCGATGTGCAATGCCGCGACGGCAGCGACGGCCAGCGCATCGACGCAGCCGCCGACCTGCGGATCAACGGCGCCGCCGATCATGATCAACTGGATGTCCTTGCGCTTGAGGACTTCGGCGGCGATGTGGATGGAATTGGTGGCGACGGTCAAGCCGCTGTCCTGGGGAAGAAACTGCACCAGCGCGAGATTGGTGCTGCCGTTGTCGAGGAAAACCAGTTCGCCCGGCTGCACCAGCGCTGCGGCGCGGCGCGCCAGCGCGGCCTTGCGGTCGCGCGCCTGGTCGATGCGTGCTTCGATCGGCGCCGACGCCGGCGACAGCGGCAGCGCGCCGCCATACACGCGGCGGCACCGACCTTCCGCGGCCAGCGCACGCAGGTCGCGGCGGATCGCATCTTCGGAAACGCCGAATTCCAGGGCCAGCGAGGCTGCCACGGCAGCGTGGCCGTGGGCGAGGCGTTGGGCGATCAGGTCGCGGCGGGCGAGAGGTAGATCCGTCATGAACGGATGGTACCTTATGAGTGAATCAAATGTAAACGTGCACAAGCATGCAGAAACAAGATAGTCGAGACAAAAAAGACCCGGCCGGAGCCGGGTCAAGGGTGCGCCGGCTTGCGCCGGCGAGGAGACAGCCGTTGTGCGCCATCGTTCACGCCTTCGCGAAAGCGAGGATGACGATGGCATCGCCCGGCACCCGGGCGTCCTTGTTGTCATATCCGTTGGTCATGGTGGTCCCTGGCTGTCTGGTGTCGGCCGCCGGTTTGCACATGAATCCACTTTAGCGCGCCAGAGCGCCGCTGCCTATTCGGCTTGGGATGTGGCGATCCATCCGCCAGAAGGAAGATTCGGGCAGCAACGCCGCGCAGCAAAATAATTTCGCAGGCTGTCACAACGCTGCCGGCCGTGCCGTCTAAGGATGTGAAAGGGCGCCAACAGCGTCCTCGAATCACGAAGCCCAAACGAAAGGAACCACCATGTCCCACACTGCCCGTATTTCACTGTTCACGGTTGCACCGAAACCCCTGAACGCGATGATTGCCCTGTCGATGGCGGCCAAGCAAAGCTCGCTGGGCGAACGCCTCGTCGAACTGGTCAACCTGCGCGTGTCGCAGACCAATGGCTGCGGCGTCTGCGTCGACATGCACTGGCGCGACCTGATCAAGCAGGGTGCCGACCCGCGCCACCTGAACACGATTGCCGCCTGGCCCGAATCGCCGTTCTTCAGCGACCGCGAACGTGCCGCGCTGCGCTGGGCCGATGCCGTCAACGCGCTGCCGCACCGCGACGACACCGATGCCGCCTACGCGGAACTGAGCCAGCATTTCAGCGACACGGAAGTGGCCGAACTGGGTTATGCGATCGCCGTGATCCGCGGTTGGAACGTCATCAACCTGTCGCTGCGCAATCCGATCCCCGTCAATCCGCCGGCCGGCATGTAAGGATTGGCGGCCCGCTTGTCGGCGCGCGGTATCGCCGCTACAGTAGCGGGATGACATATGACAGCGCAGCCCATACCGTGACCGTGGCCGATGCCGTGCAGGCACTGGCCATGGTCGGCGACCTCAGCATGGGGCAGCCGACCGACCAATCGATCCGCACCGCGCAACTCGCGGTGCGCATTGCCGCTGCCGACGGTGCCGGCGATGCCGCCTGCGCCACGGCGCGCTGGGTGGCCTTGCTGCGCTGGTCCGGCTGCACCGCCAACGCGGCCGGCTTTGCCGCGCTGATGGGCGACGACGTGGGCGGCCGCAACGCCATGCTGACGCACACGCTGCCGGCCAATCATCCCCTCACCTTCACCAGCGTGGCGCCGCTCGCCGAAGTCCACTGCGAAGTATCGGGCGACATCGCCGGCATGCTCGGCCTGTCCGCCGCAGTCGAGGAAGGCTTGCGCCACGTGTTCGAGCACGCGGACGGCAGCGGCATGCCTGCGCGACTGCGCGCGCCGGATATTCCCACCGTGGTCTATCACGTGGTGCTGGCCGGCGACCTGGAAATCCTCGCGCGCGCCCATGGGCTGGACGGTGCATTGCGGCTGATCCGGCAGATGGGCGACCGCAAATATCCGGCCGCGCTGGTGGAACTGGCGGCTGCCCACGCGCGCGAATGGCTCGACGCGCTGGAAGGCGATGCGGCGGCGACGCCCGCCGCGGCGGATCATCACGTGCCATTGACCGTGGTGGCGGACATGATCGAACTGAAGCTGCCGTGGCTGGCGGGTTACTCGCGCCGCGTGGCGGAACTGGCCAGCGCCGCCGGCGCGATCGCCGGGCTCACGGCGCAGCAGCAGGCCTGTCTCGCCCGGGCCGCGCTGATCCATGGCATTGGCCGCGCGGCGGTACCGAACACCGTCTGGGAACGATCCGGCAAGCTGCACGGCGCGGACTGGGAGAAGATCCGCCTGGTCCCGTATTGGACGGCGCGCGCCGCCACGCACGTGCCCGCGCTGGCGGCCGAGGCGCAGCTGGCGTCGCACGTGTACGAGCGGATCGACGGCAGCGGCTACTTCCGCAGCCTGGCGCAGGAAGCGCTGTCGCCATCGCACCGCATCCTCGCCGCCGCCGCGGCATGGACGGCCTTGTGCTCGCCACGGCCATGGCGCGCCGCCTACGATCCGGCTGCCGCCACGGCGTTGCTGACGGCGCAGGCCGGCCGCTTCGATCCGTCCGCCGTGGACGCGGTGATTGCCGCCGCCGGCCATGCGACGATCGCGCCGCCGAAACGGGGCGTGCTGTCCGACCGCGAGGCGGAGGTGCTGCGCCACATCAGCACGGGCGCCAGCAACAAGGAAGCGGCCCGCGCGCTGCGCATCAGCCCGAGCACCGTGCGCACGCACATGGAGAGCATCTTCCGCAAGCTGGAATGCTCGACGCGCGCCGCCGCCACGCTGAAGGCATTGACGGCGGGACTGATCTGAACCAGGCGCCGTCGCGAGGAGATGGTGGGGGCAAGCCGAAACCGCCGTTTTACTGGGCGCTGCTGACCTGTACTGTCGATTACTACCCGCTGCTGACGCTTACTAAAAATACCTCATTGAAATCCCAAGTCAGCGGTCTCGGTCCTCCCATGCAATGCTAATTTCATCGCGGCATTTTTAGTAAGGGTCAGCACTGGATCGTAGCTGTCAGCGGAGGATAGCAAGGGTTAGGAAAATCGATTTTTCGCGCTACCCACACCATCTATCCGGTCAACTGTTGCCGGAAAATCGGGCGGCCCGGCGAGCGCAACCGCCTTTGCACTGCGTGCCCCGCCGTCCGCCTCGACGCACGGCACGCGATCAGCAGCCCCCTGCTTCGCGGCGTGCCCGCCGCCCGCCGCCCGCAGCCCGCCGTCCGCCGCCCGCCGAAGCCCCTACCCTGCCGCAGCCCGCGCCCGCGGTAATCCGCAATCCGCCGCGCCTTGCCGCTCCATGCCGCCCGCCGTACTCCGCCCGTAGCAGTCCGTCGTAGTCCGTCGCAGTCCGGCACCGCATCCTGCCAGCGCAACCCACAATCTGCAGCCAGCCACCGCCCGCGCTCGCCGCCGCTGGTTGCGCCGCCCGCCCCCCATTCTGCCAAACCGCCTTTTGCAATGCGTCCCCGCGCCGGCCACACAAGCCAAACCTCGACAGCCTGCTGCGCATCCGCCCGTCACCCCGGCTGCGCCAGCAGCGCCTTGATCGCCTGCTCCGTCTCCTGGTACTGCCCCTCGCCGAAGTGTCGATAAACGATGCGGCCCTTCTTGTCGATCAGGTAGACGGCCGGCCAGAACTGGTTGTCGAAGGCGCGCCAGGTGGCGTAGCCGTTGTCCTGCGCCACCGGATACGTGATGCCGAAGCGCTTGATGGCGCCTTCCACGTTCGACGTGCTGCGCTCGAACGGATATTCGGGCGTATGCACGCCGACGACGACGAGGCCCTGGTCCTTGTACTTCGCGTGCCAGCTCTTCACGTAAGGCAGCGTGCCCACGCAGTTGATGCACGTGTAGGTCCAGAAATCGACCAGCACCACCTTGCCGCGCAGCGCTTCCTGCCGCAAAGGTTCGCTGTTGAGCCAGCGGTCGATGCCGGCGAAGGCAGGCGCGGGGCCGTAATCCTTGACGGGGGCGGCAAATGCGGTGGCCGCAAACACAGCGCCGAGCAACGCAACGATAGGGTTTTTCATGGTGTTCTCCTGAAAATAATCAGATAAAGAGTCCGCTCAGATTGGCGGCAATGAGCACGTCGTAATGGAACAGCATCGCAATGGCGGTCAGCACGACCAGTGCGCCGAAGGCCTGCTGCACGGCGGGTGCCGCCAGCCAGCGCAACCTTGTCGCGACAGCGCGGCCGCCCCAGGCCACGAGGCCCATCGGCACGGCGGCACCCAGTGCATATAAAGTCAGCAGCAAGGTGGCGCGTTGCAGGTCCTGCGCCTGGGCGACCAGGGCCAGGATCGATGCCAGCACGGGGCCGGCGCACGGCGTCCACACGGCGCCCAGCGACATGCCCAGCACGAAGCCGGATAGCGGTCCGCGCGGCGCCGTGCCACGGCTGGGCAGGCGGGACGAGATCGCGGCCACCAGCCGGTCGTACGCGGCGGGCCACAGTCGCAATGCGCCGGACAGGCCAAGCAGCACCAGTGCCGTCACGCGCACCGCTTCGTGCAGCGCGGCCGCTTCCCGCGCCACGCTGGCCAGCAGCAGGCCGACGGCGGCAAAGGTCAGCACGAAGCCGGCCACGACGGACATCGAACGGCTGCGCGAGCCCTCGGCGGCGCCGGTGCCCAGCAACAGCGGCAGCATCGGCAGCACGCACGGCGATGCGACGGTCAGGATGCCGGCCAGCAGGGCCAGCGGAGATTCGAACAGCGGTGTCATGGTTGCCTCCGGGATGAATGAATGGCTCCATTACACCCGGCGGGTGTATCCGGCCGATGTCCCCGCAAGCCCTGAAACGATGCCGGGTGTATCGCGGCGTGTCATGCAAGAAGCCGGATACACAGGGATACACATCGGCCGGCCGCTTCGGCTATAACGTAAGCAACGAGAAAGCGAGCAACGACAACGAAAGGCCCGACGATGCAAGCAAAAACTGTCTTCCCCCGCTGGCTGCGCTGGCGCCCCCGCACGCTGTTCGGCCGCATGGTGCTCGTGCTGTGCGCCGGCCTGGCACTGGCGCAGGGCCTGACGTTCGCGGTGATCGTGGCCGAGCGCATGGAAGCGACGACCAACCTGATGCTGGGCTATATGGAGCAGGACGTGGCCAGCTCCGTGGCGCTGCTGAACCGCCTGCCGGCCGCGGAACGGGAAGAATGGCTGCCGCGGCTGGCCCGCCGCAGCTACAGCTTCGTGCTCAGGCCTCCCGTGCCGGGCAGCGTGCCGTCGCCCGGCCTGTCGGCCATGCTGGTGGCCTCGCTGGAACAGGCGCTGGGCCGCGATTACCGGCTCGATGCCAGCGCG
>DKJA01000098.1 GCA_002454505.1 Oxalobacteraceae bacterium UBA6704
GGCGCTGACGGACTGCGACGTCGCCGAAGATCCGTCGGCGGTGCCGGCGTGCATCGATGAGCACAGTGCCGTGCCTTGTCCCGAGCACGGCGGCAATCCGGCCATGTGGCCCGCCACCTTGTGCGGGAATGGCCTCATCGTCGGCGTGCCTGTCGAATGTCCGCTGCATGGCCCGCTGAATCTGCCGCTGACAACAGTCGGCCAGCCGGCCAGCCTCTTCATCTGGACGCCGGTCGATATCGTTCGTACCCGCGACCGGCTGCGGCGCCGCAAGCGGCTGTCGGCCGAACCGGTAACGGCGGCGAAAAAAAGGCCACCCGAAGGTGGCCAAAGGTCTGAAGGGTGAAACGGGAAACGTTTAGAAGCGGAAGTTCGCCGTCAGGCTGGCCGAACGTGGCGTGCCTGGCGTGTAGCGGTAACCGCTCTTGTTGATCGCCGCGACATAGTCCTCGTCCGTCACGTTGTACACGTTCAGGCGCAGGTCGATGTTCTTGGTGATCGCGTAGGACGCCATCAGGTCGCCGACCCAGTAGCTCTCGGCAAAGGCCGGCGTGCCGACGGCACCGTCGGTGCCGCGCAGCAGCTTGCCGGAGTAGCGCACGCCGCCGCCGATCTGCAGGCCGAACGGGAAGGTGTACGACGTCCAGCTGGTGAATGCGTCCTTCGGCGTATAGGTCAGGCTGTTCTCGCCGTTGGCGGTGGTCAGGCGGCCGGACTCGATGCTCGTCTTCATGTGCGTGTAGCCCGCGCTGACCAGCCAGTTCTTGACGATCTCGCCCTGCACGCCCAGCTCGATGCCTTCGACGCGCTTTTTACCCGTCTGGAAGTAGGCGGCCGTGTTGGTCGGATCCTGCTCGACCTCGTTCTTGATGTCGGTGCGGTAGAAGGCGGCCGTCAGCGACAGTTTCTGGTCCAGCAGATCCCACTTCGTGCCGATTTCCTTCGTCGTCGTTTCCTGTGGATCGAAGTTCGGGTTGGCGGCGCTGTTGGCAGACGTGGACAGGCTGAAGTTCGCGCCGCCCGGCGGCTGCTTCGAGTTCGCCACGGTGGCGTAGACGCTGCTGTTCGTCGTCGGCTTGTACAGCACCGACAGTTTGCCCGTCGTCAGCGTGTCATTGGCCTTGATGACGGTCGGCACCAGCGCGCCATTGGTCAGCGTCGTCGAGAAGTAGTCGGTGTCGTAGTGGTCCACGCGCACGCCGCCGTTGATCATCCACTGTTCGCCGATCTTGATGTTGTCGAACAGGTAGAACGCCTGCGTGTCGGTGCTGCCTTGCGTGCCGGCGCCGGTGCGCACGGAGTTGAGCGCGGTGACGGGATCGTTCGGCCGCGGCGCATACAGCGGCGTCGGCGTCAGCGTGCCGCTGCCCGTGCGGGCGTAGGTGTACTGCTTCTCGTTGATGAATTCCAGGCCGCCGACCAGCGTGTGCTGCAGCGCGCCGGTGGTCACGTCCCACGTCACCACGGTCTGGTTGGTGAGGATCTTGTTTTCCTGGTCCTTCACCGTGCGGTTGGTGCGGTTCAGCGTCCACGTGGACGGGTCGGCCACGTTCGGCGTCACCAGGTTGGCGGTGGTGACCATGAAGGCGGACAGCAGGTAGTCCTGCTTGGTCTTGCCGTAGCGGGCCGTGTTGGTCAGCTTCAGCGTCGGCGAGAAGTCGTGGTCGATGCGGACGGTCGCCATGTCGGCCGTCACGTCGTCATGGTCGGAGCTGGAGCCGTAGAAGCCTTTCGGGTCGACCATCGGCGCGGTGGTCAGGAACGGACGCGTGGCATCCGGGCTGGAATAGCCGGGCAGGCCGATGGTCGGCACGCCGCCGTCGGGAATATTGTCCTGCTTCACATGCAGGTAGGACAGGTGGGCGCGCGTCTTGCCGCCCAGGCCGAAGGCGACGGTCGGTGCCACGCCCCAGCGCTTGTTCTTGACGACGTCGCGGCCGGCGTTTTCCGAATCCTGCGCCATCACGTTCAGGCGGAAGGCGATGCCGCTTTCCGCATTGAGTACCTGGTTGATGTCCGCCGTGGCGCGTTTCTGGCTGCCGCTGCCGCCGGTGATGCTGGCCGAGTAGGCGTTGTCCAGGTTGGCCTGCTTGGAATTCAGGTTGATCGAGCCGGTCGGCGAACCGCGGCCGCTGTCGGTACCTGCCGGGCCTTTCAGCACGTCGATCTGTTCGACGTTGAAGATGTCGCGCGAGATGGAGCCGATGTCGCGCACGCCGTCCACATAGATGGACGAGGAGGCGTCGAAGCCGCGCATGAAGATCGCGTCGCCCGTGTTGGTGTTGCCGTTTTCGCCCAGGAAGAAGGTGCCGACGCCCGGCGAGTTGCGCAGCGCTTCGGTCAACGTCGTGGCGGCCTGCTGCTCGATCAGTTCTTTCTTGATGACGGTGATCGTCTGCGGCGTGTTGACCAGTTTTTCCGTGTACTTCGGCGAGCCGGCGCGCTCGGCCTTGAAGTCGTTGTCCTTCTGGCCGTCGATGACGACCTCGGTCATTTTCTTGTCCTGCGGGTCGGCGGCAGGGTCGGCCGCATGCGCGACGACGGGCAGCAGCAGCGAGGCGAGCACGGTGCTCATTTGCAGGCGGGTGGGGTGTTTACGGCTCTTTATATGCGACATCGGTTCGTCTTCCCAGTTGAGTTAATTTTTGTAAAGAACCGGCGGATCTTAGCAATTATGGCAAATTATGTAAACGAGAATTGTTATCATTCGCGTTCTCTAATTCATTTGAGGCAACCCCGCAACACCTCCATGGCAGAGCCTGTGTCCACTTTTCCCACCCTGGTGTCAGGCACCGACATGGACACGGCCTCAGCCGTTCACGCCGTCGCAAAGCGCCAAACTGTTAAGCTGCGATTTTCCATTTCACCTTTGTCCATGTCGGTGCCTGACACCAGGGTGTAAAAAGTGGACACGGGCTCGGCCGTTCAAGCGGTCGCCAGGGCGGCAAACTGTTAAGCTGCGGCTTTCCATTTCACCCTTGAACCTGCGATGATCGTCGTCCACCACCTGAACAATTCCCGCTCGCAGCGCGTGCTGTGGCTGCTGGAAGAACTGGGCCTGCCGTACCAGGTCGTGCGCTACCAGCGCGACAAAAAAACCATGCTGGCGCCGCCCGAACTGAAAGCCATCCACCCGCTGGGCAAGTCGCCGGTGATCGTCGACGGCGAATGCGTCGTGGCCGAATCGGGCGCGATCATCGAATACCTGATCGACCATTACGACGAGGGCCAGCTGTCGCCGGCGCCGCGCACGCCGGAAAAACGCCGCTGGCGCTATTTCCTGCACTACTCGGAAGGCTCGCTGATGCCGCCGCTGCTGATGAAACTGATCTTCGACCGCGTCGAGACGGCACCGGCGCCGTTCTTCGTCCGGCCGATCGCCCGTGGCATCGCGCAGAAGGTCAAGAGCACCTATATCCAGCCGCAGATCGCCCAGCACCTGGCCTACCTGGAAGGGGAACTGGGCAAGCACGAGTGGTTTGCCGGCGACACGTTCACCGCGGCCGACATCCAGATGAGCTTCCCGCTGGAGGCAGCAGCGGCGCGTGGCGGACTCGATGCCAGCTATCCGAAGCTGACCGCCTTCCTGGCCCGCATCCACGCGCGGCCCGCCTACCAGCGGGCGCTGGAGCAGGGCGGCCCCTATGAGTTGCTGAAATGAGTTGCTGAAATGAGCCCGGCCGCCTGCGGTAGAATGGCGGCCACACGAACCACCGCTTTGATCCCATGGGCAGACTGCTTGCCATCGATGGCCTGAACATCGTGCGGCGCGTATATGAAGCCAGCCCCGAGCCCGACTCGGACCTGAAGGCCGAGATCGCGCTGCGCCACGCCCTGAAGTCCTTCCGCACGCTGATCAACGGCCACGAGCCCACGCACGTGCTGCCGGCGTTCGACTACGGCGGCCCCACCTGGCGCCATGCGCTGTACGGCGGCTACCGCGAGTCGCGCGACCCGATGCCGGCGCCGCTGCGCGCCGCGCTGCCCGGTTTTTATACGACACTGAAAAACATCGGGCTGTCGCCCGTCTCGCTGCCGGAAGTGGAAGCGGACGACGTGATCGGCACCGTCGTCACGCGCTGGCTGGCGCAGGGCCGCGGCGAGGCCGTCGTGGCCAGCACCGACAAGGACCTGCACTGCCTGATCGCCCACGGCGCGCGCGTGTGGGACCACTTCAGGAGCGAATGGCACGACCACGCATGGGTCGAGAACAAATGGGGCGTCACGCCGGAGCAGCTGCCGGACCTGCTGGCGCTGATGGGCGACGCGACGGACAGCATTCCCGGCGTGTCGAAAGTGGGCCTGAAGACGGCGGCCAGGCTGTTGCGCACCTACGGTTCGCTCGATGCGATCATGGCCGGTGCCGGCATCCTGAAGGACGCGGTGGGCGAAGCCCTACGAAAAGAGCGCGATATGCTGTATCTTTCCCGTCAGCTCGTGGAACTGAAAACGGATGTCACGGTCGGCGTCAGCTGGAACATGCTGGCGTGGGAATCATGATGGCACCAACAACGGACAAACAACCATGCTGAAGGCAGTGATCATCGACGGCAGCGCAGTGGCGCGCGGCCTGCTCAATACCGTGCTGATGGACGGCAGCTACGACGTCGTCGGCCAGGCTCACACCAGCGCGGCCGGCATCGCGCTGCTGATGAAATACCACCCGCAGATCGTCTGCATCGCCCGCGACCAGGTGGAGCAGGACAAGGCCAGCGTGGAAGCGATGCGCCGGCAATGGCCGAAGGCGCTGATCTTCATGATGTCCAGCGAATTCGACGCGGCCACCGTGCAGATGGGCCACACGATGGGCTTCAACGGCTACATCGTCAAGCCGTTCAATGCCGACACGGTGCTGAAGACCATCCGCAACACGGTGATCACGATGGTCAAGCGGCAGCAGAAGGCCAAGGCGGAAGCCGAAGCGGCCGCCCGCGGCAGCGAGCCGGAAGCTGGCTCCTGAGCCTGACCCCTAGACGAAGTTCGAGCCGGCGATGATGCCGCCGCCGAGGCACACGTCGCCGTCGTACAGCACGGCCGACTGGCCCGGCGTCACGGCCCACTGGGCATCCATGAACTGCAGCGCGAAGTCGCTGTTGCCCTGCGGGGCAATGTCGCAGGCCACGTCGGCCTGGCGGTAACGCGTCTTGGCGGACAGGCTGCCCGCCTCGGGCGGCACGCCGGCGATCCAGCTGGCCTGGTCGGCCGTCAGGCTCGATGACAGCAGCCACGGATGGTCGTGGCCCTGCACCACCCACAGCGTGTTCGTCGCCACGTCCTTGCGCGCCACGTACCACGCGTCGCTGCTGCCGTCCGCGTTCTGGTACGTCTTCACGCCGCCGATGCCGATGCCCTTGCGCTGGCCCAGCGTGTAGAATGACAGGCCCACGTGTTCGCCCACCGTCTTGCCGTCCGGCGTCTTCATCGGGCCCGGCTTGTACGACAGGTAGCGGTTCAAAAATTCGCGGAACGGCCGCTCGCCGATGAAGCAGATGCCCGTCGAATCCTTCTTCGCCGCGTTCGGCAGTTTCAGTTTTTCCGCGATCTGGCGCACTTCCGTCTTCGGGATCTCGCCCAGCGGGAACAGCGTCTTCGACAGCTGCGCCTGGTTCAGGCGGTGCAGGAAGTAGCTCTGGTCCTTGGTGTGGTCGATGGCCTTCAGCAGCTCGCTGCGGCCGGTCGCCGCGTTGTGGCGCACGCGCGCATAGTGGCCGGTGGCGATCATGTCGGCACCCAGCAGCATCGCGTGGTCCAGGAAGGCCTTGAACTTGATCTCGGCGTTACAGAGGACGTCCGGGTTCGGCGTGCGGCCGGCCTGGTATTCGCGCAGGAATTCGGCGAACACGCGGTCCTTGTACTCGGCGGCGAAGTTGACGGCCTCGATATCGACGCCGACCACGTCGGCCACGCTGGCCGCGTCGATCCAGTCCTGGCGGGTGGAGCAGTATTCCGAGTCGTCGTCGTCTTCCCAGTTCTTCATGAACAGGCCCACGACTTCATAGCCCTGTTCCTTCAGCAGCCATGCCGATACCGAGGAGTCCACGCCGCCGGACATGCCGATGACGACTTTTTTCTTGCTCATTTCTGTGATTCCAATCCGTTCAGATCTCTTCGTAGACGGAAGAGTGGGTGTGCAGCAGCTCCAGCGGGGCGCGCTTGCCGGCCAGGTATTCGTCCACGCAGGTCAGCAGCAGCGGGCTGCGGTGGCGTTCGCGGCAGGCGGCGATTTCGTCGCGCGTCAGCCACATCGTGCGCAGGATGCCGTCGTCCAGCTCCCGTTCCGGGTGGAAGTCGCCGGGCACGCCGCAGAAGGCAAAGCGCAGGTACGTGACCAGCTCGCCCGTGCGCGCCGAGCGGTAGCGCGACATGTACATGCCCACCAGCCCGGTCGGCGTGAAGTCGTAGGCCGTCTCTTCCAGCGTCTCGCGGATCACCGCTTCCTCCAGCGATTCGTGCGGGTCCAGGTGGCCGGCGGGCTGGTTCAGGCGGATGCCGTCGCTGGTTTCTTCTTCGATCAGCAGGAACTTGCCGTCGCGTTCGATGACGGCGGCTACGGTGACATTGGGTTTCCAGGTACGCGGCATGTAGGTCATCCTTGAAAGAGCCGGTATTTTATCCTGTTCCGCAGTGCAGCATGTCGCGACGGTGCCGTGCCATACAACAGTATTGCAATGATCTTAATGTTGCGCGTCCAAAAATATTGTTTGTAAAGAATTCCGTGTTAGATTTTGGTCAGCGTTTTCGCCAGTGTCAGCGGCGGCGGTCCTGAATTTTTCACCATACCGGAGGCGGTTTATGAGAATAGGAATACCGGCCGAGACACGGCCGGACGAGACCAGGGTGGCGGCGACACCCGAGACGGTCAAGAAGCTCGCCGGCAAGCATGCAGTCATTGTCCAGTCCGGCGCCGGCCTGCCCGCGTCGATCACGGATGAGGCCTATGTTGCTGCCGGCGCCACCATTGCGGGTGCCGCCGAGGCGTTCGGCGCGGACATCGTGCTGAAGGTCCGTGCGCCGGATGCCAACGAGCGGCCCCTGCTCAAGCCGAGCACCGTCCTCATCGGCATGCTGAATCCCTTCGATGCCGACAATATCGCCGCCATGGCCACGGCCGGGCTGTCCGCGTTCGCGCTGGAAGCGGTGCCCCGCATCACGCGGGCGCAATCGATGGACGTGCTGTCGTCGCAGGCCAATATCGCCGGCTACAAGGCGGTGCTGGTGGCCGCCAACACCTACCAGCGCTTCATGCCGATGCTGATGACGGCCGCGGGCACCGTCAAAGCGGCGCGCGTGCTGATCATGGGTGTCGGCGTGGCTGGCCTGCAGGCGATCGCCACGGCCAAGCGGCTGGGCGCGGTCATCGAAGCGTCCGACGTGCGGCCGCCGGTGAAGGAGCAGGTGGAATCGCTGGGTGCGAAATTCATCGACGTGCCCTTCCTCACCGATGAGGAAAAGGAAATCGCGCAAGGCACGGGCGGCTATGCGCGGCCGATGCCGGCCGACTGGATGCGGCGGCAGGCGGAACTGGTGCACGAGCGGGCGAAACTGGCCGACATCGTCATCACCACCGCGCTGATCCCGGGCCGCAAGGCGCCGATCCTGATTTCCGAAGAAACGGTGAAGGCGATGAAGCCGGGTTCCGTCATCGTCGATCTGGCCGTGGAGCAGGGCGGCAACTGCCCGCTGTCCGAGCTGGGCCGGACCGTCATAAAGCATGGCGTGCACATCGTCGGCGAGCCGAACCTGGCCTGCCACGTGGCGGCCGATGCGTCCGCGCTGTATGCCCGCAATGTGCTCGACTTCCTGAAACTGATCATCGACAAGGAAGACAGGCTGGCCATCGACCGCGAGGACGAGATCATCAAGGCCACGCTGGTTGCCCATGCCGGTGAAATACTAAAAAAATAGGGGGACATCATGGAAGTGAGTCATACCATCATCAATCTGATCATCTTCGTGCTGGCCATCTATGTGGGCTACCACGTCGTGTGGAACGTCACGCCGGCGCTGCACACGCCGCTGATGGCCGTCACCAACGCGATCTCGGCGATCATCATCGTCGGCGCGATGCTGGCTGCCGGCCTGACGAACGGCATCGTCGGGCAGGTGGCCGGCACCATTGCGGTGGCGCTGGCAGCCGTCAACGTGTTCGGCGGCTTCCTCGTCACGCGGCGCATGCTGGAGATGTTCCGCAAGAAGGATAAAAAAGAGGGGGGCAAGCCATGAGCTTCATCTCCCTGAACCTGGTGACGATGCTGTACCTGATCGCCTCGGTGTGCTTCATCCAGGCGCTGAAGGGGCTGTCGTCGCCGGCATCGGCACGGCGCGGCAATGCGTTCGGCATGGCCGGCATGGCGATCGCCGTCGTCACGACGATCGCGCTGATCGCCAAGCTGCAGGCGGAAGCGGCGTCCGGCGGGTTGGGCTTTGGCCTGGTGGCGCTGGGCGTCATCGCCGGCGGCGCGATCGGCGCCTACCTGGCGAAAACCGTCGAGATGACCAAGATGCCCGAGCTGGTGGCGGCAATGCACTCGCTGATCGGTCTCGCGGCGGTATGCATCGCCGTGGCGGCCGTGTCGGAGCCGCATGCGTTCGGCATTGCTGCCGTCGGCGAGCCGCTGCCGCTGGGGAACCGCATCGAGCTGTTTATCGGCACGTTCGTCGGTGCGATCACCTTCTCCGGTTCCGTCATCGCCTTCGGCAAGCTGGCCGGCAAGTACAAGTTCCGGCTGTTCCAGGGCGCGCCGGTGGTGTTCGGCGGGCAGCACATCCTGAACCTCGTGCTGGCCATCGTGATGGTCGGTTTCGGGCTGGCATTCGTGTTTGCCGGCGGCGTGGAGCCAAGCTGGACGCCGTTCGTCATCATGACGGCGATCGCCTTCGTGCTGGGCGTGCTGATCATCATCCCCATCGGCGGCGCGGACATGCCGGTGGTGGTGTCGATGCTGAACTCGTACTCGGGCTGGGCGGCGGCCGGCATCGGCTTCTCGCTGAACAACTCGATGCTGATCATTGCCGGCTCGCTGGTGGGCTCGTCGGGCGCGATCCTGTCGTACATCATGTGCAAGGCGATGAACCGGTCGTTCTTCAACGTCATCCTGGGCGGCTTCGGCGGCGATGCGGCGGCGGCCACGACGGGCGGCGCGGCGGTCCAGCGGCCGGTGAAATCCGGCTCGGCGGACGATGCGGCCTTCCTGATGTCGAACGCGGAAACGGTGATCATCGTGCCCGGCTACGGCCTGGCCGTCGCGCGCGCCCAGCATGCGCTGAAGGAGCTCGTGGAAAAGCTGACGGAGCATGGCGTGACGGTGAAATACGCCATCCACCCCGTCGCCGGCCGCATGCCGGGCCACATGAACGTGCTGCTGGCCGAGGCGGAGGTGCCGTACGACCAGGTGTTCGAGATGGAAGACATCAACGGCGAATTCGCCCAGGCCGACGTGGCACTGATCCTCGGCGCCAACGACGTCGTCAACCCCGCCGCCAAGGACCCGAAATCGCCGATCGCCGGCATGCCGATCCTGGAGGCGTTCAAGGCGAAAACCGTCATCGTCAACAAACGCTCGATGGCCTCCGGCTACGCCGGCCTCGACAACGAGCTGTTCTACATGGACAAGACGATGATGGTCTTCGGCGACGCCAAGAAAATCATCGAGGAGCTCGGCAAGGCGGTGGAGTAGCCGGCATTAATGCTCAGCCCGTGTCCAACCATGGGGTCAACCCTGTTTCTGGACACGGGCTCATCAGTGGCTGATCGCCTGACTGCCGAGCTCGTGTCCACTTTCAGCACCCTGGTGTCAGGCACCGACGTGGACACGGGCTCATCCACACTTAATGCATAGTAGCTGCCCATCTCGTGTCACCTGGTGCCAGGCACTGTAAGTGACACGAGCTCATCCACACCCAGCATTGATCCACTGTTCAGCCCGTGTCCATGTCGGTGCCTGACACCAGGGGTAGAAAAGTGGACACGGGCTCGACCATTACGGCGGTCGAAAAATATCGTTGTTGCCGAAGAATTCATGTATGATTTCGCAAAAATGGGAACGTTTCCATAAGCAGGCGAATGCATGCAGGGGACATCGGCGCCGCGGCGTGCACGCACTGTGCAGTATGCTGGCGGGTTTCGGACACGATAGGGCAACGCAGTGGCAACCATCAAGGATGTGGCCCGCCTGGCGGGCGTGGGACTCGGCACCGCTTCGCGTGTGGTCAGCGGCAAGGGCGCCGTGTCGCCGGCGACGCAGGCGAAGGTGCGCAAGGCGATCGAGGCGCTGGACTTCCGGCCGTCGCACGCCGCGCGCTCGCTGCTGTCCGGCTATTCGAAGATGATCGGCGTCTACATCCCCATCCTGAAGGGCACGTTCTACACGCCGATCCTGCAGCTGGTCGATACCGAATTGCGCGCCAATGGCCTGCACATGGTGGTGTCGTTCGGCGTCGGCGACGGCGATGCGCGGCGGCAGGCGGTGGATGGCATCGAATTTCTCGTCCAGCGGGGTTGCGACGGCATCATCTCGATGAGCAATATCCTCACCGACGAGGACTTCGCCGCCTTCGGCGCGCGCGGCGCGCACATCGTCGTCGTCAACAATGCCGTCAGCGGGCTGGGCGACCAGGCGTTCCGCGTCGATCACCGGCGCGGCGGCGCGCTGGCAGCCGAGGCGCTGCTGGAACGGGGGCACCGCCGGATCGCCGTGATTGCCGGCCCGGCCACCGCGCCGGACAATGTGGAACGCATCGACGGCTTCATGGCCGAGCTGCAGCGCCAGGGTGTCGCGACGGACGGCATGTGGATCGCCGAGAGCGACTTCTCGCCGGAAGGCGGCTACGCCTGCGCGAAGGAGCTGCTGGCCTCCGGCTACGAATTCACTGCGCTGTTCTGCGCCAACGACGAAATGGCCGTCGGCGCGATGTCGCAGTTCAATGCGGCAGGCATCGCGGTGCCGCGCGACGTGTCCGTGCTGGGCTACGACGACACGCCGAGCGCCGAGTTTTCGGCGCCGCAGCTGACGTCCGTGCACGTCCCGTGGCGCGACGTCGTCCTGGCCGGCATGAACGCGCTGCTGAACCGCTGCTACGGCGGCGAGCGGCCCGTCAGCCGCACGTATCCGGTCAGCGTCACGCACCGCGCGTCGCTGGGGCCCGCGGTGGAACCGAAAGCGCGGCGCCGCAAATAAGGGTGCCGCCCTTTTTTTGAATTGATCTGGAAAGCTTTCCATAAAGAGAACGCGCCATGATGGAGGAGACCGAATGAAAACCATATTGAGCGCGGTGCTCGCCCTGGCAGCCGGCACCGCCGCGGCACAGACACCGCTGCCGATGCTGCACACGCAAGGCACGCAATGGCTCACCGCGGAGGGCAAGCCGGCCACGCTGCGCGGCACGAACCTGGGCAACTGGCTGATCAACGAGTTCTGGATGATGGAACTCGATAAAGTCGGCCCCGTCGACGACCAGTGCAAGCTCGAAGCGGCGTTCGACCAGCGCTTCGGCTATGCGGAACGCGAGCGCCTGATGCGCCTGTTCCGCGACAACTGGATCACGCCGCGCGACTGGGACCTGATGCGCGCCCACGGCCTGAACGTGGTGCGCCTGCCGTTCATCTACAGCGTCATCGAGGACGAGAAGAAGCCGCGTACGCTGCGCGCCGATGCATGGCGCTACCTGGACGACGCCATCGCGCAGGCGCACAAGCGCGGCATGTACGTGATCCTCGACCTGCATGGCGCCGTCGGCAGCCAGGGCATCGAGCACCACAGCGGCTGCGCCAACCGCAACGAATACTGGGGCACACCCGACTACCAGGCGCGCACCGAATGGCTGTGGCAGCAGATCGCCCGCCGCTACCAGGACAACGCCACGGTGGCCGGTTACAGCGTGCTGAATGAACCATGGGGCACGGATCCCGACACCATGGCGGCCGTCGTGCGCAAGCTGTACACGACGATCCGCGAAGTCGATAAAAACCACGTGATCATCCTGCCCGGCCATTCGAAGAACGGCATCGATGCGTACGGCAAGCCGGCCGATCACGGCATGACGAACGTCGCCTTCGAGATGCACCCGTACCCGGGCCACTTCGGCTGGGGCAAGCCGGGCCTCGCGGTCCACAAGGAATGGTTGACGTGCGGGCCGGACGGCAAGGGCGGCGTCTGCGAATGGGACGCGAAGCAGCGCAAGCTGCAGACGGCGCTGTTCATCGGCGAGATGCAGCCGTGGGCCTTCATGGGCCTCGAGCTGGGCGGCCAGGTGGCGCGCGCCTCGTTCGACACCTATGCGAAGTACGGCTGGGCCGCCACGGCGTGGTCGTGGAAGGTCGTCACGCAGCAGGGCGGCCAGGGCATCGGCAAATGGGGCTTCGTCACCAATGCGCCGACCGCCAAAGTCCCCGCCATCGACTTCACCAAAGCACCGCTGGCCGACATCGAAAACCTGTTCCGTTCGTTCGGCACGCAGCCCTACGAACTTCACCAACCGCTGCAGCGCTGGCTGACCAGCACCAGCCCAAGAGACATCCATGACATCCAAGACCAGCCCTGACCCGCAACTCGTCCGCAGCGACTTCCCGTCCGGCTTCCGCTGGGGCACGTCGACGTCGTCGTACCAGATCGAAGGCGCCGCGCAGGAAGATGGCCGCGTCGAATCGATCTGGGACCGCTTCTGCGCGCAGCCGGGCACGATCCGCGACGGCTCGTCCGGCCTGGTGGCCTGCGACCATTACCACCGCTGGCCGCAGGACCTGGACCTGGCGCGCGAGCTGGGCACGAATGCCTACCGCTTCTCGATCGCGTGGCCGCGGCTGTTCGGCGACGGCACGACGGTGAACGCGAAGGGCCTCGACTTCTATGAGCGCCTGGTGGACGGCATGCTGGAACGGGGCCTGGAGCCATGGCCCACGCTGTACCACTGGGACCTGCCGCAGGCCCTGCAGGAGCAGGGCGGCTGGGTCAATCGCGGCACGGTGCATGCGTTCACCGATTTCGTCGATGCCGTCACGCGGCGCCTCGGCGACCGCGTGCGCAACTGGATCACGCACAACGAACCATGGTGCACGGCGATGCACGGCAACTGGGACGGCATGCATGCACCCGGCAACAAGGATCTGCGCATCGCGCTGCAGGTCTGCCACCACGTGCTGTTGTCGCACGGGCTGGCAGTGCCGATCGTGCGCGCCAATGTGAAGGATGCCCACGTGGGCATCGCACTGAGCCTGCACCCGATCCGCAGCGCGTCCGACAAGGCGGAAGACATCGCGGCGACGTACCGCCACGACGGCCTGCGCAACCGCTGGTTCCTCGATCCGCTGTTCGGCAAGGGCTATCCGGAAGACGTGCTGGCGCTGGTCGGCGATGCGGCGCCCGGCATCGAAGCGGGCGAGATGGAAGCTATCGCCGTGCCGACCGACTTCATGGGCCTGAACTACTACTTCCCCGAGAAGATCGCCGATGCGCCGGACAACCCGCCGCTGCACGGCAAGGTCGTGCACCCGCAGGACGTCGAGCGCACCGCGTTCGGCTGGGAGGTCGCGCCGGACGGGCTGTCGCAGCTGTTGCGCCGCATTGACCGCGAATACGGTCCGCGCGAAATCCACGTCACCGAAAACGGCTCCAGCTACGACGACGTGGTCGACAACGGCGAAGTGCGCGACGTGCAGCGCCGTTCCTACCTGATACGCCACCTGGATGCGATGCGCGAAGCGATCGCGGACGGCGTGCCGGTGAAGGGCTACTTCGCCTGGAGCCTGCTGGACAACTTCGAATGGGCGGAAGGCTATACGCGCCGCTTCGGCCTGACGTATGTCGACTTCGACACGCAGCAGCGCATCCTGAAGGACAGCGGCAAGTGGTACCGCGACTTCCTGGTCAAATAAAGCACAAGAATAAAACGCAAGAACAAAGAGGAGACAGCATGAAACGACGCTTGACCATCCTGGCCGCTGCAGTGCAGCTTCTGTCGATGTCCGCCATGGCCGCGCCGCTGACGGACTGGCCGCAACTGAAACCGGCCATGGCGCCGGACGCGAAGCTGGAAGCGCGCATCAGGGAGATCGTGGCCGGCATGACGCTGGAGCAGAAGGTCGGCCAGATGACGCAGCCGGAAATCAAGGCCGTCACGCCGGACGACGTGCGCAAATATTATCTGGGCTCGGTGCTGAACGGCGGCGGCAGCTGGCCGAACGGGAACAAGTACGCCACGCCGGCCGACTGGGTGAAGCTGGCCGATGCGTTCTACGATGCGTCGATGGCCACCGACATGAAGCACAAGGTGCCCGTCATCTGGGGTATCGACGCCATGCATGGCAACAGCAACGTGCTGGGCGCCACGCTGTTCCCGCACAATATCGGCCTCGGTGCCGCGCGCGATGCGAAGCGCGTCGGCGAGATGGCCGAGGCGGTCGCCAAGGCCGTGCGCGCCACCGGCATCAACTGGATCTTCGCGCCCACGCTGGCCGTCGTCCGCGACGACCGCTGGGGCCGTACTTACGAGAGCTTCTCGGAAGATCCGCGGATCGTCGCCGACTACGCGGGCGTGTACGTGAAAGGCCTGCAGGGCGGCCTGACGGGCGACGCCAACGTGGTGGCCACCGCCAAGCACTTCGTTGGCGACGGCGGCACGCACGAAGGCAAGGACCGCGGCGTGAACCGGTCGTCGAAGGCGGACATGGTCAACATCCACATGGCTGGCTACTACCCGGCACTGGAAGCGGGCGCGCAGACGGTGATGGCATCGTTCAACAGCTGGACCGACGGCGACAAGGTCTACGGCAAGATGCACGGCAGCGAAGCGATGCTGACGCAGGTGCTGAAGAAGAAACTGGGTTTCGACGGCTTCATCGTCACGGACTGGGACGGCATCGCCGAAGTGCCCGGCTGCGCGAAGGACAGCTGCCCGCAGGCGATCAATGCCGGCATCGACATGGTGATGGTGCCGAACGACTGGAAGGCCTTCATCGCCAACACGGTCGCGCAGGTCAAGGATGGCCGCATCCCGATGGCGCGGATCGACGATGCGGTGGCGCGCATCCTGCGTGTCAAGCTGCGTGCTGACCTGAAGAAGCCTTCCGCATCGCCGCATGCGGGCAAGATGGATTCGATGCAGGCCCGCGAGCTGGCCCGCAAGCTGGTGCAGGAATCGCTGGTGCTGCTGAAGAACGACGGCAATGTGCTGCCGCTGGCGCGCGACAAGAAAATCCTCGTCGTCGGCAAGAGCGCCGACAACCTGTCGAACCAGAGCGGCGGCTGGACGCTGACGTGGCAGGGTACCGACAACAAGAATGCCGACTTCCCGCACGCCGACTCTATTTTGGCCGGCCTGCGCGACGCGGCGGCCAACGTGACCTACAGTGCCGACGGCGCCAACGTCAATGTGAAGGACTTCGACGTGGTGGTGGCCGTCATCGGCGAGGGCCCGTATGCGGAAGGCGATGGCGACATCGGCCCGGCCGCCAACCTGCGCCACAGCGCCCGTTATCCGGAAGACCTGGCGGTGCTGAAGGCGGTTGCCGGCAAGGGCAAGCCGGTGGTGACGGTGTTCGTGGCCGGCCGTCCGCTGTACGTCAACGATTTGCTGAACCTGTCGGACAGTTTTGTTGCGGCCTGGCTGCCTGGCTCCGAGGGCAAAGGTGTGGCCGACGTGCTGGTGCGCGGCGCGGACGGCAAGGTCAATGCGCCGTTCTCCGGCAAGCTGTCGTTCTCGTGGCCGAAGAGCGTGTGCCAGACGCCGCTGAACGTCGGCGACCGGAACTATGCGCCGCTGTTCGCCTACGGATATGGCCTGACGTATGGGCAGGACAAAAAAGTCGGCAAGCTCGCGGAAGACGGCAGCACCGCCGGCTGCGGCAAGACCAGCGCCTTCCCGGTGTTCAATCAGTCGGACCGCGCCACCTTCCCGCTGTACGTGCAGAGCGGCAGCGAACGCCGTGCGCTGGGCGCGGACCTGAATGCGACGGTCGCGCTGTCAACGCTGAAGGTCGAGATCGGCCAGGTGAATACGCAGCAGGATGCGAAGAAAGTGACGTGGACGGGCCCGGGCTTCATCGAGGCGAAAGCGGCGACCGCACGAGCGTTGCCGGCCTATGCGGTCAAGGACGGTGCGCTGACGTTCGATACCGTCGTCGACACCGCGCCGGCAGGCCCGGTGCAGGTATCGTTCGGCGACGGCAGCGTCGAGCTGGCGGACGAGTTCAAGCGGATCGCCGGCAAGGGCAGGCAAACCGTTAAAATCCCGCTTTCGTGCTTCAAGGGCGCCGCTGCGCGCAAGGTCGATACCCCGTTCCGCGTGGCGGCACAGGGCGGCCTCGTGGCGGCGTTTGCAAACATCCAGGTGACGGGCGGCGCGGCTGCCGACCGGGACGCATACCAGTGCGGTAAATAAGGGGACTTCGATGGAACGTTATAACCAGGCGACGGCGGTGCCGCAGGACGGCGCACAGGCCGGCAGCAATACCGGCCCGCTCGTCATCATCACGATCCTGTTCTTCATGTGGGGGCTGCTGACGTCATTGAACGACGTGCTGATCCCGCACCTGAAGGCGATCTACACGCTGACCTATGTGCAGGCGATGCTCGTGCAGTTCTGCTTCTTCGGCGCCTACCTGATCGTGTCTGTACCGGCCGGGATGCTGATCCGCCGGCTCGGCTACCAGCGCGGCGCGGTGACGGGCCTCGTCGTCGCGGCCATCGGCTGCGCGCTGTTCTATCCGGCGGCGCAGTCGGGCTATGGCCTGTTCCTGTTTGCCTTCTTCGTGCTGGCGGGCGGCATCACGATCCTGCAGGTGGCGGCCAATCCTTATGTGACGGTGCTCGGCGATCCGCGCACGGCGTCGAGCCGCCTGACGCTGACGCAGGCCTTCAACTCGCTGGGCACGACGATGGCGCCGGCGCTGGGCGGCATGCTGATCCTGTCGGCTGGGATGCTGACGGCATCGGAACTGGCTGCGCTGCCGGAAGCGGAGCAACTGGCATATCGTGCGAAAGAAGCGGCCAGCGTGCAGGGCCCTTACCTGGCGCTGGCCGGCGCGCTGCTGCTGCTGGCCGTGCTGTTCGCGCTGGCGCGGCTGCCGAAGATCGCCGAGGCCAGCGACGAAGCGGCGCAAGGCAAGTTCAGTGACCTGTTCAGGCACAAGCACCTGGTGCTGGGCACCATCGGCATCTTCGTGTACGTGGGTGGCGAGGTATCGATCGGCAGCTTCCTGATCAACTTCATGGAAGACCCGAACATCGCCGGCATGAATGCATCGGCGGCGGCGCACTATGTGAGCCTGTACTGGGGCGGCGCGATGGTGGGCCGCTTCATCGGCTTCGCCGTGATGCGCACGATCAGCCCGGGCAAGGCGCTGGCGTTCAACGCCACGGCCAGCATCGCGCTGATCGCGATCGCCACGTTCGGCGGCGGCAAGGTGGCGATGTACGCGATCCTCGCCGTCGGCATGTGCAACTCGATCATGTTCCCGACCATCTTCAGCATGGCGCTGCACGGCCTGGGCAAGCAGACGGGCCAGGCGTCCGGCCTGCTGTGCATGGCCATCGTCGGCGGCGCGCTGGTGCCGTTCGCGCAAGGCGCACTGGCCGACTCGATCGGCGTCCAGCTCTCCTTCCTCGCCCCGGCCGCCTGCTACGCGTTCATCCTCTACTTCGGGCTGAAGTACGCCAACCTGCACAAGCAGTAAAAACAGAAATACAAAAAACCGGTGCCTGTCACCGGTTTATTTTTTCAGCAGGTTGGCCAGCGCCACATACGCTTCCACCGGCACCGTCTCCGGGCGGGTGCCGGGGTCGATGCCCGCTTCGCGCAGCTGGTCTTCGGTGAACATGCCGGCCACGCAGTTGCGGATCACCTTGCGGCGTTGCGAGAACGCTTTCTGGACCACGGCGGACAGCGTCTCCGCGTCGCAGGCCAGCGGGTCGGCGATGGGGATCATGCGGACGATCGCCGAGTCCACCTTCGGCGGCGGGTCGAACGCCTCCGGCGGGACGATGAACATCAGCGCCATCCGGTAGCGCCACTGCAGCATCACGGACAGGCGGCCGTAGGCCTTGGTGCCCGGCTCGGCGACCATCCGTTCGACGACTTCCTTCTGCAGCATGAAGTGCTGATCGAGCACGAGAGGCGCGAAGTCGGCCAGGTGGAACAGCAGCGGGCTGGAGATGTTGTACGGCAGGTTGCCGACCACGCGCAGCTTCTGCCCTTCCGGCACGGGAATCGCGCCGAAGTCGAACTTCAGCGCGTCGCCCGAGTGGATCGTCAGCTTGTCGCGGGGGAAGCGCTTTTCCAGCCGCGCCACCAGGTCCCGGTCCAGTTCCACCACGTGCATGTGGTCCAGCGACTTGAGCAGCAGGTCGGTCATCGCGGCCAGGCCGGGGCCGATCTCGACCATCGTCTCGCCCGGCTTGGGCGCGATGGCGGCGATGATGTCGGCGAGGACCGTGTTGTCGTGTAAAAAATTCTGGCCGAAGCGCTTGCGGGCGATGTGTTTCATGAGGTCTTCTGATTAATTGAGGCGGGAGGCGTCGGCCATGCCGAGCGCCGCGCCGATGGCCTGTTCCATGCTGCCGCAGTCGGCGTGACCGACACCGCGGGCTGCGAGGTCCAGCGCGGTGCCATGGTCGACGGAGGTGCGGATCAGCGGCAGTCCCAGCGTGACATTGATGCCGCGCCCGAACGTGGCGTACTTCAGCACCGGCAGGCCCTGGTCGTGGTACATCGCCAGCACGCAGTCGGCATCCTGCAGGTACTTCGGCTGGAACAGCGTATCGGCCGGATAGGGCCCGCGCGCATCGATGCCGCGGGCCTGTGCGGCGGCCAGCGCCGGCCCGATGACGTCGATCTCTTCGCGGCCCAGGTAGCCGTTCTCGCCGGCGTGGGGATTGAGGCCGGTGACGAGGATGCGCGGCGTGGCCAGGCCGAACTTGTTTTTCAAATCGTGGTGGATGATGTCGAGCGTCGTGCCCAGGCCCGCGACCGTCAGCGCGGCCGGCACGTCCTTCAGCGGCAGGTGCGTCGTCGCCAGCGCCACGCGCAGCTGCGGCACCCCTTCAATCCCATGGGGTTCGCCGGCCAGCATCATCACCACCTGCGCCGTATGCGTGCGGTCGGCAAAATATTCGGTGTGGCCGGAGAACGCCACGCCCGCATCGTTGATGGTGCTCTTCTGCAGCGGGGCCGTGGCCACCGCTTCGAACCAGCCGGCCTGGATGCCTTCGATGGCGGCATCCAGCGTGGCCAGCACGGCGCGGCCATTCTCCTTGTCCAGCGTGCCGGGCACCACGTGCGCGGCCAGCGGGATGTCGATCGCGCACAGCCGGTCCGGCCCGAAGTGCGGCACGCCGCCGTTGCGGACGGCTTGCAGCGACAGGGCGCTGATGCGGATGGCGGGATCGATGGTTTCGGCGGTCAGCGCCAGGAAGGCGGCGTCGCCCAGCAGCACGCAGTTGACGCGCTCGCGCATGGCCCACGCGGCGCGGATGGAGATCTCCGGGCCGATGCCGGCTGGCTCGCCGGTGGTGATGCAGATGACGGGGCGCCCGCCGGAGCGCCTGACTGGATGGTTGGCGCTCATGCGGTGCCCCTGTTTTTACTTGACTTTACTGCTCTTGCTTCAGGTCGTCGCTGCGGTACTCGACGTAGGCGCGGTCGCGCACTTCGCGCTGGAAGTCTTCCGCCGCTTCCACCATCTTGCGTTCGCGCAGCGCCATGCGGGCTTCGTTGCGCTTCTTCTCCTTGCCCATGTCTTCCGACTTGCGCTCGAGGACTTCGATCAGGTGGTAGCCGAAGCTCGTCTCGACGACGCCGCTCACTTCGCCCGGCTTCAGCTCGTTCATCGCCTTCTCGAATTCGGGCAGCGTGTCGCCCGGGTACAGCCAGCCCAGGTCGCCGCCCTTGTTCGACGACGTGTCGTTCGAATACAGGCGCGCCAGTTCCTCGAACGACGACGCCTTGCTGTCCAGGCGTTCCTTCAGTTCGGCCAACTTGCGCTTGGCATCGGCGGCGCTCATCGTCGGCGTCACCTTCAGCAGGATGTGGCGGGCGTGCGTCTGCTGCACTTCCGCCTCGGCCTGCGCCTGCGCCAGCGTGCGCTTGTCGACGAGCTTGAGGATGTGGAAACCGCCCACGCTCTTCATGATCGGCGTCACCTGGCCCGGCTGCATCTTGGACAGCGCTTCGGCAAACATCGGCGGGATGCGGTCGCTCGGCCGCCAGCCCACCACGCCACCCTGCAGCGCATCGGTGGCATCGGAGTAGGTGGCGGCGATCTTGGCGAAGTCGGCACCGGTGCGCAGCTGGCGCAGCACTTCCTCGGCACGCTTCTGGCGCTGGGCGATCACGTCCGGCGTCGCGTTCTCGGGAATGCGCACGAGGATCTGCGAGATGTTCAGTTCCTGCTGTTCGGCCGCTGCCGCTTCCTGCGCGGCGAGGAAGCTGTCCACTTCCCCTTCGGAGATCTGGATCTTCGCGTCGACCTCGTGTTCGCGCAGGCGCGACGTGATGATCTCCTCGCGGATCTCCTCGCGGAACGAGGCGAACGACGTGCCTTCCTTCTCGATCTGGTCGCGCAGCTGCTGCGTGGTCAGCTTCTGCTGTTCGGCGATGCGGCCGATCGCCCGGTCGAGCATCGTGTCGTCCACGCGCACGCCCATTTCCTTGGCCATCTGCAGCTGGGCGCGTTCGACGATCATGCGCTCCAGGATCTGGCGCTGCAGGACGGCCGCATCCGGCAGTTGCACCTTCTGCGCACGCATGCGCTGGACGATCACGTTGACGCGCTCGTTCAGTTCGCGGCGCGTGATCACGTCTTCGTTGACGATGACGGCGATTGAATCGATTTCCGTGTTCTTCGACTGGCCGGGCGGGATGAAGCCCTTCGGCTGTTCGGCCGGCGCGGCGGCTGCGGGAGGAACGGCGGCCGCCGGCTTGGCGTCCTGTGCCGAGGCCACGCTGCCGGCAGCCATGGCACACAGCAGGATGGCTGCGAGGGTGATCGGGTGCTTACTGGACTTACGCATATCGGAAACGCTCTTTGAGTCGGGTGGAAAATCGGGACAAGCAGTGTATCAGGATCAGCGGCGGTATCCCGGATTGACCTGCTGGTAGCCCGGAATGCTGTTCTTCAGCACCTCCAGCGGATTGCCGATGCCGAATTTCGACAGGCCGTTCAGCTCGAGCTGGAAGAAGATCTGCGTGGAGGTCTTGTTCGACGTCGTCACGAAGCGCTGCGCGCCCATGCGGAACACCCAGCAGTCGCAGTTGTATTCGAGGCCGATGATGCTCTCCAGGATGCGGTGATCCTGCAGCGAGTAGCTCATGCGGCCCACGCCGAACCATTTGTCCGTCAGCGGCCACTGGGTGGAGAAGTCGACGTTCTTGAAGCTGTCGCGCAGGAAGCGGTAGCCCGCATTGAACACCTTGCGGGCGCCCGGCTGGTACTGCACGTTCAGGTTCGAGCTGACGACGCGGCTCTCGCCCTGGTTGTACTGCACCGCGCTGTCCACGCCCCACGTTTCGGAGATCCGGCCGGTACCGGCCAGCAGCAGGTCGGAACGGCCCGTGCTGACGGGCTTCGTGTCGGTCAGCTGCACGCGCTGGTCGTTGAAGTAGAAGCGCTGGCCGAACGCCAGGCGCAGCCGCTCGGCGCCGGATTCCTCGAGGAAGCGCGACACCACGGCGGCCGTCACCTGGTTTGCGTCGCCGATGCGGTCCGAACCCACGAAGCGGTTCTCGGAGAACAGCTGCGAGAAGTTGAACGTGGATTCGGCCGTATCGAACACCGGCACGTCGCTCTGGTCGCGGTATGGCGTGTACACGTAGAACAGGCGCGGTTCCAGCGTCTGCGTCACGGCGCGGCCGAACAGCTTCGTGCTGCGCTCGAACTCCAGGCCCGAATCGAGCGAGAAGGTGGGGATCGCCTTCGTGACGGAGCGGCTGTCCTCGTCGTTGAACTTGTCCAGCTGGTAGGTGCTGGCGTTCAGCATCAGCTTCGGCGTGATGAAGTAGCTGGGGCTGATGATGGGGAAGCTGACCTGCGGCTGCACCACCATGCGGGCGCCGTTGATCTTCGAATCGCTCTGGCACAGTGCCGGATCGCCGGACGAGCCGCCCGGGCAGATCAGGTCCGTGTTGTAGCGGAACTTGGTCAGTTCGCTGTCCACCTGCCAGTCGAAGCCGCCCACGTCGTAGCGCGCGGCGTGGAAGTTGATCGCCGGCAGACGGTCGTACGGGCGCGCGGTGATCGTGTTCGTATCCGGATCCTGCAGTACCTGGTACTTCTGCACGCGGGCCGTCAGGCTCCAGTACTCGCCCCGGTAATCGGTGCGCAGCTCGCGCAGCAGCTGGCGTTCGGCCGAACCGGCGACGGTGCTGGAGAAGTCGTTCGGGTAGTTGTCGTCCGATGCCTTGCGCACGTTCCAGCCGTACGACCAGTCCTTGGCCAGCGCCTGCGAGTGCGTGGAATTGATCTGCCAGCGGTCGCGGCCTGCCTCCTTGTCGTTCGGCAGGTACTCGATCAGCGTGCGGCCCTCGTAGGTGCCGGCATCCGTCTCGCCCATGTAGCGGCCGACGGCGCCCATCTGCAGCCCGCGGCGCGAGATGTAGTGGGGGATCAGCGTCAGGTCGCGGTTCGGCGCGATGTTGAAGTAGTACGGCACTGTCAGTTCGGCCGAGCCGCGCGACGAGTAGCCCGGCACGACGGGCAGCCAGCCGGAGCGGCGCGCGCCGGACAGCGAGAACGACATCGCCGGCGTGCCGATCAGCGGCACGTCCTTGAAATAGACGATGGTGGCGCCGCCGGTGCCCACGTCGCGGCCCTGGTCCAGGTCCAGCGTGCTCGATTTCAGGTACCAGTCCGGATTCGGGCCCTGGCAGGTGCTGTAGGTGCCGTCGATGACGCGCGCCGTGTCCTCGCTGAGGAAGTCGATGCGTTTCGCCTTGCCCTGCGCGTTATTCAGTTCCAGCTTGTACGTGGGATTCTGCGCGAAGCCGATGCCGGTTTCCGTGTTGATCTTGAGCTCGTCGGCCGTGTAGTAGTCGCCGAAGCGCCAGATGCGCACGTTGTCGTTTGCTTCCAGTTCCGATTCCACCTGGCGGTAGCAGGCCGCGTCGGCGGTGACGCGCATCTTGTCCTGCACCACCTCCACGTCGCGCTTGAGGATCACCTCGCGCTCGGGGCGGCCGCTGATTTCCTCGGCACGGATGGTCACCGGGGCATCGGGATCTTCGGCACGCGGCGCCACCTTGCCGGCGGCCGGATGGGACTGCGCATGGACGGAACTCGCCGATGCGGCGATCAGCGCTGTGATGGCGTACGCCCAGCGTTTCTTGAAAGGGGGGGCCAGGCTCATGAAAAGAACGTCACGCGTAGCACCATAAAGGCGATTTTTTGAATTGAATCCCTTATTATATGGGATTCCTCTGTCAACAACCGGATTGCTCAGGCTGTATTCATGTCTTCATTGTCTAATTTACCACCTCCCGGCAGTACCGCGCCCGCCGCGGACTCCCGCCTGAGTCTCCTGAAAACCTGGCTGCAAGGCCTCGATATCGTGGACGTCGCCTCGGCGCGGCCCGCCTCGGCCGACGCCAGCTTCCGCCGCTATTTCCGCTTCGACGTGCTGCCCGCCGCCCAGGCCCGCTACGGTGCCACGCTGGTGGCCATGGATGCGCCGCCCGAGCGGGAGAATACCCCGGCCTTCGTCAAGGTGGACGCACTGCTGGCCGAAGCGGGCGTTTCGGTGCCGGCGATTCATGCGCAGGACCTGGCGCAGGGCTTCCTGCTGCTGTCCGACCTGGGCACCACCACCTACCTGCAGGCGCTGAACCCGGACAATGCCAGCGCGCTGTATGCGCAGGCGCTGTCCGCGCTGGTCAAGATCCAGCAGCGCAGCGAACCGGGCGTGCTGCCCGAGTTCGACCGCGCCTTCATGCTGCGCGAACTGAACATCTTCCCCGAGTGGTACATCGGCCACCACCTGAAGACGGAGCTGACCGAGGCGCAGGGCGCCGAACTGCAGAAGGTGTTCGACCACATCGTCGCCGTCTGCCTGGCGCAGCCGCAGGTGTTCATGCACCGCGACTTCCACTCGCGGAACCTGATGTGGATGGACGAGAACAACCCGGGCATCCTCGACTTCCAGGACGCCGTGTACGGCCCGATCACGTACGACGCGGCCTCGCTGCTGCGCGACGCCTACGTGTCGTGGGACGAGGAACTGGTGCTGGACTGGGTGATCCGCTACTGGCAGCATGCGCGCGAAGCGGGCCTGCCGGTGCACCGGAACTTCGACAACTTCTACAAGGACTTCGAATACATGGCGCTGCAGCGCCACCTGAAGATCCTCGGCATCTTCTGCCGCCTGAACTACCGCGACGGCAAGAGCCTGTACCTGGGCGACCTGCCGACGGTGATGGAATACGTGCGCACCACGGCGAACCGCTACCGCGAACTGAAGCCGCTGATCAAGCTGCTCGATGCGCTGGAACAGCGCCAGCCCGACGTCCGCTACACTTTCTGAGGATCCGATGAAAGCCATGATCTTCGCCGCCGGCCGCGGCGCGCGCATGCGTCCATTGACGGACACCTGCCCGAAACCCCTGCTGAAAGTGCGGGGCAGGCCGCTGATCGAGTGGCATGTGCTGAACCTGGTCAGGGCCGGCATCACCGAGATCGTCATCAACCACGCCCACCTGGGCGCGATGATCGAAGAGCACCTGGGCGACGGCAGCCGCTTCGGCGCCACGATTCAATATTCCGCAGAGGCGGAAGCGCTGGAAACGGCGGGCGGCATCGCCAATGCCCGTCACCTGTTGGGCGAGGCGCCTTTCCTGGCCATTTCCGGCGACATCTGGTGCCCCCACTTCGATTTCAGCGAAGTGACGGACGTGCTGCACGATCACGACATCCGCGGCAACGCCTACACGCCGGAGCAGCGCGACATCGCCTGGATCTGGCTCGTCAAGAACCCGTGGTTCCACCCGAAGGGCGACTTCGGCCTGAACCTGTACACGGTCACCAATGACGGCGCGCCGACCTACACCTTCGGGAACATCGGCGTGTACCGCATGGCGATGTTCGACGGAATCGCGGCCGGCCAGCACGCCGGCCTGGGCAACCTGCTGCGCGAATACGCGGCCAGGGGCCTGGTGGGCGGCGAAGTCTACGAAGGCGACTGGGACAACGTCGGCACGCCGGACCAGCTGGACCAGCTGAACGCCAACTTTGGCGCAAAACAGGCATGACGGTCCACGCCACGCGCCGCGCCGCCCTGCTTGCGCAGATGGAGCCGGGCAGCGTGGCCGTGCTGGCAACGAGCCCGGAAGTGCTGCGCAACGGCGACAGCGAATATCCCTACCGTCACGACAGCAGCTTTTATTACCTGACCGGCTTTGCCGAGCCGGAAGCGGTGCTGGTGCTTGTCGCGCCGCGCGGCGGCGGCAAGGGGCAGGCGATCCTGTTCTGCCGCGAGAAGAACGCCGAACGGGAAACGTGGGAAGGCGTGCGTTACGGCCCCGACGCGGCCCGCCTGGAATTCGGCTTCGATGCCGCCTTCCCGGTTGGCACGCTGGACGACGCGCTGCCGGACCTGCTGGCCGACGCGCCGGCGCTGTACTGCCGGCTGGCGCGCGACGAGCGCTTCGATGCGCAGCTGCGCGGCTGGCTGAATGCCGTGCGGACCAAGGCGCGCAGCGGCATCGCGGCGCCGCCGGCCTTGCGCGACATCGCGGTCATCGTCGATGAAATGCGCGTCGTCAAAGATGCGCACGAACAGGCCATCATGCTGCGTGCCGGCGAGATCGCCGGCGCGGCGCATCTGCGCGCGATGCGGGCCGCCCGGCCCGGCATGTTCGAATACGAGCTGGAAGCGGAACTGCTGTACGAGTTCCGCCGCAACGGCGCACAGTTCCCCGCCTACACGCCGATCGTCGCCTCGGGCGCGAACGCCTGCATCCTCCATTACAACAGCAACGCCCGCCGCACCCGGGACGGCGACCTGGTGCTGATCGATGCCGGCTGCGAGCTGGATGGCTACGCGTCGGACATCACCCGCACGTGGCCCGTCAACGGCCGCTTCACGGCGCCGCAGCGCACCTTGTACGAGCTGGTGCTGGCCGCGCAGCAGGCGGCGTTCGATGCCATCCTGCCCGGCCGCACCTTCCACTCGGTGCACGACGCGGCCGTCCGCGTGCTGGCGCAGGGCATGCTCGATACGGGACTGCTGGATGCGCACAGCCACGGCACGGTGGACGACGTCATCGCGAACAAGGCGTATGCAGCGTTCTACATGCACGGCACCAGTCACTGGCTGGGCATGGACGTGCACGACGCGGGCGTCTACCGCGATACGGCGCATCCCGACAAGCCGTCGCGCGCGCTGCGCGAAGGCATGGTGCTGACGGTGGAGCCGGGCATCTACGTGCAACCGGCACCGGGCGTGCCGGAAGCGTTCTGGCATATCGGCATCCGCATCGAGGACGATGTGGTGGTTGGCGCAGCCGGCCCGCGGGTGCTGACGGATGCGGCGCCGAAGTCGGTGGCCGCGATCGAAAGCCTGATGGCGGAGGGAAGATGAACAACACACAGTCGAACAACTACGATGTCGCCATCTGCGGCGCCGGCCCGGCCGGCATGGCGCTGGCGGCGCTGCTGGTGCAGCGGGGTGCCGCGCCGGAGCGCGTCGTGCTGATCGACGCGAAAACGCTGGATGCGGCCGGCAACGATCCGCGCACGCTGGCGCTGTCGTGGGGCAGCCGCCAGATCCTCGAGCAGGTGGGCGCCTGGCCCGTGCCGGCCACGCCGATCCACGAGATCCACGTGTCCCGCAAGGGCCAGTTCGGCCGCAGCATGATCACGCGCGACGAGCAACGCGTGCCGGCGCTGGGCTACGTCACCCGCTACGGCGACATCGTGACGGTGCTGGGCGCGCTGTGCGAACGCCTCGGCATCGCCACGCTGCGGCCGGCCCGCGTGACCGGCATCGACGAGACGCCGGACGAAGTGCGGCTGGCGCTGGCCGACGGCCGCGCGGTCACCGCGGCGGTTGCCGTGCAGGCCGAGGGCGGCCTGTTCGGCGAGCAGGCGGACAAGGCGAAAACCCGCGATTACGGCCAGACGGCGATCATCGCCCAGGTGCACACCAGCGCGCCGGTGGCCCACCGCGCCTACGAACGCTTCACCAGCGAAGGCCCGCTGGCGCTGCTGCCGCAGGACGACGGCTATTCGCTGGTGTGGTGCGTGCGGCCGGAGAATGCGCCGGCCTTGCTGGCGCTGTCGGACAACGAATTTCTTGCCCGGCTGGGCGACACCTTCGGCGGCCGGCTGGGCCGGTTCACCGCGGCGACGCGCCGCCTGGCCTTCCCGCTGGGCCTGAATGCCGGCATGGCCGGCAGCGCCCGCACGGCCGCCATCGGCAACGCGGCGCAGACGCTGCACCCGGTGGCCGGCCAGGGCCTGAACCTGGGCCTGCGCGACGCCACCGTGCTGGCGCGCCTGCTGGCCCGCGGCGCCACGCCTGCCACGCTGGCCGAGTACGCGGCGCTGCGCCGCCAGGACCGCGACCTGACCGTGCGCCTGACCGACACGATGGCCCGCGTGTTCGCCAACGAATCGCCACTGCAGGCGGTGCTGGGGCTGTCGCTGGCCGCCATCGACATGGCCGGCCCGGCACGGGGCGTGCTGGCGGAGCTGATGATGTATGGGCGGCGGTAGATAAGTGGGGACTGTCCCCGCAGGGGCCTGTCCCCGGGGTTGTTGTTGGCTTTGCTTGAACGCACGCAGACATGCCGCCGCGGGGGCAGCCGTGCCGCCGCCCCGAACGGCCAAGAAAAAGGCTCTGTCACCCGACGTTGTTGAATGATTTGTGAAGGGGCTGCGCTGGTGATCAATGAAGCGATGCAGCCGGTTGCGGCACGATCGCCGCCAGCAGGAACTGCTCCGGCGTCCTGATGCTGTGTGTATCGAGCGCGCGGCGCCAGCCGAGATAATTCGGCAAGTACCGGCTGGCCACACCGCGGAAGCGCGCCAGCCAGCCCTTGAAGCGGCTGTGATAGCCGTTTACATTTTGCAAGTGATACGGGCCGTCGCTACGCACGCCGGCCCGCTGATTGAGCGGCTTGTGGGCAATACCGGCATCCCGGGTGAACCTCCGGTACGCCATGGCGCCATCGGTGACCAGCACGGCGTCCCGCGCCAGCACGGGACGCAGGCAGCGGCCGGCCTGATACACCGACACCGGCCCGCGGCCCGTGACCCAGTCCAGCGTATTGCCGGCACGATCACGGGCCACGAGGATGCAGTCGTGCTGCTTCGTGATGCCGCGCGTGTCGGCGACGCCGCCCCGGTGGCGCGCCGGCCGGGTCAAGTTGCGCGAGCCTTTCTGCGATTCGAGCAGATACGTCTCGTCCGCCTCGACGATGCCCTGCACCTGCGCTGGCCGCTTCCGCTGCGCGCCGGCGAGAAAGCGGTGCCGCCACCGAAAACTCGTGTTGCGGTGGATCGCCACCGTCTCGGCTGCCTTGCGGACGGTCTGCGAATCGAGCATGCATGCGAGGTACGGCAGCCATCTGCCGCGCAGCCGCAGATGGGCCAGCGGGGTATTGGTCAGCGCATTGTAGGTGCGGCGGCATTCACGGCAGCGGTAGCGCTGCAGCCCTGACGCGTAGCCATGCCGGTAAATGCACGTGCCGTGACAGTGCGGGCAGCCGGGATGGTCGCGGCCATGCTGCTCGATCGTATCCAGGCACAGGCTGTGTGCTGCGAAGGCTGCGGCCAGGTCGCGCACCGT